>NZ_JARXXY010000015.1:0-167073 GCF_029893845.1 Micromonospora sp. A200 | reverse complement strand
TCCCGACGTGACCCGCGGCGCCCAGCATGGGTGGCGCGAGGATCAGTTGGCCCGCGGAGGCCCGCCCCACCACCCGGTGGGGAGTCGCTCGCCCACCCGGCGAGGATCCACAACACCCACCGGACACCCAGTGAACGTTAGTGGACACCGCACTATTCCAGCAGGTGGTCGCGGAGGGCGGCGACCTGGTCGTCCGTCACTCCGGAGTGGCGCAGGTAGCCCTCCACCGAGCCGTGCCCCTGCCGCAGCTCGGTCAGGAAGAGCGCCATCGCCTCGGCCGGCGAGGCCAGGAACGGCGGGGGCGGTTCCTCGGTCTGCGGGGCGGTGGCCGCCAGCCAGGCGCTGAACCGGGCCGACGCCTCGCTGCTCAGCGCGTAGTCCTCGGCGATGTCGGCGTCGCTCACGCCGAGCACCGAGAGGGTGAGCGCGCAGACGATACCGGTGCGGTCCTTGCCGGCGACGCAGTGCACGACCACCGGGGCGGTGGCGCTGTCGGCAATCAGCCCGATCGCCTCGGCCAGCCCGGCGGTGCCGGTCTGGGCGAGGTCGGCGTACCGGTCGGCGAGGTAGCGGGCCAGGCTGGCCCCCGGCTCGTACCGGCGCTGCGCCCAGTCCGCGTGCTCCGGGTGGATGTGCCGGTAGGTGAGGCCGTCGTAGGCCGGCACCCGGCCGTCCCGCGCCACCTCGGTGGGACGACGCAGGTCGATGACGGTGCGGATGCCGAGCGCGGTGAACGCGGCCCGGTCGGTTTCGTCGATCCGGTGCAGCGAGTCGGAGCGGTAGAGGCGGCGGTGCCGGACGGTCCGCCCGTCCCGGTTGCGGTAGCCGCCGACGTCGCGGAAGTTGAACAGTGCGGGGAAGGGGGTCTCCGGGGCGTCCACCCCTGACACGGTAACGGCCGGCGGGGCCACGATGTGCCCCGCCGGCCGCTGGTTGCAGGTGCCTCCGTTACCGGGCCGTGCCCGGCGGAATCGACGAGTAGGTGTCGTCGTAGTAACCGCCGAGCTTGTCCCGGTACGCCGGGTCCGTGTCGGTCGTCTCGTCGTACTCGGGCGCGGCCTTGATCTGGTCCTTGCTCCGGTCGACGTAGACCTTCCGCTCGTCGTGGTCGACGTGGTTGACGGTGCCGGCCGGCAGCATGACCTTCTTGCCGAAGATCCACGGACCGGTGTCCACCACGAGGAAACTGGAGTTCACCTCGTGGCTGGCCCGGTCCACCTTGCCGATACCGCCGTCACTCGCCTCCACCTTGTAGCCGACCAGGTCGACACCGGTCACCCTGGCGTCGTCCCGGTAGCTCCACGGATCGAAACGCCCGGCGGGCGCGCCGCCCGCGAAGGCGCCCTGACCACCCTGGGTCAGCGGATCCGGCGTCCCGTGGGTCGTTCGAGGGTCGAGCCGCTCCATGGCGTCAACACTCCCTTTCTCGACTTTCTCGGGGGATTTGCCTGTCGGATCCCTACCTACCCGGTTGCGGTGATAGGTACACCCACCGGCTCAGGCCAGCGCGGCCTGCGCGTCGAGGGCCACCGCGGCGGCGTGCACGACGGCGGCGATGCGCAGCCCCTCGTGCACCTGCTCCCGGGTGAACCCGGCACCACGCAGCGCCTTCTCGTGCGACTCCAGGCAGACGCCGCAGCCGGTGATCGCCGAGACGGCGAGGCACCACAGCTCGAAGTCGCCCTTGTCCACGCCCGGTCGGGCAATGATCTGCATCCGCAGCCGGGCCGGCATCGAGGCGTACTGGTCGTCGCCGATCAGGTGCTTGGCGCGGTAGTAGACGTTGTTCATCGCCATGATGGTGGCGGCGCCCTTGGCGGCCTCGATCGCCTCCGGCGTGAGGTGGGCGGTCGCCTCGTCGGCGATCTCCTTCAGCACGACCGGGTTACGCGCCGCGACCGCGCAGGCCAGGGCGGTGCCCCAGGCCTGCTCCGGCTTGAGGGTCGAGGTGCCGACGGTCGAGCCGAGGTTGAGCTTGATGTCCTTGGCGTACTCGGGCAGAGCCGCCTTGACCGCGTCCAGACCCATCTCAGGCACCGGCGCCGGTGAGCAGCGCGTTGGCGTCCAGGGTCTCGCCGCCCTTGTTCCAGTTGCACGGGCACAGCTCGTCGGTCTGCAGGGCGTCGAGCACCCGCAGCACCTCGGAGACGTTGCGGCCGACCGAGCCGGCGGTGACCATGGCGAACTGGATCTCGTTGTCCGGGTCGACGATGAAGGTGGCCCGCTGCGCCACGCCGTCCTCGCCGAGCACGCCGCAGTCGGCGGTCAGCTCGCGCTTGATGTCGCTGAGCATCGGGAAGGGCAGCTCGCGCAGGTCCGGGTGGTCCTTGCGCCAGGCGTAGTGGACGAACTCGTTGTCCACCGAGACGCCGAGCACCTGGGCGTCGCGGTCGGTGAACTCGCCGTTGAGGCGGCCGAACTCGGCGATCTCCGTGGGGCAGATGAAGGTGAAGTCCTTCGGCCAGAAGAAGACCACCCGCCACTTGCCCTCGTAGGACTTGTGGTTGATGGTCTCGAACGCCTTGTCGGCGTCCAGCGAGACGCAGGCGGTGAGTTCGTACTCAGGGAAGCGGTCACTGACAGTGAGCACGGGTCCTCCTTGGCAGCGGTTGTCAACGGCGCGGGGCCGGTAACTGGATCGGTTCCAGATACTTCCGCAGCGTTGTTTCCGCCTGGTGGCGGCCGGGTGACTTGTGAAGTCGATCACCAGCGCCGCGTTCCGTCCGGGTCGCGGTGATTGATCGGGTACTGGACACACTCGGTAACCGTCCCGGTATGTGGATTGTGCCTCCCAAAACCAGGGGTGGGGTGGCAGAGTGGCGATCGTGACCAGCACCGTCCTGATTATTGACAGCTAGCGCGCCGGCTTCCCCTCCGCCGAGCGCGCAGACCTCCCGCATCCGCGGGGGGTCTTTTTGTTGCTCCCCCGCCCGAGGTCCGTGAGGAAGGCACTCCCATGACGTTCCAGGTGTACGACACGACGCTGCGCGACGGTGCCCAGCGTGAGGGGCTCAGCTACTCGGTGGTCGACAAGCTGGCCGTCGCGCGGCTGCTCGACGAGTTCGGGGTGGGCTTCATCGAGGGCGGGTGGCCGGGCGCGGTGCCGAAGGACACCGAGTTCTTCCGCCGGGCGCGGACCGAGCTGGACCTGCGGCACGCCGTCCTGGTCGCCTTCGGCGCCACCCGCCGGGCCGGGGTGCCGGTGGCGGACGACCCGCAGGTGCGCGGGCTGCTCGACGCCGAGACCCCGGCGGTCGCCCTGGTCGCCAAGGCCGACCTCCGCCACGTCGAGCGGGCGCTGCGCACCACCGGCCCGGAGAACCTGGCGATGATCCGCGACACCGTCGCCCACCTGGTCGCCGAGGGCCGGCGGGTCTTCGTCGACGGCGAGCACTTCTTCGACGGCTACCGGCACGACCCGGCGTACGGCGCGGCGGTGGTGGAGACCGCGCTCGCCGCCGGCGCCGAGCGGTTCGTGCTCTGCGACACCAACGGCGGGATGCTGCCGTCCATGGTGACGGCCGCGATCGCCGACCTGACCGCGCGCACCGGCATCGCCCCGGAGCTGTTCGGCATGCACGCCCAGAACGACACCGCCTGCGCGGTGGCCAACACCGTCGCCGCCGTCGAGGCCGGGGTCCGCCACGTCCAGGGCACCGCCAACGGGTACGGCGAGCGCCCCGGCAACGCCGACATCTTCGCGGTCGTCGCCAACCTCCAGCTCAAGCTCGCGCTGCCCGTCCTACCGGAGGGCTGCCTGGAGCAGATGGTGCGGGTCGCGCACGCCATCGCCGAGATCGCCAACATCGCCCCCGACACCCACCAGGCGTACGCCGGGGCCGCCGCCTTCGCCCACAAGGCCGGGCTGCACGCGAGCGCGATCAAGGTCGACCCGTTGCTCTACAACCACGTGGACCCGTCGGTGGTGGGCAACGACATGCGGATCCTGGTGACCGAGATGGCCGGCCGGGCCAGCGTCGAGCTCAAGAGCCGCGAGCTGGGCCTGGACCTGGCCGGCCATCCGGAGGCGCTGTCGAAGGTCACCAGCCGGGTCAAGGAGTTGGAGGCGGGTGGCTGGTCGTTCGAGGCGGCGGACGCGTCGTTCGAGCTGCTGGTCCGCTCGGAGCTGCCGGACGCCGCGCCGCCCCGGCCGTTCGCGCTGGAGTCCTACCGGGTGCTGGTCGAGCACCGGGAGGACGGCGCGGTGGTCTCCGAGGCGACCGTGAAGATCCGGGTACGCGGCGAGCGGGTGATCGCGACCGCCGAGGGGAACGGCCCGATCAACGCCCTCGACGAGGCGCTGCGGGTCGGCCTGTCCCGGCACTACCCGGAGCTGCGCGACTTCGAGCTGGCCGACTACAAGGTGCGCATCCTGGAGGGCAGCCACGGCACCGGCGCGGTGACCCGGGTGCTGCTGGAGACCGCGGACGGCACCGGCCGCGACTGGACCACCGTCGGCGTGCACCCCAACGTGGTCGAGGCGAGCTGGCACGCCCTGGTCGACGCGCTCACCTTCGGCCTGGACCGCGCCCGGGTCTGAGCCGCCCGTCGGCGCGGTCGGGCCGGGTCGGGGCCCGCCGGGGTCAGGCCGCCGGCAGGCGCAGCTCGGCCAGCACCGCGCGGTGGTCGCTGCCGGGCACCGGGTGCACGGCGACGGACCGGACGGCGATCCGCCGGTCGACCAGCACGTGGTCGATGGTGACCGGTGGGATGAGGTCGCCGTCGTACGGGCCCCAGGTGCCGGCGAGCCCCGCCCCGGCGGCGTCGGCCGCGTCGACGTACCCGGTGGCCAGCAGCGCGCGCAGCGGGGCGTGGTCGAGGGTGGCGTTGAGGTCGCCGGCGAGGATGCGCAGCGGCCCCTCGGGGGTGGCCGGGGGCTGCGCCCGCAGGTCGGTGAACCACTCGTCGACCGCCGCGACGGCGTAGGGGGCGGCCGGGTGCGCCGACTCGATCCGCACCGGGGGCGCCCCCGGCACCGCGAGGACGGCGTACGCCTGGGTGAACTGGAAGCCGGCGTTGCGCCGGAAGCCACCCTCGGCGAGCGGGAGCCGCGAGTAGAGGGCGGAGCCGGTGGTGCCGACCTCCGGGTTGAGCTGCCGGTGGGGCAGCAGCCGGGCCAGGCCCTGCCGGTCGAGCGCGTCGCGGGCCTCCGGGGTGAACTCCTGCACGGCCAGCAGGTCCACCTGGTGCCGGCGCACCAGCTCCACCAACGTCCGCGCGTCGGCACCGCCCTTGAGCAGGTTGGCGGTGAGCACCCGCAGCACCGGCCCGCCGGCCGCCGGCTGGTCGGCGGCGACCGCCCGGGGGGCCACCGCGCCGAGCAGCGCCAACGCCACCACCGCCGCGGCCACCGCCGGCCCGCGGCGCCGCAGGGCGAGCGCCAGCACCAGCGCGACCAGGCTCCAGCCCGCCACGTACGGGGTGAAGGCGACCGCCTGTACCAGCGGCCCGCGCTCCAGCCCGGCGAGGCGGACCAGCGCCCAGGCGGCACCGGGCACGACCGCCAGCCAGCAGAGCAGGGCGCGTACCGGCGGTCGGGTCCGGGCCGGCGGCTCTGTGGTGATCATGGACGTCAGGCTAGCGCTCACGCCCGCGCCGCAGGCCCCCGACCCGTTTTCATGAATGGTGCAGCCCTCGCTTCTCGCAATTACGACAGTCACCCGGAAAGAATGTCGAACGCCTTGATCGACTATTGCCGCTCGGCTTTTTCCAGTGCCACTTTCCTCCTGGCTGTGGCGGCACAACAGAGCGTAGTAACCCCAGCTCAAGCCGGGTGAGAAGCGTTGAGGAGTCAGCGTTTCACGTCTTGCTGACGGTGCACGTGGCGACGATCGGCACCAACGACCCGGGTGACGTCCCACCGGGTGGTGAGGTGGCCGTCGCGCCGCGCTACCTGACTCCCAACGCGGTCTTCGTCCAGACCCGGACCTCCGGCGGCTCGGCGGCCGACCGCCCGTTCCACCTGGTCGTCGCCAACTGAGAGCACCGCCCGCCACGGTGCTGGCCCGCACGTGGGGGTCGGCACCGTCTGGTGTGGAACGCACCGTCGTCGCCCGCTAACGAGGTAACGGGTGCCTCGTCCCGCTCCGGGTGGGAAAGTGCCTGCCAGGGGGTGATATTCCGACGTTTGTCCGCCCGGTACCCCGGGAAGCAAGCACCGTGACGGACATCTCGGACACCCTGGCCAGCCTGCCCAGCCCGGCCGATCCCGACGCGGCGGCCACCGAGCTGGAACAGACCCTCTTCGAGGTCAGACGCGTGATCGTCGGGCAGGATCGGCTCGTCGAGCGCCTGCTCACCGCACTGATCGCCGACGGGCACTGCCTGCTGGAGGGCGTACCCGGCGTGGCGAAGACCCTCGCCGCGCACACCCTCGCCACCGTCGTCGGCGGCACCTTCTCCCGGATCCAGTTCACCCCCGACCTGGTCCCCTCCGACATCGTCGGCACCCGCATCTACCGGGCGTCGAAGGAGAGCTTCGACGTCGAGCTGGGCCCGATCATGGCCAACATGGTGCTGGCCGACGAGATCAACCGGGCCCCGGCCAAGGTGCAGTCCGCCCTGCTGGAGGCGATGGCCGAGCGCCAGGTCTCCATCGGCGGCCGGAGCTGGCCGGTGCCGGTGCCGTTCCTGGTGCTCGCCACCCAGAACCCGATCGAGTCCGAGGGGGTCTACCAGCTCCCCGAGGCGCAGCGCGACCGGTTCCTCATGAAGATCGTCGTGGACTACCCGAGCGATGCCGACGAGCTGGCCATCCTCTACCGGATGAGCACCGACCGGCCCCGCGCCCACCAGGTGCTCGACCCGGGCCGGCTGCGCGGGCTGCAACAGCGCGCCGAGCACGTCTTCGTGCACCACGCGCTCGCCGAGTACGTCGTCCGCCTCATCCTCGCCACCCGCGACCCGGGCCGCTTCGGGCTGCCGGAGATCGCCCCGATGCTGGCGTACGGGGCGAGCCCCCGGGCCACCCTCGGCCTGGTCGCCGCGGCCCGCGCCCAGGCGCTGCTGCGCGGCCGGGAGTACGTGCTGCCGGAGGACGTCCGCGATCTCGCCGTCGACGTGCTGGCCCACCGGCTGGTGCTCTCCTTCGACGCGGTCGCCGACGGGGTCTCGCCCGAGGCGCTGGTGCACCGGCTGGTGCAGGCGGTGCCCCCGCCCGTGCTGGCCACCGGGCAGCCCGAGCACGCCGCCGACCTGGCTGCCGCATGAGGCGCCGCACCGCGCCGGCGCCCGCCGGACCGGGCCTGGCCGACCTCGCCGGGAACCAGCGGCTGCGCCGGCTGGAGCTGACCGTCACCCGTCGGCTGGACGGGCTGCTCCAGGGCCAGCACCGGGGTCTGCTGCCCGGGCCGGGCAGCGAGATCGCCGGCAGCCGGGAGTACCGCCCCGGCGAGGACGAGGTGCGCCGGATGGACTGGGCGGTGACCGCCCGCACCACCGTGCCGCACGTCCGCGAGGTCGACGCCGACCGGGAACTGAGCACCTGGCTGCTGGTCGACGCCAGCCCCAGCATGGAGTTCGGCACCGCCGAACTGGACAAGCGGGAGCTGTCGGTGGCCGCCGTCGCGGCGATCGGCTTCCTCACCGCCGGCACCGGCAACCGGCTCGGCGCGCAGCTGCTCACCCCGACCGGGCTGCGCCGCTTCCCGGCCCGCAGCGGCCGTACCCATCTGCTGGGCGTGCTCCGCACGCTGCTGGCCGCGCCGCGTACCGGTGACCACGACGAGCGGACGGTCCCGCCCGACCCACCCGACCTGGTGGAGGCGCTCGCGGCCGTGCAGCGGGTCGCCACCCGGCGCGGCCTGGTCGTGGTGGTCTCCGACTTCCTCGACGGCCTGCCGGAGCACGACGACGAGCCCGCGCCCTGGGAGCCGGCGCTGCGCCGCCTCGCCGCCCGGCACCAGGTGCTCGCGGTCGAGATCACCGACCCGCGCGAGCTGGAACTGCCCGACGTCGGCCTGATCACGCTCGTCTGCCCGGAGACCGGCCGGCGGCGGGAGGTCTGGACCGGCGACGAGGCGCTGCGCCGGCGCTACGCCAGCGCGGCGGCCGCCCAGCGCGAGCAGGTACGCCGGGCGCTGCGCCGGTCCGGCGCCACCCACCTGCCGCTGCGCACCGACCGGGACTGGACCGCCGACGTGGTACGGCACGTGCACGCGCAGCGCCGCCTGGCCGCCGCGCCGGCCGCCGCCCGGGGAGGTGTCGCGTGACCTGGCAGTCGCCCGCCCGGCTCCTGCTGCTGCTCGGCGTGTTCGCGCTGGCCGGCGGCTACCTGCTCGCCCAGCGCCGGCGCAGCCGGTACGCGGTGCGCTTCACCAACCTCCGGCTGCTCGACCGGGTCGCGCCGACCCGGCCGGCCTGGCGGCGGCACGTGCCGGCCGGTCTCTTCCTGGCCATGCTGGCGCTGCTGGTGGTCGGCTTCGCCCGGCCGACGGCCGAGGTGCGGGTGCCCCGCGAACGGGCCACCGTCATGGTCGCCGTCGACGTCTCCACCTCGATGCTCGCCACCGACGTGGAACCGGACCGGCTCGCCGCCGCCAAGCACGCGGCCCGGCGGTTCGTCGACGGCCTGCCCGACGAATTCAACGTCGGCCTGGTCGCGTTCGCCGGCAGCGCGGCGGTGGTGGTGCCGCCCGGCACGGACCGGGAGGCGCTGCACGAGGGGATCGACCGGCTCGCCGAGGGCATCACCGGGGTGCAGGGCACCGCGATCGGCGAGGCGATCAGCGCCTCGCTCGGCGCGGTCAAGAGCCTGGACTCGACGGCGGCGAAGAAGCCACCGCCGGCCCGGGTCATCCTGCTCTCCGACGGGGCGAACACCTCCGGCATGGACCCGATGGAGGCCGCCGCCGCGGCCGTGACGGCCAAGGTGCCCGTGCACACCATCTCCTTCGGCACCCCCGGCGGGTTCGTCGACCGGGGCGGCCGGCCAATCCAGGTGCCGGTCGACGGGCAGACCCTCAAGGCGGTCGCCGAGGACACCGGGGGTGGCTTCCACGAGGCGGGCAACAGCGCGGAACTGCGCAAGGTCTACGAGGACATCGGCTCGTCGGTCGGCTACCGCACCGAACGCCAGGACATCTCCGCCCGGTTCATCGGCCTCGGGCTGATGTTCGCGATGGGCGCCGCGGCCGGGTCGATGCGCTGGTTCTCCCGCCTGCCCTGAGCCCGCCGAAGCGACAGTGAGGAGCGCACGCATGGCAGTGCAGACCGGACTGGGCGAGCCCCGGGGACCGTGGTTCGTCTCGCCCGAGCTGGGACCGGATGGGCGGCCCCGGTGGGACGTACCGGGGGCGGGGGAGGGCCCGTCGCGGCGGGGCTGGCGCGGCCGGCTGCTGACGGCGGCGGCGGTGGTGGCGCTCTCCACCGTCTCCGGCGCGGCGGCCGGTGGCTGGGTGGCCGGACGGGACGGCGGCGCGGGGCCCTCGGCGGCGTCCGCCGCGCCGGTGCCGGCCGAGCTGGTGACCGCGGCGCAGAAGACCGTGCCGGGCGTGGTGTCGGTGATGGTCGGCGGTGGCGCGGCCAGTTCGGCGTCCGGCTCCGGGTTCGCCATCGACAACCAGCAGCACATCGTCACCAACGACCACATCCTGGCCAAGGGCGGTGGCGGCGAGGTGACCGTGGAGCTCTCCGACGGCCGGCGGTACGCCGCCGAGGTGGTCGGCCGGGAGCCGGGCAGCGACCTGGCGGTGCTCCGGGTGCCGGCGGTGGCCGGGCTGGCGCCGCTGCCGCTGGCCAAGCCACGCTCCACCAAGGTCGGTGAGCCGGTGCTGGCGGTCGGTTCGCCGCTCGGCCTGGCCGGGACGGTCACCGCCGGCATCGTCAGCGCCCTGGACCGTCAAGTACGCCTCGGCACCACCCGGCGCAGCGCGGTGCAGACCGACGCCTCGATCAACCCGGGCAACTCGGGAGGGCCGCTGGTCAACGCCCGGGGGGAGGTGGTCGGGGTGAACACCGCGATCGCCACGATCGACGGCAACGGCTCGATCGGCATCGGGTTCGCCATCCCGATCGAGCAGGTGCAGCAGACCGCCGACACCATCATCGGCAAAGGCGGCTGAGTCGGGCGCGCCCGGGACGCGGCGGTCGTAACGGTAAAACTGTCGGATTCCTGGCGAGGAACCATCGGGCCATAGCAATATCACGCTGAGTATGGATACTGACATGGGTGGAGCGATCACTCATGGCGGTCCTGCTGGCGACCGGTGTTCTGGTTGGCGGCGTGATGGGCGCGGCCTACGCCCGCGCGCGGCGTGGGTGGAGGGATTATCAGGTCACCAAGGACAGTGTGCCTGGCCTGCGTCGGGCTGCGTGGCTGCTGATCAGACTGGCCGCGACCAAGGTCGGCGTGGTTGCGCTGCTGCTCGTCGGGGCGGTCGCGTACGCCGCCGTCGGCCCCGACCATGAGCAGGCGGAACCGGCCCCCAGCCCGTCGCCGAGCTCGTCCGCCACCCACGATGCCCCCAAGGGGCGCTAGCCTCGGGGCGTGGACGACGGACTGCGGGTGACCGACCGGTGGATCGTGCCCACCGCCGAACTGCGGGAACGGTTCTCCCGCTCGTCCGGGCCCGGCGGGCAGGGGGTCAACACCGCAGACTCCCGGGTGGAGCTGAGCTTCGACCTGGCCGCCTCGCCCAGCCTGCCGCCGGCGCTGCGGGCGCGGGCGCTGGAACGGCTGGCCGGCCGCCTGGTCGACGGGGTGGTGACCATCGCCGCCAGCGAACACCGCGCCCAGCTCGCCAACCGGGAGGCGGCCCGGGAGCGGCTGACCGCGCTGCTGCGCGAGGCCGTCGCGCCGCCACCACCGCCCCGACGGCCGACCCGCCCGTCGCGCGGCGCCAAGGAACGCCGGCTGGCGGAGAAGAAGCGCCAGTCGCAACGCAAGCGGGACCGCCGGGTCGACGGCGACTGAGCGGCAAATCCGGTGTGCCCGCGGGGGAGCGGTGCCTAGGCTGCCAGCATGTCCACCGACACCCTCGTCACGCTGCACGGTCGTTCGCTGCTCGCCTGCGCCCCCGACGGGCCCCGGCTGTGCGGGGGCGGCGACGCGCTGGACGTGATCGGCGAGGCGCTCGGCCAGCAGGCGGAGCTGGTGGTGCTGCCGGTGCGGCGGCTCGCCGACGAGTTCTTCACGCTGCGCACCGGGGTGGCCGGTGAGCTGGTGCAGAAGTTCGTCAACTACCGGCTGCCGGTGGTGGTGGTCGGGGACATCTCCGCGCACGTCGCGCGCAGCACCGCCCTGCGGGACTTCGTCACCGAGTCCAACCGCGGACGCCAGCTCTGGTTCGTCGAGACGATGGCGGAGCTGGAGGAGCGGCTGCGCCCGGCGGCGTGAACCGGCCGGCGCCCGACTGACTGGCGGGAGGGCGCCCAGCCGCGGTCAGGCGACGGCGTCGAGGGCGGTCAGCAGGCGGGAGCGCAGCACGGCGGCCCGCTCGGCGAAGCCGCGCTGGGCGGCGGCGTACTCGGCCCGGCCCTCAGGAGTCTCCACCCGCACCGGCGGGTAGCCGAGCGCGGCCAGGTCGTACGGGCTGGCCCGCATGTCCAGCGCCCGGATCTCCCTGGCCAGCGCGAAGCAGTCCGCCACCAGCTCGGAGGCGACCAGCGGCGAGAGCTTGTACGACCACTTGTAGAGGTCCATGCGTATCCTCATCCCAGGCAACTTCGAGGGAGGGAACGCAGGGATGGACGTCGTCATCTACGCACGGCTCAGCCTGGACAAGCTGGGTAACGAGCTGGGCGTTGATCGGCAGCTCGAAGCCTGCCGGGAGCTGGCAGCGCGTCAGGGCTGGACGGTGACGCGGGAGCTGATCGACAACAGCATCAGCGCTACGACCGGCCGTGTCCGGCCGGCGTTCGAGAAGCTGCTCACCCTGAGCCCGAAGCCTGATGCCATCATCGTCTGGCATCTCGACCGGCTCGTCCGCCTCACCCGTGAGCTGGACCGGGTGATCAGCTACGGCGTACCCGTCCACGCCGTGACCGCAGGGATGCTGGACCTGAGCAACCCGACAGGCGTCCTGATGGCCAACGTGGTCACCGCGTTCTCTCAGTTCGAGGGCCAGCAGAAGGCTGCTCGTCAGCGCCTGGCAGCCACGCAGCGCGCTTCCCAGGGCCGGCCCTGGTGGTCGGCTCGACCCTTCGGATACGAGCGTGACGGATCGCCTCGTGCTGGCGAAGCCGACGCCGTTCAGCGTGCGTACCAGGATCTGCTGGCGGGGCGCTCCCTGTTGTCGATCGCTGACGAGTGGAACCGCGAGGGCATGCTCACCACCAGGGGGAGGAGCTGGACGGGCGCGACTGTTCGTCAGCTCCTCGTGTCTGCCAGGAACTGCGCTATCCGTACGTACGCAGGGGGTGAGGTCGGCCCTGGGAACTGGGATGCCTTGGTGCCCGAGGAGATCTACCGTTCCGCCGTCCGTGTGCTCAACTCCCCTGCCCGCAAGACTGGTGGTGGCGGTCCCCGTCGCAGCCTGCTGACGGGTGTCGCTACCTGCGCCAAGTGCGGTGGCCCCATCCGCACGGCACGGCGTGGACGGAAGGGCGAGCAGGGTAGCTACGCCGTGTACGAGTGCAAGCTCAAGCACTGCGTATCCCACCGTCAGGACGAGGCTGACACCATGGTCAGCGAGCGTGTGATCCGGTTCCTGACCGCTCCCCAGTTCGCGGAAGCGTTCGAGCAGAGCGAGGATGACCTGCCTGTTCAGCAGATGAGGGACGAACTGGGGAGCCTGCGGTCACGGCTCGATGATCTGGCCACCGACTACGCCGCCGGGCTCGTTACGCGATCGCAGTTCCTGACTGCATCCCAGACCATGCGCAGTCGGGTGGATGAGTTGGAGGATCAGCTATCCCAACTGGGGAGTGACAGCGCGGTCAAGGGCGTCACCGGGATGACGGACGAGCAGGTACGCCGTCACTGGGATGGGTTGGATGTAGACCGCAGGCGGTCCCTGATCCTCGCGGTTGTCGTGAGCTGCCGTCTCCGCCAGAAGGGGCGTGGCGTCCGCCGCACCGATGAGCGGCATGTCGATGTGTTGTTCAGGGCGGGAGACCCTGCGAAGGTTGCGAGCATCTGACACAGGGGAGGAACCGAACCGGGGAGAGGGCCCCGAAGGGGCCCATCTTCGGACTCCTGATCTTCAGGTTCTCCGCCGACGCATGAACACCAGGGAGCGCAGGCGATCCTGTGGCGCGGACGCTTCGCGGCAGTGCCCCTGCATCCCAGCGCTACTGGTATCAGCTCTACAGGAAGAGACCCCTTCGGGGTCTATCCAGGGTCTACTGGTATGCAGCTATGCAGATAGAGACCCCTTCGGGGTCTATCTAGAGATCTACAGATCTACAGGTTATAGATCTACAGCAGAACAGCACTACTCCTACGGAGTAGTTCCTTTAGTACGCGCAGGCGGGGGCGCGCGCCTACGCGCGTAGGCGGAACATCCTCCCCGGCTTCCTGCCGCTGCATCGCCCTGCCGACGCTGGCGTTCCTGACAGCTCGGCCAGCAGTTCCTGCGAGGGCCGCAACGGTGCCAGGAGGTCTCGCACGTATGCCGTGCGCTGCTCGTCGCTGGCGTCCTGCCACCACTCGCCTGCCTGAGCCAGGTGGACGCGGACCGCCTCTACGCGGTGGGGATGCGCATCCGCGTTCCGCCAGGTGCGCCACCCCTGGCCCGGGTCGGCGGCCTCAAGGGCGTCAACCAGACGATGCTGGATGGCGGCGATGAACGGGCTGCCCGCGTAGACGCTTCCAAGATCCTCGGCCTTGCACTCCATGAGCATCCGATGAAGCGCTAGGACCTCGTCGTGGCCCTCGACTCGTACCGCCTCAACGTTCACCGCTCAAGCTTGCCGGATGCCGTCAGCTTGGCCCTTGGCCGGCTCCATCGCATCCTCAGGATCTTCAACCCTCTCAGAGCGCCGCTAAGCCGTCGAGTCGGCGTTGGGTATACCTGTGCACCTTCCGGGCCCGTTCGGCTGTCAGCAAGGCTCTCAGGCCCGCCTACGGGCATGCCTGGGCATGATGATCTAACCTATCAGCGTACCGCTGCCGCCTATCCTTGAGCAAGGAACTGGCCGTTCAAGGCCCGTCATGGCTGGCTGGCCAGCGTCGTCTTCCCAGGTCAAGAGCCAGATCGCCGCTTCTGGGCAACCTTGTAACCGGGGCAAGATGGCGGATGCTATGACGAAGCGGTGCGGAGAGGGCGTCTCAGGGGGTCATACCCCCACCCTTGCCGGTAGCTCCGCTCCTTCAACCAGCGCCGCGCACACATCGATCAGCCGGGCACGTAGATGGCCAGCACGCTGCGAGAACTCGCGTTGACGAGCCACGTACTCGGCCTTGCCCTCCGGTGTCTCGATAGCCACCGCCGGCTCCCCGTAGGAGGAGAAGTCGTACGGGGATGCCTGCATGTCGAGTAGCCGGATGTCCCTCGCCAACTCGAAGCAGTCGAGCGCCAAGTCCCCTGGAACCGCAGGGCCTAGCTTGGTTGCCCACTTGTGGCAGTCCATCGACGCATGCAAGCAGCCCGGCTGGTCAAGCTCTACCTGGCTCTCCCTCGTGGGTTGGAGCCGGTTGAGGTTGACTGCGTCTGGGGTGAAGAACCGGAACGCATCGAAGTGTGTGCAGCGGATCTGGTGAGATTCGACTACCGCGTCAGTGCCCTCTTGCCCAAGTCGCAAGGGGAGTGGATGCCGATGCTCACGTTGGCGGTACACCATCGCCCACTCGTGCAGGCCGAAGCAGCCAGTGAAGGCTGGTCGCGACGCGATCGCGGACAACAGTCGATGGATGAAGCGCACCGACTCGGCCCGGTCGACGAGGAACGCTGCGACGTCGAAGCTCACGACCCCGTCCGCGTCCGTGGCGTACCAACGCCACTGCCGGTGGGGGGCAGAGCCGTTCGGTCCGGGCTCCAAGGAGACGCCGACGCCCGGGTGCCACCGTCGGAGCACGGAGGGCCTAGTGCCGTAGTAGTCGTACAAGAAGTCATCGATCGCGTGGCGTTCCCTCTTGGCCTTGCGGGCGCGGTGGCCTGCGGTAAGGGAGTCGGCGCGCTTCTCGTGAGCTTCCAGGAGAGGAAGCCAGCTTGCGGCGGGGATGCTGGTCAACGGTTCGGGCCCTTGTTGTCCGCTTCGTGCCGCTTGCATACCCCCCACCTCTGGGAGGTGCCTGAGTTGCGCTTACGCAGATCCCGGGCGACGTGCGCGGCCCGGCGGGCCTGCCAGTCGGCCGCGTCGAGGGCGGCGGGTGCGAGGGCGGCGGTCACGGACCCAAGGGTACGACCGCCGCCCGGCCGCCGGTCAGGGCACGTCCACCCGGACCCCGGCGGAGAAGACCCCGCTGCGCAGCTCCAGCTGCTTCGGCTTCTGCGGCCCGTTGAGCGTGAACACCAGCGGCAGCACCACCCGGTTGCCGGCCGCGACGGGCTGGGCGAAGACGTCCCGGCCCAGGTTCGCCAGCCGGGTGGCCGGCTCGTCGGTGCTGACCCAGTTGCCCCCGGGCAGGTAGGCGCGCTGGAGTTCGCCGTGCCACGCCTGCTGCTCGGGCGTGAGGTTGCGCACCCCGACGGTCGCGTGGCACCGGCGCCCCGGCCGGCCGGCCGTCTCGCAGGCCACCCGGTAGACGGTGAACTCGAACGCGTTCTCGCGCAGCGGCACGCCGACGCTGCCGGTGGCGCCGCGACCCATCCAGGCGCCGCTGGTGGGCTGCTTGGTGGTGTCGATCGCGGCGACCCGCTGGGTGGCCGTCCACCCGGCGGCGAAGACCACCCCGGCCAGGATCGCCGCGGCCACGCCGACGATCATCCAGACCGGTGGCGTCCGCCGTCGCCCCGACCCGCCCGGGGCGGCCGGGCGCGGGTAGACGGTGCCACCGCCGGGCGCGGCGGTGCCGCCCGCGTACGTGGGATTGCCGACGACCGTCGGGGCCGCGCCGGTCGGCTCGACGCCGCTGCGCCGCCGCCGGGCCCGCTGCCCCCACCACAGGCCGCCGCCGGCGATCACCAGCAGCGCGGCCAGCGCCGCCGCCAGGATCGGCGGCCGCCGCCAGGCCGGGGCCGCCTCCTCCACCCGGGTCGCCGGTGCCGCCGCGGCCTGCCAGGTGGCGGTCGCGCAGTCGTACGGCCGGTTGCCGTCGCTGGTGAACGCGCAGGCCGGGGCGGTCACCGAGGTGCCCGGCGGGGTCGCCGCCAGGGCGGTGTCCAACGTCGTCGTGCTGCGGGCGGGCAGCCGGAGCCGCCAGGTCACCTCGGCCGTGCCGTTCCCGGCGGACCGGATGGCCCGACCGCCCGCACTGACCGCGGTCGGCGACGCGCCGGCCGGCAGCTCCTGCCGCACGGTGGTGTCGAGCGGGAAGCCGCTGTCGTTGCGCAGCTGGATCCGGTAGCCCGGCACCGGCGTCCCGGCCGGTGCCACCGTCACGGTGACCGGCTGGGCCGGTCGGGGCGAACCCGGATTCGCCGTGGTGGCCATCCCCGGCGCCGGCATCCCCGGGGGCACCGGGATCACGGCTCCGGTCGCCGCCGCCCCGGGAGCCGCCGGCGGCGCGTGCCCCGCCGGCTGAGGGGTGGCCATCGGCGTGGCCGGACCCGTGGGCAGGGGTGTGGCGGCCGGGCCGGTGGGCGTGGCCGTGGCCGGCGGACTGGCCGGCGTGGTGACCGCCGGTGCCGCTTCGGCCCTGGTCGTGGGCGTCGCCGTCGGCAGCGCCGATACGGCGGCGAGGATGCCCAGGCCGTTCACGAACACGGCGAGGGCCCTGTGGTGTCGTCTCGATGCAGGCATACGAACCGAACCTCCGGAGCCGACGGTAGGGGCGCGGACACTCCGCCCGGGTACGAAGTGCCGAAGCCCGCCCCGATCGCCGGCCGATCCCCTACCCTGCGCCGACCCGCCGCGGCCTCCGGCGTCGAGGGGGTGCCACCAGCTGGGCGGGAGCTAGATTGGCCAGGTGCGTATCGCTCGTTTTGCTCATGCCAAGGGAATGTCGTTCGGGGTCGTCGAGGGCGAGCCGGGGGTGGGCCCCGAGGGCCTGACCATCGCCGAGATCGAGGGCCACCCGTTCGGTCAGGTCACCTTCTCCGGCGCCCGCTGGGCGCTCTCCGACGTCCGACTGCTCTCGCCGATCCTGCCCAGCAAGGTGGTCTGTGTCGGTCGCAACTACGCCGAGCACGCCGCCGAGCACGGCAGCGAGGTGCCGAAGGAGCCGCTGCTCTTCCTGAAGCCGTCCACGTCGGTGATCGGCCCGCGGGACGCCATCCGGCTGCCCATCTTCTCCAAGCAGGTCGAGCACGAGGCGGAGCTGGCGGTGGTGATCGGCGCCCCGGGCGCCCGTCGCGCCGACCGGGCCGCCGCGGCGAAGGCCATCTTCGGCTACACCTGCGCCAACGACGTGACGGCGCGGGACCTCCAGCGCTCCGACGGGCAGTGGACCCGGGCCAAGGGCTTCGACTCGTTCTGCCCCATCGGCCCCTGGATCACCACCGGACTGGACGTCTCCGACCTGGAGATCCGGTGCGAGGTGGGTCGTAACCCGGACGAGATGGAGGTACGCCAGCTCGGCCGGACGAAGGACATGGTCTTCGACGTACCGGCCCTGGTGTCCTACATCTCGCACGTGATGACGCTGCTGCCCGGCGACGTGGTGCTGACCGGCACGCCGGCGGGGGTTAGCCCGCTCACGGAGGGGGATACGGTCACCGTGCGGATCGAGGGGATCGGCGAGCTCACCAATCCGGTGGTGCCGGTCGCCTGACGCGTCCGACGCCCCGTTTTCGCAGCTCACAGGCGTTTCGGGGGGTTGGATTTGGCCTGCCGGCGCGGGGAGGGTAAAGTTCATTCCCGGCGCCGCAAGGGGCCAATGGGGTATGGGGTAATTGGCAGCCCGACTGATTCTGGTTCAGTTAGTCTAGGTTCGAGTCCTGGTACCCCAGCGCAACCGCGGATTCGCGAGAATCCCGGACGCTGGATTCTGGCGGAGTTCCGCTCCGTCCCTCCCGAGGGACGGCAGATGATCTCTGATAGAGTGCAGCTTCCCCACCCGCCAGGGTGGGGAAGTAGGTGAAGTTCTGGCCCCGTCGTCTAGCGGCCCAGGACGCCGCCCTCTCAAGGCGGTAGCGCCGGTTCGAATCCGGTCGGGGCTACAGTGCTGACAGCCCGTTCCACCTCGGTGGGGCGGGCTGCTTCGTGTTCCCGTGTCCTCGTCTGCCCGGCTTCCGGACCGCCGGACCCCCTCGTCGTCGGACGCTGGTGGTGCCGCTAGACTACAGCCGCGCCGCCCACCAGGGCGGTGAAGCAGGAAAAGTGCCTGGCCCCGTCGTCTAGCGGCCCAGGACGCCGCCCTCTCAAGGCGGTAGCGCCGGTTCGAATCCGGTCGGGGCTACATCGCCGAACGGCCCGTCTCGCGACAGCGCGGCGGGCCGTTCGCCTTTCCCGACCGCGGCCCCGGCCGGGTGCGTACCTGTGGTGGACCGACGCTCGGAGCCGCCCTTCAGGAAGCGCCAGGTGCTGGCGGGCGGAGGTCCGGTGAGTCAGGTGCCGGAGGCTGCGGCTCAGCGAGTGCCGGCCCGGCCGGTGCGTGTCGCGCAGGCTGCGGCCCGGCGAGCGACTGGTTCCGTGGAGTCGGCCCGCCGAGCGGGAGCCACAGGCGTGCCGCAGACGCTGTAGAGCTGATGTCGTAGACGAATCACCGGTCGGGGCCGGCGGCCCGGCGGCAGTCCGTCCCACCCGTGATTCGTTCACGACATCAGCTCTACAGCGAGCGACCCCTACCCCGACCGGCCGGGAGATCGGGTCGAGGTCGCCCCCCGCCGCAGGCCTCGGTGATCAAGAGGTTTGCGTCACCGGAGGCGGCTGCGGACGCGAACCTCTTGGTCAACTTCCGGCCCAGGTGGGCCGAGCCCGGGTCGGGCGGCGCTGGCCAGGGGGCAGGCCAGCGCCGGGTTGAGCGGGTGCAGAGCCAGGTCGGGGGTGGCGAGGGCGGTGCGGGGTCGGGGGAGGGACGGGGTCAGAGGCCGGAGAGGCGCTGGCCGGCTCTGACCACGGCCATGGCGTGGCGTTCGCCGGGTCGGCGCCCCAGGCGCTCGATGGGGCCGGAGATGCTGATCGCGGCGATCACCCGGCCGGTGCGGTCGCGGATCGGGGCCGAGACGCTCGCCACACCCGCCTCCCGCTCGGCGACGCTCTGCGCCCAGCCGCGACGGCGTACCTCGGCGAGGGTGCGGCCGGTGAACTTGGCGCGGGGCAGCAGCGGCATGACCGCCTCCGGGGGCTCCCAGGCGAGCAGGATCTGCGCCGCGGAACCGGCCGTCATCGGCAGCACCGAGCCGACCGGCACGGTGTCCCGCAGGCCGCTGGCCCGCTCGGCGGCGGCCACGCAGACCCGCTCGTCCGCGCGGCGCAGGTAGAGCTGGGCGCTCTCCCCGGTGGCGTCGCGCAGCGCGGCCAGCAACGGCTCGGCGGCGGTCAGCAGCACGTCGGGGGCGGCGTTGGCCAGCTCGCCGAGCCGGGGCCCCGGGCGCCAGCGCCCCTGGGTGTCCCGGACCAGCATGCGGTGGATCTCCAACGCCTGCGCCAGCCGGTGCGCGGTGGCCCGGGGCAGCTTGGTGCGTTCAACGAGTTCGGCCAGGCTGGCGCCGTCGACACAGGCGGCCAGGATGACCACCGCCTTGTCGAGGACGCCGACACCGCTCATACTGTGTCCCACAAGCCGAAACTTACCTCCCAGAATTTAGGATGTCCAGATGGTGGGAGTCACTCGACCGAGGACCCTGGCCGAGAAGGTCTGGGACGCGCACGTGGTACGGACCGCCGAGGGTGAACCGGACCTGCTCTACATCGACCTGCACCTGTTGCACGAGGTGACCAGCCCGCAGGCGTTCGACGGGCTGCGCCTGGCCGGTCGTCCGGTTCGCCGTCCCGATCTCACGCTCGCGACCGAGGACCACAACACCCCGACCGGGTACGACGACCCGAGCTTCCGCTCCCGCCGCGGTGACCTGCTCACCATCGCGGACCCCACCTCGCGTACGCAGATCGAGACGTTGCGCCGCAACTGCGCCGAGTTCGGGGTGCGGCTGCACCCGCTCGGCGACGAGAACCAGGGCATCGTGCACGTGATCGGCCCCCAACTGGGCGTCACCCAGCCCGGCATGACGATCGTCTGTGGCGACTCGCACACCGCCACCCACGGCGCGTTCGGTGCGCTCGCCTTCGGCATCGGCACCAGTGAGGTCGAGCACGTCCTGGCCACCCAGACGCTGCCGCAGGCCCGCCCGCGCACCATGGCGGTCACGGTGACCGGTCAGCTCGGTCCCGGCGTCACCGCCAAGGACCTGGTCCTCGCGCTGATCGCCCAGGTGGGCACCGGCGGCGGGCGCGGCCACATCGTGGAGTACCGGGGCGAGGCCATCCGCGCGTTGTCCATGGAGGGGCGGATGACCGTCGCCAACATGTCCATCGAGTGGGGTGCCAAGGCCGGCCTGATCGCGCCGGACGAGACCACGTTCGCGTACCTCAAGGGGCGGCCGCACGCGCCCCGGGGCGCCGACTGGGACGCGGCGGTGGCCTACTGGCGGACCCTGCCCACCGACGAGGGCGCGACCTTCGACGCCGAGGTGACTCTCGACGCCAGCCGGATCACCCCGTTCGTGACCTGGGGCACCAACCCGGGGCAGGGCGCGCCGCTCGGCTCGGCCGTGCCGGCCCCGGAGGACTTCGGCACCGACGCGGAGCGGACCGCCGCCCGTCGGGCGCTGGAGTACATGGCGCTGACCCCGGGCACGCCGCTGCGCGACCTCTCGGTCGACGTGGTCTTCGTCGGCTCCTGCACGAACGGGCGGCTGGAGGACCTCCGCGCCGCCGCGGACGTGCTGCGCGGGCGCAAGGTCGCCGACGGCGTACGCATGCTCGTGGTGCCCGGTTCCGCGGCCGTGCGGGAGGCGGCCGAGGCGGAGGGGCTGGACAAGGTCTTCGCCGACGCGGGCGCCGAGTGGCGTTTCGCCGGCTGTTCCATGTGCCTCGGGATGAACCCCGACACCCTGAAGCCCGGCGAGCGCTCGGCCTCGACCTCCAACCGCAACTTCGAGGGCCGCCAGGGCCGGGGAGGGCGCACCCATCTGGTGTCCCCGCCGGTCGCCGCCGCCACCGCCGTGGTCGGCCGGCTCGCCGCCCCCGCCGACCTGTAGAAGGGCAGCCGAGAGATGGACAAGTTCACCACCCACACCGGCACCGCCGTGCCGTTGCGGCGGTCCAACGTGGACACCGATCAGATCATTCCGGCCGTGTACCTCAAGCGGGTGACCCGGACCGGTTTCGCGGACGGACTCTTCAGCGCGTGGCGGGAAGATCCGGCATTCGTGCTCAACGATCCAGCCCATTCCGGAGCGTCGATTCTCGTGGCCGGTCCGGAGTTCGGCACCGGATCATCGCGCGAGCACGCCGTCTGGGCGCTGCGCGACTGGGGCTTCCGCGCGGTGATCTCGCCGCGATTCGGTGACATCTTCCGGGGCAACGCCCTCAAGGAAGGCCTCCTGCCGGTGGAGCTGGAATTGAAAGCCGTCGAGGAGATCTGGGACCGGGTCGAGTCCGATCCGACCACCGAGGTCGCCGTCGACCTGGTCACCCGCGAGGTCCGGGTCGGCCCGGCGAGCTGGTCGTTCCCGCTGGACGACCACAGCCGCTGGCGGCTGCTGGAAGGCTTGGATGACATTGGACTCACCCTTCGGCACGCCGCCGAGATCAGCGCGTACGAGGCGTCCCGGCCGTCGTTCAAGCCCGCCGTGGCATAGCCGTACGCCCGACCGCTCATCGGTTTTCGCCCCCACCGGTCCGCCCGGTGGGGGCGAATCCGTTACGACACAAGGGCTTTTTTCCACCGAATGTTTGTGTCCCGCCAGCACAGGGCATACCGTGCGCGCAGAATGGCTCGCGTCGAGTCAGTTGCACAATCGGGAGGAAGTCGTGAACAAGGCCGAGCTCATCGAGGCGCTCGCCGCTCGCCTGGGGGACCGGAAGACGGCGACGGCGGCGCTCGACGCGGTCATCGCCGAGGTCCAGGGGGCGGTAACCAAGGGCGAGAAGGTGGCGATCACCGGATTCGGAGCGTTCGAAAAGCGCGTCCGGGGCGCCCGAACAGCGCGCAACCCGCGTACCGGTGAGGCGGTGAAGGTCAAGAAGACATCCGTTCCGACCTTCCGCGCCGGCGCCGGTTTCAAGGAGATGGTGGCCAGCGGCAAGGTGCCGAAGGCCGCCGCGCCGGCGAAGAAGACCACCGCGGCCGCAGCCAAGGCCGCCGGCGCGAAGGCGACGGGGGCCAAGGCGACCGGCGCCAAGGCCGCCGCCGCGAAGAAGACGACCGCTGCGGCCGCCAAGAAGACCGCTGCGGCCAAGGCCGCCCCCACCAAGAAGGCCGCGCCGGCGAAGAAGACCGCCGCGGCCAAGAAGGCCGCGCCGGCGAAGAAGGCCGCGCCGGCGAAGAAGGCCGCGCCGGCGAAGAAGACCACGGCGGCGAAGAAGACCACCGCCGCCAAGAGCACGGCGGCCAAGAAGGCTCCGGCGAAGAAGGCTCCGGCCAAGAAGACCGCCGCGCGGCGCTGACCTGCGCACGTACGCCCGTGAGGGGCGCCCACCGCACGGTGGGCGCCCCTCACGGCGTTTCCCACCCGTTGACCCCGGGCCCGCCGGCTGCGCAGAATCTGCGCACCCCCACCGGCCGGCGAGGAGGCCTCGTGCGCTACCGCCACCGCACCACCGTCGTCACCGCCCTCGGCCTGGTCCTGCTGACCGACGTGCTGCGGGTCTTCCTGCCGTCGGTCATCACCATCTTCGGGCAGGCGGCGTCCACTCCGGCCGAGCTGCTCGGGGCGTTCGCGCTCGGCTGGTTCGTGCTCGCCCTGGCCGCGCCGCCGCTGCTGCGCCGGGTCGGCGTCCGGCCGGTGGCCCTCGCCGCCGCGGTGGTGCTGGCCGGCGCCCGGCTCGCCGTCACCGGCTTCCCCGGCGGGCGGGTACAGCTCTGGCTCGCCACCGCCGGCCTGGTCGCCGGGCTCTGCTGGCTCACCGCCGTGGCCGCCGGGACGAACCGGCCGGTACCCGGGCTGGCGCTCGGGCTGGCCGCCGCCGCGGTCCTGCACACCGTCTCCGACACCTACACCTCGCCCTGGCTGGGCGGCGCGGAGGTCTGGGTGCTGGGCGTCGTGCTGGCCGCGCTCTTCCTGGCCGGACAGGCCCTGCCCGCGCCGCCCGCCGGCGGTAGCGGCGCGCGTGCCTGGCTGCTGGTCGGGCCGGCGCTGCTGCTCGCCGGCATGGTGGCGCTCTCCCCGGCGGTGGCCCGCACGGCGATGTCGTACCAGTTCGGGCTGCTGGGGTCGTCGCCCGCGCAGGGCTCGGGAGTGGCCGTCGCGCCGCTGTTCGGGCCGCTGCCGGTCGCGGTGGCGGTGGGTGGGTTCCTGCTCGCCGCGCTGACGCCGCCGCGCCGGCCGGCCGGGCGGTGGATCGGCCCGGTGGCCCTGCTCGCCGGGGCCGTGCTGGTGGCCCTGGGGCGGGGCGAGCTGCTGCTGCCGGCCGTCCTGCTCACCGCGGTCGGCCTCGGTGCCTGCCTGGCCCACTGCGACAGCGCCGAGGAGCCGGCGCCGGCGATCCCGACGGCCAGCATCGAGCCGGCGACCGTGTCGGCCGGCGTCTCGTCGGCGACGGCCGCGACCGGCGTCACGCCGACGGCGCCCGCTGGCGTCGCGCCGACCGCGGGGGACACCGGCGTCGAGCCGTGGGCGGGGGGACGGGGCGACGGCGAGGCGAGCGGATTCCACCGGGAGGCGGGCCGCCGCGGGTACGCCGCGGTCGGCGGGATGCTGGTCTTCGCCGTCGCGGCGGTGCTCTACTACGCCGCCTACGACCTCGGCTACCCCAACGGATGGGTGCCGGTGGCCGTGGCCGTCCTGACGGCTGCCGTCGCGCTGTCCGCCGGGCCCGTGCCGGCGCGTACCGGGTCGTCGCTGCCCACGGTGCGGACCGCCGCGTACGCCACGGCGCTGGCGCTGGTCGCCGCGCTGACCGCCGACGAGACGCTGGTGGCCGGCAACCGCGAGGGACCGCCGGCGACGGTTCGGGTGGCGGCGTACAACATCCGGATGGGCTTCGGCATCGAGGGCCGGTTCGATCCGGACGCCCTGGCCCGGGCCGTCGGCCGGGCCGACGTGGTGGTGCTGAGCGAGGTGGACCGGGGTTGGCTGCTCAACGGCGGCCACGACACCCTCGACCTGCTGGCCGAGCGGCTGGACATGCCGTACGTCTTCGCCCCGGCGGCCGACCCGCTCTGGGGCGACGCGGTGCTGAGCCGGTGGCCGTTGGCGGCGGCGCGCACCCACCGGCTGCCGGCGGTGGGCGCGCCGACCGGGGCGCAGGCCCTCGGCGTCACCGTCGACCTCGGTGCCGACGTACGCCTCGCGGTGGTGGCCACCCACCTGCAACCGCCGCCCGGGCGGGAGCCGGTGGTCCAGGCCCGCGCGGTGGCCTCGTTCGCCCTCGGGTACGCCGCCGGCCGCCCCCTGGTGGTGGCCGGCGACCTGAACACCGAACCCGGTGCGCCCGGCTTCGCGGAGTTCACCCGCGCCGGCCTGGTGGACGCGCTGGCGGCGGCCCGGCCGTTGCCGACCAGCCCGGCCGACGACCCGCGCGAGCAGATCGACCACGTCCTCGTCTCGCCCGGGCTCACCGGCGCCGACGCCGTCGCGCCGCGCGGCACCGCCAGCGACCACCTGCCGGTCGCGGTGACCCTGACCCTGCCGCCCGCCTGACCGGGGCAGAGCACCCGCCGGTCTCAGAGCCGGTCGGCGGCGACCAGCCGGTCGGCGGCGAAGGCGAGCAGCCAGCCGCCGCCCTTCGGGGTGCTGAAGTCGTCGGTCCGCCCGGTCAACCGCTCCAGCGCGCCCGGGATCACCTTGCCCTGGCTGCACACCGCGACCGGTTCGCCGGCGGCGGCCAGCTCCGCCAGCCGGCCGGCGACCGCCAGCGCGCACTCGTCGCCGAGCTGGCCCGGCCGCGGCTCGTCCAGGTCGCCGTCCACCTCGATCGGCAGGTCGAGCAGGGCGGCCGCCGGGTCGAGGGTCTGCACGCAGCGACGCGCCGAGGCGGACAGCAGCCGGGTGGGTCGGACCAGCGCCACCAGCGGGGCCAGCCGCTCGGCCTGGGCCCGGCCGGTCACGTCCAGCGGACGCCCGTCGTCCGGACCGGACCAGGTGGCGCGCTTGCCGGCGCGGGCGTGCCGGACCAGCGCGATCGTCCCGGTGACCGGGGGCAGCGCGGCGAACGCGGCCAGCACCTCCGCGTCGTGCGGGTAGCTGACCAGCCGGATCGCGTCGTCGACGGCGAGCCAGCGCACGTCGTCGACCTCGGTGCCGGGCTGGAAGCCGCCCTCGCCCACCGCCCGCATCGACCAGTAGTCCACCGCCTTCGGCCGACCCTCGCTGCGGTAGCGCACCGTGGGGAGCCGGACCTGCGGCACGGCCCGTACGTCGGTCTCCTCGGCCACCTCGCGGACGGCGGCCAGCAGCGGGTGCTCGCCGGGCTCCAGCTTGCCCTTCGGCAGCGACCAGTCGCCGTAGCGGGGCCGGTGCACCAGGCAGACCCGGAGGCCACCGTCGGCGTCCGGCTGCCAGGCGACTCCACCGGCCGCCCGGATGTCGACCGGTTGCTCCTGCGCCATCTGATCACCCTACGTCCGGGCGACCCGCCGTACGGGCCGCTCAGCTTCGTCCGACGGCGCTGCGCCGCGCGCCCGAACCGTGACGGCGGGCGGGCGGCGGCGGGCCGCCCCGGTCAGCCGGCGGTGCCGCCCACCCGGCGCAGCAGCAGCTCCTGCAGGTCCGTCAGCGGCTCCTCCGGGGTGCCGGCGCGGCGGGTCCAGGTGCCGTCGCCGGCCAGCTCGAACGAGTCCACCTCGGGGCTGAACGCGGCGGTCAGCACGTGGTCGAGTTCGGCCCGGGCGACCGGGTCGCTGACCTGCACCAGGGCCTCCACCCGCCGGTCCAGGTTGCGGTGCATCAGGTCGGCCGAGCCCATCCAGAACTCGGCGTCGCCGTTGTTGCCGAACCGGAAGATCCGCGAGTGCTCCAGGAACCGGCCGAGGATCGAGCGGACCCGGATGTTGTCCGACAGCCCCGGCACCCCCGGCCGCAGCGTGCACATGCCCCGGATCAGCAGGTCGACGTGGACGCCGGCCCGGGACGCGCGGTAGAGCGCGTCGGTGATCTCCTCGTCGACCAGCGCGTTCACCTTGAACTGCACCAGCCCGGGCATCCCGAGGCGGACGTGGTGGATCTCCCGCTCGATCCGCTCGATCAGGCCGCTGCGGATGCCCTGCGGCGCCACCAGCAGCCGCCGGTACGCGGTCTGCCGGCTGTAGCCGGTGAGCACGTTGAACAGGTCGGTCAGGTCGGCGCCGATCTCCGGGTCGGCGGTGAGCACCCCGAAGTCCTCGTAGAGCCGGGCGGTCTTCGGGTGGTAGTTGCCGGTGCCGATGTGGCAGTAGCGGCGGATCTGGTTGCCCTCCTGGCGTACCACCAGGGCGGTCTTGCAGTGCGTCTTGAGCCCGACCAGGCCGTAGACGACGTGGCAGCCGGCCCGTTCCAGGGTGCGCGCCCAGCCGATGTTGGCCACCTCGTCGAAGCGCGCCTTGACCTCCACCAGCACCACCACCTGCTTGCCGGCGGCGGCCGCGTCGACCAGCGCGTCGACGATGGGGGAGTCGCCGCTGGTGCGGTACAGGGTCTGCTTGATGGCGAGCACGTTCGGGTCGGCGGCGGCCTGCTCGATGAAGCGCTGCACGCTGGTGGCGAACGAGTGGTACGGGTGGTGCACCAGCACGTCCCCGTCCCGCAGCGTGGCGAAGACGCTGCGCGGCACCTCGCCCTCGGCGAGCCGGGGGTGGGTGGCCGGCACGAACGGCGGGTCCTTCAGGTCGGGGCGGTCGGCCTCGCCGTAGAGCTGCCAGAGGGCCGAGAGGTCCAGCAGCCCGGGTACCCGGAGCACGTCGTGCCCGTCCATGTCGAGTTCCCGGACGAGCAGCTCCAGCATGTGGTCGGAGATGCTGGCGGCGACCTCCAGGCGTACCGGCGGGCCGAAGCGGCGCCGGGCCAGCTCCCGCTCCAGCGCCTGGAGCAGGTCCTCGTCGCGGTCCTCGTCGACCTCCACCTCGGCGTTGCGGGTGACCCGGAACAGGTGGCACTCGACCACCTGCATGCCGGAGAAGAGCTGGCCCAGGTGCACCGAGATGAGTTCCTCCACCGGCAGCATCCGCAGCCCGGGCTGTTCCCGGGCGACCCGGACGAAGCGTGGCACGTTGTTGGGCACCTTCACCCGGGCGAACAGCTCGGAGCCGCCGTCCGGGTCGCGGACCGCCACCGCCAGGTTCAGCGACCGGCCGGAGATGTACGGGAACGGGTGCGCGGGGTCGACGGCGAGCGGCGTGAGCACCGGGAAGATGTGCTCCCGGAAGTAGGTGCGCAGCCGTTCCCGCTCGGCATCGTCCAGCTCCGCCCAGCGCAGGATGCGGACGTCCTCGGCGGCCAGTTTGGGCAGCACGTCCTCGACGAAACAGGCGGCGTGCCGGCCGACCAGTTCGGCGGTCTTCTCGGTGATCAGCTCCAGCTGGGCGCGCAGCGGCAGCCGGTCGCCGCCGCGTACCGGCAGGCCGGCGGAGAGGCGACGCTTCAACCCGGCCACCCGCACCATGTAGAACTCGTCGAGGTTGCTGGCGAAGATGGCCAGGAACTTGGCCCGCTCCAGCAGCGGGGTGCCCGGGTCCTCGGCGAGCGCCAGCACCCGGGCGTTGAAGTCCAGCCAGGAGAGCTCCCGGTTGAGGAACCGGTCCTCCGGCAGCGGCGCGACGGCCGGCGGCTCGCCGTCCGGACCGCTCGGCGGGGTGGGCCGGTCGCCCGGGTCGAGCACCTCCTCCAGCCCGGCGGACGCCCCGGCGGCGCTGGCGCCGGGGGAGTCGGGCGTGGTGGCGACGGTCTCCTCGGGAGCGCGGGTGCCGCCGCGGCGGCGGGCGCCGTTGCGGGGGCCGGTCGGGTCGGCGGCGTGGGGCGGGCGGGCGGGGTGCTCGCGAGGGGTGCTCACCCGCTCATAATCACCCGATCCGGGTTAACGCAAAATGAACTCGGGCGGGTCGGCTCAGGCCATCGTCGGCAATGTCACCCGGACGACCTCGCCGTCCGGACCGAGGTCCACCCGCAGCCGCTGCCCGAGACGGAGCAGCCGCAGCCCGGAGGCGTCGAAGGCGGGCGCCGGGAAGGCCAGCTCGGTGCCGTCGTCCAGGAGGAGCACGCCGGTGCGGGTCTGCGCGTCGAAGGTCGCCACCGTGCCCTGCATGCCAGCACCGTACCCCGACCCGCTCTCCCCTCGGGCCGCGGCGAGCGCGGCGGTGCGCGGCCCCAGCCCGAGGTGCCGCGCCGCCGCCAGGTCGGCGGCGGTGTCCACGTCGCGGCGCAGCGAGGGCCACGGCCCGGCCAGGGGCAGCGCCCCGCTCGCGGCGTGCGCCGCCGCCGAGTCGACCCCGAACCGGGGCTCCAGCGGCACGCCGGGCGGTGTGGTGAGCAGCACGGTGCCGCCGCCCGGGGCGTCGGCGACGAAGCGGCGTACCCCCGGGTCGTCGGCGGCGGCCCGCAGCGCCGCCGCCAGCTCCGCCGGACGCAGCGCCGGCAGGTCGGCGGTGAGCCCCGCCACCCAGGCGCCCGCGGCGGCGGCCGCGGCGCCGTGCCGGAACGCGGCGTTCAACCCGGCCTCCGGCTCGTCCGGCACGATCCGGGCGCCGGCCGCGCCCAGCAGCGCCGCGGCCCGCTCGTCGCCGGTGACCACCAGGACCTCGGTGACCGCGGGGCAGGCCCGCACCGCGCGGACCGTGTCGGCCGCCAGGGCCAGGGCCAGCTCCTCGTGGGGTACGGCCGGCAGCGCGCCCCGCAGCCGGCTCTTCGCCGCGCCCAGGCGCTTCACCGGCACCACCACGGTCCACCTCGGCTGACCCACGCGACAATCCTGCCAGCGTCGACGGTGGTACCCGCACTGGCCGTACCCGGGGCGAGCAGGCATGATTTCCGCTGCGGGCCGCACCGGTGGGTGCGGCGCGCGGGGTTGGGGCGACGAGGAGGCAGGGTGACACGGCGCAGGCTGGGTTTCTGGCAACGTTTCGCCGTGGCGCTGGTCAAGCCCGTGATGCTGGTCTGGACCCGGCGCACCTGGCGCGGCGCCGAGCAGTTGCGCCGCGACGGCGGCATCATCATCGTGCCCAACCACCTCTCGCACGCCGACCCGCTGGTCTCGGCGCACTTCATCTACGAGGCCGGCCGCTGGCCGCAGTACCTCGGCAAGGCCAGCGTCTTCCGGGTGCCGGTGATCGGGTGGATCCTGCACCGCTGCCGGCAGATCCCGGTGGAACGCGGCACCGCCGACGCGGTCAAGTCGCTGGACAAGCTGATCGCCGCGCTCGACGCCGGCGGCGCGGTGGTGATCTACCCGGAGGGCACCATCACCCGGGAGCCGGAGCTGTGGCCGATGAAGGGCAAGACCGGGGCGGCCCGGCTGGCGCTGGCCACCGGCGCGCCGGTGATCCCGCTGGCGATGTGGGGCCCGGAGCAGCTGTTCGACCCGCGGACCACCCGCTTCGGCCTGCGCCCCCGCACCCCGGTGACCGTGGTCGCCGGCGAGCCGGTCGACCTGAGCCGGTGGACGGGCGCCGCCCCGAGCCGGGCGGTGCTGGAAGAGATGACCGACGAGATCATGTTGAGCCTGCGCGCCCTGCTCGCCGACATCCGGGGTGGCACGCCGCCCCCGCTGTGGGAACGTCCCGCCCGTCCGCGTACTTCCGAGGTGACCGAATGAGCGAGCGGATCGACCGGCTCAGTGTGGTGGCGCCGCGCGCCGCCGATCGTGTGGAGGCGAGGGCATGAGCGGCCATGTGGCGGTGCTGGGGGCCGGGTCCTGGGGGACCGCCTTCGCCAAGATCCTCGCCGACGCCGGCCGGGACGTGACGATCTGGGCCCGGCGGGAGTCGGTCGCCGACGCCATCCGGGTCCACCGGCGCAACCCGGACTACCTGCCCGACCTGCGGCTGCCCGAGCGGGTCACCGCGACCGGCGAGGCGGCCAAGGCGATCTCCGGCGCCGAGTTGGTGGTGCTCTCGGTGCCGTCGCAGACGCTGCGCGGCAACCTCGCCGACTGGGCCGGCCACCTCGCCCCGGACTCGACCCTGGTCTCCCTGATGAAGGGCATCGAGCTGGGCACCACCCGGCGGATGAGCGAGGTGATCGTCGAGACCGCCGGGGTCAGCCCGGACCGGGTGGTGGTGGTCTCCGGCCCCAACCTGGCCCCCGAGATCGCCGCCGAGCAGCCCGCCGCGACCGTGGTCGCCGGCACCGACGCGCGCCGCGCCGCGCTGGTGCAGTCCTCCATCCGGACGCCGTACTTCCGCCCGTACACCAACGACGACGTGATCGGCTGTGAGCTGGGCGGGGCGGTCAAGAACGTGATCGCCCTGGCGTACGGGATCGCCACCGCGATGGGCTTCGGCGACAACACCCGGGCGATGCTGATGACCCGCGGGCTCGCCGAGACCGCCCGGCTGGGCGTCGCGCTCGGCGCCGACCCGATCACCTTCGCCGGCCTCGCCGGCATGGGTGACCTGGTCGCCTCCTGCTCCTCGCCGCTGGCCCGCAACCGCACCTTCGGCGAGCACCTCGGCCGGGGGGAGACGCTGGAGCAGGCGCAGGCGGCGACCCGGCAGACCGCCGAGGGCGTGAAGAGCTGCCTGGCCATCCGGGACCTGGCCCGGGCGCACGGGGTGGAGATGCCGATCACCGAGCAGATCGAGCGGATCTGCCACGAGGGCATGGACCCCCGGCTCGCCGTGGACGCCCTGATGAGCCGCACCGCCAAGCCGGAGTCGTACGAGTGAGCGCCGTCGAGCCGCAGTGGCGGGACGGCACCCGCTGCGTCCGGGCCGGGCTGCCGGAGCCGGTGCCCGGCGACCCGTTCCTGCCCGGGCCGGTCTTCGCCGCGCCGTACCACCTCGACCCGTGGGAGGGGCCGGCCGCCGCGGCGAACGGCTACGGCCGGCCGGACAACCCCACCCGAAGGCTGCTGGAGTCGGCCATCGGCGAGCTGGAGGGGGGCGACTGCCGGGTCTTCGCCAGCGGTCAGGCCGCCATCACCGGGCTGCTGCTGGCCGTGCTGCGACCCGGGGACACCGTGCTCCTTCCCGCCGACGGGTACTTCCCGGTGCGCGCCTTCGCCACCGCCACCCTGGAGGGGATGGGGGTGCGGGTCGGGTTCGTGCCGACCGTCGGGCCGTACCCGTCGTTCGAGGGCGTCCGGCTGCTGATGCTGGAGACCCCGGCGAACCCCGGCCTGGACGTGGCCGACGTCGCCGCGCTCGCGCGGGAGGCGCACGCCGCCGGCACCCTGCTGGTGGTCGACAACACCACCGCCACCCCGCTCGGGCAGCGCCCGCTGGACCTCGGCGCCGACCTGGTGGTCGCCTCCGGCACGAAGGCGCTGACCGGGCACTCCGACCTGCTGCTGGGCTACGTGGCGACCCGCTCGGCGGAGCTGCTGGAGACGCTGACCGCCTGGCGCACCACCACCGGCGCGGTGCCCGGAGCCTTCGACGCCTGGCTGGCGCACCGGTCGCTGGGCACCCTCGACCTGCGGCTGGCCCGCCAGTCCGCCAACGCGGCGGCGGTGGCCGAGCTGCTCGCCGGGCGCGCCGACGTGACCGGCCTGCGCTGGCCCGGGCGGCCGGAGGACCCGGCGTACCCGGTGGCCTCGGCGCAGATGCGGCGGATGCCCGGCGTGGTCTCCTTCGACCTCGGCGCCGCCGACCGGGTGAGCCGGTTCGTCGAGGCCGCCCGGCTGGTCGTCGCCGCGACCTCCTTCGGCGGCCTGCACACCACCGCCGACCGGCGGGCGCAGTGGGGCGACGACACCGCGCCGGGCTTCGTCCGGCTCTCCTGCGGGGTGGAGGACACCGCCGACCTGGTCGCCGACATCGCCGCCGCGCTGGACGCCGCCGGGCCGGTCCGTCCGCTATCGTGACCCCCGGCCCGTGCGGGCCCCGACCCGAGGAGGTGAGCCTGATCCGCCAGACAGCAGGAACGGCGCTCCCCTCCGAGTCCCCGTCGCACCGCTAGGCGACGGCCGGGAGCGCCGACGAGCGTTCCCGAAAGGCATCCCATGGCACCGACCGCGTTCCACGTCGATCGTCCCGCCCTCGTCTCGCGGCTGCGCGCCGCCGGCTGCGTCTACGCCGAGGACGAGGCGGAACTGCTCCTCACCGCCGCCGACTCCGCCGAGACGCTGACCGCGCTCGCCGACCGCCGGGTCGCCGGCGTTCCCCTCGAACACCTGCTCGGCTGGGCCGAGTTCTGCGGGCTGCGGGTCGCCGTCGACCCCGGCGTCTTCGTGCCGCGGGGCCGTACCGCCCTGCTGGTGCAGGCCGCGGCCGCGGTCGCCGGGCCGGCGCCGGCGGTGGTCGACCTCTGCTGCGGCTCCGGCGGCACCACGCTCGCCCTCGCCGGGCGCCTCGCCCCGCGCTGGCTCGCCGCCGTCGACGTGGACCCGGCCGCGGTGGCCTGCGCCCGGCGCAACCTCGCCGGCCGCGACGTGCCGGTGCTGACCGGCGACCTGTACGACCCGCTCCCGCCGGCCTGGCGGGGACGGCTCGACCTGGTGGTGGCCAACGCCCCGTACGTGCCGACGGAGGCGGTGGCGCTGCTGCCGGCCGAGGCGCGGCTGCACGAGGCGCCGGTGGCGCTGGACGGCGGGGCGGACGGGCTGGCCGTGTTGCGCCGGGTGGCCGCTGGGGTGGTGGACTGGCTGGCGCCCGGTGGTCACCTGGTGGTGGAGGTCAGCGAGACCCAGGCGGACGCCCTCTGCGCGGCGATGAGCGCGCTGGGGCTGGTGCCGACGGTGGTGCGGGAGCCGGAGTGGGACGCCACCGCGGTCACCGCCCGCCGGCCGGACTGACCGCCCGGCCGCCGGATGGGCGGGCGCGCTGGCCGTTCGCGGCATGGCGGGGGCGAAAGACGGGAACTAGCCTCGTTCCAAGGTCGGGCGGGAGGCGGTGGCAGCGTGGACGTGCCGGTGGTGGTCGGTCTGGACAACGGTGGCACGAGCGACAACGCCACCGTGCTGACCCTGGACGGCCGGTTCCTGGTCGACGGGCTGCTGGAGATCCCCAGCGAGGTCCAGGCCGGCCCGGAGGCGGCGATCGGGGCGCTGGCCCGCGCGCTGGACGGCGTCCTGGCGCACACCGGCGTGCCCCGCGAGCTGGTGCGGGCGGTCGGGCTGGACACGCCGGGACCGGCCAGCGCGACCGGCGTCATCTCCTCGCGGGGGTCGACCAACTTCGCCCAGCCGGCCTGGCACGGGTACGACGTGCGCGGCGCGCTGGAGCGGCGGCTCGGCCTGCCGGTGGTCTACCACAACGACGGCAACGCGGCCGCGCTCTACGCCCACCACGTCCACTTCGGAGCGGAGGCGATGGTCCGGTCCTCGGTGTCGGCGATCGTCGGCACCGGGCTCGGCGGCGGTGTGGTGGAGAACGGTCGGGTGGTCACCGGCGCGGCCGGGATGGCCGGCGAGTTCGGGCACGTGCACATCCCGCTGACCGGGCTGCTCGCTCCCGGGCAGCCGGAGCCGACCTGCGCCTGCGGCTTCGTCGGGGACGCCGAGAGCATCGCCTCGCTGACCGGGATCCGGCGCAGCCTGCTGCCGTTCTGGTTGGGGCGCCACGCCGACCACCCGCTCGCCGCCGAGCCGGCCGACCGGGCCGCCAAGCTGCTGCGGGGGTACGCCGAGCGCGGCGACGAACTGGCCCGGGAGGTCTTCGCCCAGCAGGCGGCGGCGCTCGGTCGGCTGTTCACCATCGCGGCCAATTTCACCGACCCGCACGCGTACTTCGTCGGGGGTGGGGTGGTGGAGGCGGCGCCGGAGTTCCGGGAGTGGTTCCTCGCCACCGTGCGGGAGAACACCGTGCTCCGCGCCGAGCAGGCGGCGGTAGCCACCTTCGCCCTGGTGCCCGACCGCGACATGGCCGGCGCGCGCGGCGTGGCCATCGCCGCGTTGGAGGCGCTGCGCGCCGCTCCCGCCCCCCAGCCCACCCTGGCGGCCTGACCCGCCCCGGCGGCCCACCGGGTTGACCAGGGAGTTCGCGTCCCGGATCGGGCCATCCGCGACGCGAACTTCGTGACCGACCCGATGGGTGGGGCCGGGGGTCAGGGGCGGGGTGGTGCGGTGGCGAAGGCGGCCCAGGCGGCCGGGGGGAAGAGCAGCACCGGGCCGGCCGGGTCCTTCGAGTCGCGGACCGCCACCAGGTCCGGCACGGTCGTCAGCTCCACGCAGGCGCCCTGGTCCCCGCTGTATGTGCTCTTGCGCCAGCTGGCCGTCGCCAGCGCCGCGCTGATCGTCGGTGTCATGGTCCTACCGTCCCTTCAACAGTTGCAGGAGCTGGTCGCGGCTGTCCGTCGGGCTGAGCGCGACGGTCCGCAGGTGTTCCATGATCTTGGTGCAGGTACGCAGGTCGCCCGGCCGGTCGAGGACCATCTGCCCGGCGACCGTCTCCACCGAGGCGATGATCGGGTCCTCGGGGTCGGCGAACTCGAGGATGTGCAGCGAGCCGCGGGTGCCCCGGTGGTAGCCCGCCGCCAGCGGGATGACCTGCACCGTGACGTTGGGTAGCTCGGCCATCTTGAGCAGGTGGTGCAGCTGCCGCTCCATCACCGAGCGGTCACCGACCGGGCGCAGCAGCGCGCCCTCGTCGATGATCGCGTCGAAGATGGGCGGGTCGTCGGCGGTGATCCGCTGCTGCCGGTCCAGCCGTAGCTGCACCCGCTGCTCGACCTGGTCGTCGCCGAGGGTGTGCGGCCCGCCGCGCATCACGCCCCGGATGTAGTCCGCGGTCTGCAACAGGCCGGGCACCACCGAAGGTTCGAAGTTGGCGATGCCGGTCGCCTCCGCCTCCAGGGCGATGAAGTCGATGGTGCGTTTGTCCAGCAGGTGCGAGTACGGCACCCACCAGCCGGGCTTACGGGTGTCCTTGGCCAGTTGCACCGCCGCCGCGATGTCGTCCGACCCGACGCCGTAGAGGCTGAGCAGCGCGCGCACGGTGGCCGGGCTGACCAGCGTCTGGGCGTTCTCGTAGCGGGACAGGGTGCTGCGGGTGCTGTTGATCTCGTCGGCGGCGGCCTCGAGGGTCAGGCCGGCGGCCTCGCGGTGGGTGCGCAGGGCGATGCCCAGCCGGCGGGCCCGGGCGGTCTTCGGAGCCATACGTCGATGGTGACATATGTTCACGGGAACGTGTGCATGAGAGAACGTCGATGAGAGTTGCATTCACGCGTGTCCACCTGTCAATCTGTGATGGCGTCCTCACCAACGGTTGTCGTGGCGACGGCGGTGGTGAGCGACCGGAGGGGATGGGGCGCGTGGCGATCGGGGTTACTCCCCCGTACCCGATCGCCACGTGCCACCCGCGACCGTCCACCGGGAGGACTTCGCCGATGACCGTGACCGGACACCGGGGCGAGCGGCGATGACCCGCTTCCTCGTGGTGCTCACCGACGTCCGCCCGGTGGAGGGCGAGATCCGGGACGAGCGACGGGCCCCCGAGCGGCGCCGCCAGGTGGTCGGTGCGAGCAGCCGGGAGGCCGCCGACCGGATCGCCGGAGCGTTCATGGCGCTGGGCATGGTGCGCGCCGGGCGGCAGCGGGTGAAGGTCATCGCCGTCGGCCGCCGGCACGGCCCCGTCAGCGTCGGAGGCGACTGAGTCGACTACGCACCGTATCGGTACGGGTGACCGTTTGCGAGGGAGGCACGCGTCCTCCTGGGTATCACCATCGGCGCGCCGCCACCCACAGTAAGGTCGACCGGGTGAGCGCCGCTGGCGGCTCCGCAGTCGCGTACCGAGAGGTGACCCAGTGACCACCCCAGGCAAGACCCGCGTGGCGATCGTCTTCGGCGGCCGCAGCCCCGAGCACGGCATCTCCTGCGTGAGCGCCGGCAGTGTGCTCGGCGCGCTGGACCCCGACGAGTTCGAGGTGGTGCCGGTCGGCATCACCCGCCAGGGGCAGTGGGTGCTGGCCAGCGGTGACCCGACCCGGCTCGCCATCAGCGACCGCAAGCTGCCGGAGATCACCGCCGGCTCCGGTGCCGAGGTCGTGCTCCGCGCCGACCCGACCGCGGGTGGCCTGATGGTGCTCGACCCGACCGAGGGGCCCCGGGCGCTCGCCGACGTGGACGTGGTCTTCCCGGTGCTGCACGGCGCGTACGGCGAGGACGGCACCATCCAGGGCATGCTCGAGATGGCCGACATCCCGTACGTCGGGGCGAACGTCTTCGCCTCCGCCGCCGCGATGGACAAGGAGTTCACCAAGAAGCTCTGCGCCGTCGAGGGCATCCCGGTCGGCCCATACGCGGTGCTGCGCAACGGGATGACGCTCAGCGAGCAGGACAAGCAGCGCCTCGGCCTGCCGGTCTTCGTCAAGCCGTCCCGGGCCGGCTCGTCGTTCGGCATCACCAAGGTCGACGACTGGGCGCAGCTCGACGCGGCGGTCGCCACCGCCCGCGAGATCGACACCAAGGTGCTGGTCGAGGGCGCCATCGTCGGCCGGGAGATCGAGTGCGGCGTGCTGGAGGGCGAGGCCGGCGGCGCGCCCGAGGCGTCCGTGCTGGCCGAGGTGCGGGTGGTCTCCGGCCACGACTGGTACGACTTCGAGGCCAAGTACATCGACGACGCCTGCGAGTACGACATCCCCGCCGGGCTGCCGGACGAGGTGACCCGGCAGGTGCGCGAGTACGCCACCCGGGCCTTCACCGCGCTGGACTGCTCCGGCCTGGCCCGGGTCGACTTCTTCGTCACCCCGGAGCTGGACGTCTACCTCAACGAGATCAACACGATGCCGGGCTTCACCCCGACGTCGATGTTCCCCCGGATGTGGGCGGCCTCCGGCCTGGAGTACCCCAAGCTGGTCAACCGCCTCATCCGCACCGCCCTGCACCGCAACGCCGGCCCCCGCTGACCCGCGCACACCCCGCTCAGATCCGCCCACTTTCACGGAAAGAGTGGCCATCCACGCCCGGATGGCCACTCTTTCTCAGAAAGTGCACCCGAGTGGGGGCGTGGGGCGAGGGGTCAGGGGGTGCAGCCGGCGGGGGTGTCGCCGGCGGAGGGAACCGAGGCGACCACGGCGTCGGCGAGCGGGGCGAGCCACTGCAACGGCTGCTCGTACGCGCGGGGGACGGTCACCCGGACGGCGGTCTCCCGGTCGACGGTGGTGAGCACGGTCGCGTCGGCCTCCTCGGCCGCGTACCAGCAGACCTTGTTGATCGTCCAGACGTCGCCGGTGGCCGGGACGGCCGGCTCGGCGCCGCCGCAGGCCACGGTGAGCGCCGGGTCACCGTACGCGGCGTTCTGCTCGGCGCCGGCGGTCACCGGCCGCTGGGCCAGGTCCCGCACCGACGCCGGGAGCTGCGACATCAGCGCCCGGCAGACGGTGGCCGGCCGGGCGGCCAGCGCCGGGGCGGCCATCTCGACCGGGGTGGTGGACTGCGGGCGGGCGGTGGTGGCGGTGGGGCTGGGCGCGGCGGCCGGGGTGTCCGGCGCCAGCTTGGCGAAGGTGAACCCGGCCACGGCCACCGTCACCGGCACCGCGACCAGGGTGGCGACCAGCGCGGCCCGGCGGGTCGACCGGTCCCAGCCCGGCTTGCGGGCGGCGGTCGGCGCGGCCGGCTTGCGGCCGGTGGTCTGCTCGGCCGGCTCGGCGCCGGCGGTCGGGGAGGAAGTCATCTCGTCCACTTACAGGCGCACCACCGAACACGTGAGGGTGCGGGTGATGCCGGGCACCATCTGCACCTTGCTGACGATGAGTTTGCCGAGCTCGTCGACGGTGTTCGCCTCGGTGAGCACCACCACGTCGTACGGCCCGGTGACGGCGTCGACCCGTACCACGCCGGCAAGGTCCGCGATCAGCCCGGCCACGTCACGCGCCCGGCCGACCTCGGTCTGGATGAGGATGTACGCCTGTACCACGACTCGACCTCCGTCCGTCGCCGCCCGTGGGCGGCCCGAAGGGTGAAAGTACCTTACGGAGCAGGCGTGATCCCTATCGGTGGTCGAGGGGAAGCAGTGAGCGAGCGCGGCGAGGGAGTGGCATGAGTGTCGGGGGTCTCGGAGAGTTCGGCCTGATCGACCGGGTGACCGCGCGGCTGACGTACGGATCGGGCTGCCTGCTCGGTCCGGGCGACGACGGCGCGGTGGTGGCCGCCCCGGACGCGCGGGTGGTCGCGTCGACGGACGTGCTGGTCGAGGGGCGGCACTTCCGGCGGGACTGGTCCGGCGCGCGGGACGTCGGCCACCGGGCGGCGGCGGCCAACCTGGCCGACATCGCCGCCATGGGGGCCACCCCCACCGCGCTGCTGGTCGCGCTCTGCATGCCGGCGGACCTGGAGACGGCCTGGGCGGAGGAGCTGGCCGACGGGCTGGCCGCGGAGGCGGCCACGGTGGGGGCGAGCGTGGTGGGCGGGGACATGTCCGCCAGCCCGACCCTGACCATCGCCGTCACCGCCCTCGGCGACCTCGGCGGCCGGGCGCCGGTGGTGCGCTCCGGAGCGCGGCCTGGGGACGTGGTGGCGGTGGCCGGGCGCAGCGGCTGGGCGGCGGCCGGGCTGACCGTGCTCTCCCGCGGGTTCCGCACGCCCCGGCTGCTGGTCGAGGCGTACCGGCGGCCGGAGGTGCCGTACGCCGCCGGCCCGCACGCGGCCCGGCTCGGCGCCACCTCCATGATCGACATCTCGGACGGGCTGCTGGCCGACCTGGGGCACGTGGCGAAGGCCAGCGGGGTCGGCCTCGACGTGCACCGGGACGCCTTCGAGGTGCCCCGGCAGATGCGCGACGCCGCGCAGGCGCTCGGCGTCGACCCGTACTCGTGGATCCTCGGCGGGGGCGACGACCACGCGCTGGCCGCAACCTTCCCGCGCTCGGTGGCCCTGCCCGACGAGTGGCGTCCGGTCGGCCGGGTGGTGGCGGGCGCCGGCGTCACCGTCGACGGTGAGAAGTACGACGGTCGGGGCGGCTGGGACCACTTCCGGTAAGGGGTGGTCGTACCCTTCACCCGTGAGTGAGATCGAGATTCGCGCGCTGGCGTTCGACTCGCCGGTGGCGCGGTCGCTGATCCGCGCGGCCCTGGCCGACCTGGGCCAGCGGTACGGCGGCAGCGGCGACGAGACGCCGGTCGACGCGGCCGAGTTCGTCCCACCGCAGGGCGCCTTCCTGGTCGCGTACCTCGACGGCGAACCGGTCGGCTGCGGCGGCTGGCGCAGCCACGGCGACGACACCGCCGAGCTGAAGCGGATGTACACCGCCCCGACCGCCCGGGGCCGCGGGGTGGCCCGCGCCGTGCTGGCCGCCGTCGAGGAGTCCGCCCGCTACCACGGGTGCAAGCGGATGATCCTGGAGTGCGGCGACAAGCAGCCCGAGGCGATCGGCATGTACACCTCGGCCGGGTACGAGCGGATCCCCAACTTCGGCTTCTACGCCGACGCGCCGGGCTGCCTCTCCTTCGGCCGTACCCTCTGACCCGGCCCGGCGGGGTCGGTCTCAGTCGACGCTGATCTCCACCAGCCCTGCCGCGTGCCGGGCGGCCCGGGTCGCCTCGGCCGGGTCGTCGCCCCAGGCCAGCACCAGACCGCTGCGCCGGGCCGAGGAGTCCACCTCGCCGACGGTGTCGCCGACCGCGACGTCCACCTGCGCGCTGAGCACCCCGGGCGCCCGCAGCGCGGCGCGCGCGCCCGTCACGGCGGTCACCGTGCCGGGCGGGGCGAGCAGGAACTCCACCGCCGCCGCGCCCGCCGGGCGGGCCGGCAGCGCGGGCCGTTCGCCGCGCAGCAGCCGCAGGTACGCGGGGATGAACCCGCACTCGTACGCGACCGAGACCAGCGCGGCGATCATGTCACCGGGCAGTCGGGCGGCGCACTCCACCAGGGTCGGCACCCCGTCGGCGACGATCCACTCGCTGTGCAGCACCCCGGTGCGGAACCCGGCCGCCGCCGCCAGCCGGGTGGCGACCTCGACCAGCTCGGCCCGGGCGGCCGGGGGCAGGGCCGACGGCACGGTGTGACCGGTCTCGACCGGTCGGGGGCCCGGCAGCACCCGCTTGTCGGTGACGTTGGCGAAGCACACCTCGCCGTCGGCGACCAGCAGCTCGACGCTGTGTTCCGGGCCGACGACCAGCTGCTCGACCAGCACCTCGCTGGGCAGGCCCCGGTCGGTGGCCTCGGGCGGCTCCTCCGGCGTGGCGGTCGTCGCCCAGGCCGAGGCGATCGCCGCCGGTTCGATGATCAGCTGCACGCCCAGGCTGCCGGAGCGCCGGGTCGGCTTCAGCACGCACCGGCCGCCGAAGCGCTCCGCGAAGGCCGCCGCCCGCTCGGGCGTGCCGACGAGCTCGTACGCCGGGTTGGGCAGCCCGGCCCCGGCCGCGACCTGCCGCATCCGGTGCTTGTCGGCGAAGACCTCGGCGGCCGCCGGGCCGGCGCCGGGCAGGCCGAGCCGGTCGGCCAGGCGGGCGGCGGCCGGGACGGCGTACTCGATGCCGGGGACCACCAGCCGCGCGGCGGCCAGCCCCGGTTCCCGGGCCAGCAGCGCGTCGACGTCCAGCCCGGTCTGGTACTCGGCGGGTACCACCCGCGAGACGACGGGCAGGTCGGCCGTGAGCCCCGCGACGTCCCGGCGGTGGATGACGTCGGGCTCCTCGACCAGCACCACGGCACCGGGCGGGAGTTGCTCGTCGAGCCAGCGCAGCATGCCGAGCGCCGCGCCGATGAAGATCAGCTCGTCGCGGCCCAGGTCCAGGTCCACCGGTAGGTCCTCCGTACGGCGTCGGTGCGCCGAGGCCGGAGACCGGTCGGTCGGGCGGCGCAGGCAGACCGTAGCCGGGCGCCCGGGGCGGGTCGAGGGAGTCGTCGGGGACCGGTCACCGGTGCGGCGAACGGGCCCCGGACACGACAGCACCGGCGGACCGTCACGGCCCGCCGGTGCTGGCGAATGTTCGAGCTGGAGGCGTTACCGCGTCAGGCGCGGGTGACCTTGCCGGCCTTGATGCACGAGGTGCAGACCTGCATCTTCTTGGTGTTACCGCCACCGGCCGGGGTACGCACCGACTGGATGTTCGGGTTCCAGCGGCGGTTGGTCCGCCGGTGCGAGTGGGACACGTTGTGGCCGAAGCCCGGTCCCTTGCCACAGACGTCGCACACGCTAGCCACGGGATACTCCTGGGATTGATACGTTCATGAGGTCGCCGGCAGGCGCTGCCCGGGCAACCTGGCCAGGTTACCCGATGAACGGGGTGTCCGACCAACCGCCCCGGAGGGACCGGCCGGCTGTGAGCCGGGCCACCGCCACGGCGGGCGCGGGAGACACGCCGGGGCGGGCCGTCCGGCCCGGGCGGGTGTCGGTGCGCGACAGTAGGCTTCTGGCCGTGCTGGACACCCTCGACGCCGCCGCGGTGCGCCGCTGGTGCGCGGGTGGGCTCACCGCGCTGCGGCGCCACCAGGGCGAGATCGACGAGCTCAACGTCTACCCCGTCCCCGACGGCGACACCGGCACCAACATGGTGCTCACCCTCACCTCCGCCCAGCAGGCGCTGGCGATGGACCTCGACACCCTCCCGGGGGACGCGGCCACCGCGCACGGGCACGCGCTGCGGCTGATGGCGCGCGGGGCGTTGCTCGGCGCCCGGGGCAACTCCGGGGTGATCCTGTCGCAGATCCTGCGCGGCCTGGCCGACGCCCTCGCCCCCGTCCCGGCCGTGGCCGGCCGGGAGCTGGCCGTCGCGCTGCGCACCGCCGCCGACGCGGCCTACGCGGCCGTCGCCCGCCCGGTGGAGGGGACACTGCTGACCGTGGTCGCGGCCGCCGCGACCGCCGCCGAGCAGGCCGACAGCGACGACCTGCGCACGGTGGCCCGGGCGGCGGCGGGCGAGGCGGCCCGCGCCCTGGCCCGCACCCCGGAGCAGCTGCCCGAGCTGGCCCGGGCCGGCGTCGTCGACGCCGGCGGCCGGGGGCTCTGCCTGCTGCTCGACGCGCTGGTCGAGGTGGTCACCGGGGAGAGCCCACCCCGGCCGGCGCCGGTGACCCGGGCGGTCCGCCCGCCGCTCACCACCGTCCGCGAGGCCGGCTCCGACGAGTACGCGTACGAGGTGCAGTTCCTGCTCGACGCCGACCACGAGGCGGTGGCCCTGATGCGCGCCGAGCTGGCCGGGCTGGGCGACTCGCTCGTGGTGGTCGGCGACGGCGCCTCACCGGCGGCCTCCACCACCTGGAACGTGCACGTGCACGTCAACGACGTGGGCGCCGCGGTCGAGGCGGGCGTGGTCGCCGGCCGGCCGTACCGGATCTCGGTGACCCGCTTCGCCGACCAGACCGCGCCGGCGCCCCGGCCAGGCCCGTCCGCCGCCGGTCGGGCGGCCGTGGTGGTCGCGGCCGGCGCGGGCATCGCGGAGCTCTTCGCCGGCGAGGGGGCCACGGTCGTGCCGGGCAACCCGTCCACCGGCGAGCTGCTGGACGCGATCCGCGCCACCGACGCGGCCCGCGTGGTGGTGCTCCCCAACGACCCGAACACCCAGGCCGTGGCGAGCGCCGCCGCGAAGGAGGCGCACCGGCTGGGCATCAAGGTCAGCGTGGTGCCGACCCGCTCGCCGGTGCAGGCGCTGGCCGCGCTCGCGGTTCGCGACCCCCGGCGGCGCTTCGAGGACGACGTGATCGCGATGGCCGAGGCCGCCGGCGCCTGCCGGTACGCCGAGGTGTGCCACGCCAGCCGGGAGGCGCTCACCGTGGCCGGCCCCTGCCGCCCCGGTGACGTGCTGGCGCTGGTGGAGGGGGAGGTGCACCTGATCGGCGCCGACCTGGTCGACACCTGCGCCGCCGTGGTCGACCGGATGCTGGGCGGCGGTGGTGAGCTGGTCACCCTGCTCACCGGCGCGGACGCCCCGGACGGTCTCGCCGACGCGGTGCGCGCGCACGTCGGCCGGCGCTGGCCGTTCGTCGAGGTGCAGGCGTACCCGGGCGGCCAGCCGCACTATCCGCTCCTGGTGGGGGTCGAATGACGTCCGAGCCGTCCACGGTGGACACGCCGCTGAAGAAGCTGGTCGGGGAGAAGACGGCCAAGGCCCTGGCCAGCCACCTCGACCTGCACACCGCCGGCGACCTGGTCTACCACTTCCCCCGCCGGTACGACGAGCGCGGCGAGCACACCGACATCCGCTCCCTCGACGTGGGCGAGCAGGTCACCGTGCTGGCCCAGGTGCAGCGCACGGCGGTGCGGCCGATGCGCCAGCGCCGGGGCAACCTGCTGGAGGTCACCGTCGGCGACGACTCCGGCGGCGTGCTCACCCTGACCTTCTTCGGCAACCAGGCGTGGCGGGAGCGGGAGTTGCGCCCCGGGCGCTGGGGGCTCTTCGCCGGCAAGGTCACCGAGTTCCGGGGCAAGCGGCAGCTCAACGGCCCGGAATACCAGCTCCTCGGGGACTCGACCGACGGCGAGGCGGCGGCGAGCGAGGAGATCGAGGAGTTCGCCGGCGCGCTGATCCCGGTCTACCCGGCCGCCGCGGCCGTACCGACCTGGGTGATCGCCCGCTGCGTCCGGGTGGTGCTGGACACCTTCACCCCGCCGGAGGACCCGCTGCCGGCGACCGTGCGGGCCGGGCGCAACCTGGTCGGCATCGGCGCCGCCCTGCGGGAGATCCACCGCCCCTCCAGCAAGGAGGAGCTGTACCGGGCACGCCGCCGGCTCAAGTGGGACGAGGCGTTCGCCGTCCAGCTCACCCTGGTGCAGCGCAAGCACCGGGCGGCGTCCTGGCCGGCCCGGCCCCGCCCGCCGAAGCCCGGCGGGCTGCTCGACGCGTTCGACGCCCGGCTGCCGTACGAGCTGACCCCCGGGCAGCGCGACGTCGGTGTCGAGATCGCCGCCGACCTGGCCACCCCGCACCCCATGCACCGGCTGTTGCAGGGCGAGGTGGGTTCCGGCAAGACGGTGGTGGCGCTGCGGGCCATGCTCCAGGTGGTCGACGCCGGGGGGCAGGCGGCGCTGCTCGCCCCGACCGAGGTGCTCGCCGCGCAGCATCACCGGGGCATGCTGGATCTGCTCGGCCCGCTGGCGACGGCCGGTGAGCTGGGCGCGGCCGACGACGCCACCCGGGTGGAGCTGGTCACCGGTTCGCTCGGGGCGGCGGCCCGGCGGCGGGCGCTGACCGAGGTCGCCGAGGGGCGGGCCGGCATCGTGCTCGGCACCCACGCCCTGCTCTACGAGGGGGTGGACTTCGCCGACCTGGGCCTGGTGGTCGTCGACGAGCAGCACCGGTTCGGCGTCGAGCAGCGCGACGCGCTGCGGTCCAAGGCCGACCAGCCGCCGCACGTGCTGGTGATGACCGCGACCCCGATCCCGCGCACGGTGGCGATGACGGTCTACGGCGACCTGGAGACCTCCACCCTGTCCCAGCTGCCGCAGGGCCGCTCGCCGATCGCCTCGCACGTGGTGCCGGCGGCGGAGAAGCCGGCCTTCCTGGACCGGGCCTGGCGCCGGCTGCGCGAGGAGGTTGCCGCCGGCCACCAGGCGTACGTGGTGTGCCCCCGGATTGGCGAGGGGCCGCAGAGTGAGGAGGAGCCGCCCCGGGAGGACGACAACGGGCGGCGGCCCCCGCTGGCCGTGACCGAGGTCGCCCCGCTGCTCGCCGAGGGGCCGCTGCACGGGCTGCGGATCGGTGTCCTGCACGGCAAGCTGCCCGCCGACGAGAAGGACGCGGTGATGCGCTCCTTCGCCGACGGCAAACTGGACGTGCTCGTCGCCACCACCGTGGTGGAGGTCGGCGTCAACGTGCCGAACGCCACCGTGATGATCGTGCTGGACGCCGACCGGTTCGGTGTCTCCCAGCTGCACCAGCTGCGCGGCCGGGTGGGTCGGGGCAGCGCCCCCGGGCTCTGCCTGCTGGTGACCGAGGCGGCCGAGGGATCCTCGGCCCGGGAACGCCTGGACGCGGTGGCCTCCACCACGGACGGTTTCAAGCTGGCCGAACTGGACCTGGAACAGCGCCGGGAGGGCGACGTGCTCGGCGCCACCCAGTCGGGTCGCCGCTCGCACCTGCGGCTGCTGTCGCTGCTGCGCGACACCGACCTCATCCGCGACGCCCGCGCCGAGGCGATCGCCCTGGTCGAGGACGACCCGGAGCTGGACCGGCACCCGGCGCTGGCCGCGTCGGTCGCCGCGCTGGTGGACGAGGAACGCGCCGAGTACCTGGAAAAGGGCTGACCCCCGGGGCGTAGCGCGTCCCGCACGGCTGCGTCCCGCACGGCTGCGTGCCGCGCGGCTGCGTCCCGCGCGGCTGCGCGCCGCCCCGGCGGGGTGTGGGCCTGGGCGTTGCCGAACCATCGGGCTGTGGGTCCGTCCCGCCGTGCGAGGCCACGTCGCCCCCTGCGCGTCCTTTCGAGCTGATGACGTAGACGATTCACGGCGGCCTGCCTCGCCCCCGCCGCGCGCCCCTTGGCGGCCAGCTTCGACCACCCCGGCCGCGCCTCGGGTTTCTGGTGGACCGCCGGGGTGAGCCGCACCCCGGGCGTCCTTCTCTGGACGCGTGCTTCTAGACGCGTGCGGATCTTGGGGGGTGTGCGGGGGAGGCCGACGCCCGCGCCCCTCGTCACCCCGCGTGAGTCCACGCCGCTCCGCCCGGCGTGCATCGTCACGGAAAGCGTGGCTATGCCGCGCGCCGCTTGGCCACTCGTTCCCACGCCGGGCCGCCGGCATCGCCCCGCACTTGCCGCACTGAATCGTTCACGTCATCAGCTCCAAAGGACGCGAAGGGTATGACAGCCCCGCACGGGTGAGGCAGGCCGGACCGGGCGCCCATCGCGCGCCGCCCGCCCGCCTGCGCCGCCCGCCCGCCTGCGCCGCCCGCCCGCCTGCGCCGCCCGCCCGCCTGCGCCGCCCGCCCGCCTGCGCCGCCCGCCCGCCTGCGCCGCCTGCGCCCGCCCGCGCCCGCCCGCGCCGCCCGCGCCGGCCCGCGTGGGCATCCGTTGAGCTGAGCCGACCCGGGCGCTGTCGCGGATCCAACGCGGGCGGACGGGAACGGCGCGAGGGCGCGCCGACCGGTCGGTCGACGCGCCCTCGGCTTCAGGCAGGTGGTGCTCAGGCGGTGAAGCGCACCCGGCGGCGGCGGGCCACCACGAACAGGATCGCGCCCGCGGCCAGCAGCAGGACGGCGCCGGCGGCGATGCCACCGGTGGCGGCGCCGGTGACCGGCAGGCCACCACCCTCACCCTCGTCGCACTTCTTCGGCTGGGTGTACTCGATGGTCTCGGAGCCCTCGACCACGTCGTAGGAGACGGTGACCTTCAGGCCCTGGTACGCGTCGAAGGTGACCGAGCTGGTCTTGCCCGGGGTCGACTCGAGCTTCTTGGTGACGCCCTTCTCGGTGGTGAACGTGGCGGTGAAGGGGATGCCCTTCGCCGGGTTCTCCACGATGAAGGTCATCTCGTCGCAGGTCTCCTCGAGCCGGAACACCGGCTCCTCCGGCTCACTCGGCGTGCTCGACGGCGTCGCGGTCGGGCTGGTGGTCGACGGCGACGGGGTGACCTCGGGGGACTTGGTCGGCTCCGGGGACTTGGTCGGCTCCGGCGTGGTCGGCGCGCTCGGCGACGGCGACTCGGTTGCGGCGCAGTCGCCGGCCGGCTGCGCGGAGACGGTGCGCTCCTCGGTGATGATCCGGTCGCCCCGCTCCCAGCGGGCCTCGACGGTCAGCTTGAGCTCCGGCAGCGCGCCGGTGAAGGTGTGCGCCTGGGTGCCGGTCAGCGGGCCGTCACCCTTCTTGGGCAGCACCGCGTTCAGCGCCAGCGCGCCGGTGAAGCTACCCGGCACGGTCGAGTCGAGCTTGGTGATGGTGCCCTCGAGGTCGGTCTCGCTGTTGCCGACGGTCCAGCTGACGACGATCTTGCCGTCGGGCGCGGCGCAGTAGGTGCCCGAGGGCTCGGGGTGGTGGGCCATCGCGGGTCCGGCGACCGTGGCGACGCCGGCGAGACCGATCAGCGTGCCAGCGGCGATCGCCGCGACGCGCCGGAACTTCAGGCGGTTCACGTGTACTCCTGACGGGGGGAAATTCGCGGGGTGTGCGGCCGGGGAGGCGGGAGCCGGCGGGACCGAGCGGTCGTGCGGGACCGAGCGGTTGTGGCTCAGCGCGACCTCCCCGGGGTCGCGGCGCGTCCGCGCGAGCGCGAGCGCGCCGGGTGACTGTACCGACGGGTAGTGGGCCCTCCCGCCGCCGAGGGCGGTTGTTGCCGTTTCGAGATCATCGATGGACCGAGCGTGACCGGACGACTGCGCCATCCACGGTGGACGGCGGTACGCGAAGGGCGCGCCGACCGGTCGGTCGGCGCGCCCCACGGGGCCACAGTGGATCAGGCGGTGAAGCGGATCCGTCGGCGTCGGGCCACGACGAAGAGCACCGCGCCGGCCGCCAGCAGGGCGAGCGCGCCCGCGGCGATGCCGCCGGCCGCCGCGCCGGTCACCGGCAGGCCCTCACCGGACGTACCGCCGCCCGCGCCGCCCTCGGCGCAGTCCTTCGGCTGCTTCCAGGCCAGCGGCCCGCCGGAGTCCAGGTCGCCGGTCACCGTGACAGTGAGGCCCTTGCTGGCAGTGAAGCTGACCGAGCCGGTACGGCCCGGCTCGACGGTCAGCGTCTTCGCCTCGCCCTTGCTCGGGGTGAAGGTCGAGGTGACGGTCGCGCCGTCCTCCGGGTTGCTGATCCGGAAGGTCATCTCGTCGCAGGTCGACTCGTAGTCGGCGTCCGGCGCGCCGACCTCGGGCTGCTGGCAGTCCTCGGGCTTCTGCCAGCCGCCGGTGAAGTCCTTCATGCCCGCGGCGGTCACCGTGATCTCCTGCGCCTGCCCGGGGTTGAGCCTCTGGGTCTCGATCTTCCGCATGGGCACAGTGACGGTCTCGGTGAAGCCGCCGCTGCCGGTGATGGTGAAGGTCGCCGCGGCGTTGCCGGTCCGGTTGACCAGGGTCAGCTCGACGCTGCCCTCGCAGTCGGACTCGGCGATCACCTCGGGTGCCGCCGAGCAGCTGCCCGAGCCGCCGTTGTACCAGCCCTTCGGGCCGGTGGACCGGGCGCCGATGCCGGCGGAGCTGCCGACCTTGCGGTCGCCGTACCGGTCGCTGGTGTCGGTGAGCGGGTCGATGATCGTGCTGCCGAAGAGGAAGTCGACCTGGGTGTGGCAGTTCGGCACCTCGACCCGGAAGTCCAGGGTGGCCACACCCACCTCGCTGTCGGCCACGCCGACGAACTTCTTGATCGACTTGTCGAGCACGTACTGCGGCACCTTGAACGTGGCCGACGGCGTCACGTACGACACCAGGGCCAGTTCCTGCTGTTCGCCCGCGCAGAGCGGGCCGTTGGTGAGGGTGATCGAGGCTTCGCCCTTCGGACCGTCGAAGGTGTGCGTGTACTTCGCGTCGTCGGCCTTGACGCAGTTCGGCGCCGGCTGCGTCGGCGTGCTCGGCGAGGCCGTCACGGTCGGGGAGGCCGACGGCGAGGGCGACGTGTTGGTGGCGCTCGCCGGCGCCGTGCAGGCGAAGGCCGTGGCGAGGCCGGCCAGCGCGGCGGCGGCCACGGCGAGCGGTCGCCGGAGCGACGGCTGGGGACGGATCACGCGTACTCCCGGGGTGAAGATGCGTCAGGGTGCGGCGTGGGGTGGCGGTGGCTCTGGTCCCGGTCGCGTTGCGGCACGTCCCGTGACGGCGCGCTCCCCGGCGCCGCGCGGCCGGCGGAGCGTCGCCGGCACCCGGCCGACCCTAAAGGGATCGCCGTCGGCGTTACAGCGCTCAGGAGGGGCTAAGGATCATGTTATGAATCTGAGATCATTGATATACCGGCAGTGATCATGGAGGCACCCGTCCGGGACGCACGGTGTCGGCCGGGCCGGCCCGGCCGTCGCGTAGCGTCATCGCCATGAGCAGGGGTAGACCGTGACCCGGATCGTCGCCGGCACGCTCGGCGGCCGGCGGATCGCCGCGCCGCCCGGCGCCGGCACCCGACCCACCTCCGACCGGGTCCGCGAGGCGTTGTTCAGCGCGGTGCAGACCGAGATCGATCTGGCCGGCGCCCGCTTCGCCGACCTGTACGCCGGCTCCGGCGCGGTCGGACTGGAGGCGCTCTCCCGGGGCGCCGAGCACGTGCTGCTGGTCGAGTCCGACCCGCGCGCCGCGCGCGTGATCAGGGAGAACGTCGCCGCGCTCCGGGCCGCCCCGGCCGCCCGGCTGGTCACCGGCAAGGTGGCCGGCGTGCTCGCGGCCGGGCCGGGCGGCGAGCCGTACGACGTGGTCTTCGCCGACCCGCCCTACGCGGTGCCCGACGCCGAGATCACCGCCATGCTGGCCGCCCTGGTGGAACACGACTGGCTGGCCCCCGGAGCCCTGGTGGTGGTGGAGCGCTCCAGCCGCACCGGCCCGGTCGAGTGGGTGGAGGGCGTCACCGCGGAGCGCAGTCGCCGTTACGGCGAGACGACCCTTTGGTACGGTCGCCGATCATGAGACGTGCGGTGTGTCCCGGCTCGTTCGACCCGGTCACCAACGGACACCTCGACATCATCGGACGGGCCAGCCGGCTCTTCGACGAGGTGATCGTCGGCGTGCTGGTGAACCAGGCGAAGAGTGGCCTGTTCACCGTCGAGGAGCGGATCGACATGCTCCGCGAGGTGACCTCCTCGTACGAGAACGTCCGGGTCGAGTCCTTCCGTGGCCTGCTGGTCGACTTCTGTCGGGCGCAGGAGGCCAGCGTGCTGATCAAGGGCCTGCGGGCGGTCAGCGACTTCGACTACGAGTTGCAGATGGCGCAGATGAACATCGGCCTCGCCGGGGTCGAGACGCTGTTCATGCCGACCAACCCGCTCTACTCCTTCCTCTCCTCCAGCCTGGTCAAGGACGTGGCGAAGTGGGGTGGCGACATCTCCGCGCACGTGCCGGACGTGGTGCGCCACGAGCTGGTCGCCCGGCTCGGCCCGGAGCACCGGGGCTGACACCCCGCCACGCACCGCCGCCCGCCGGAACCGACGGGCGGCGCGTCGCGACGCGCCGCGCCGGGGTGGATCGGGCGGGGCTCGCCCGCGCAGGACATCATGTGTGGAGCGGGAACCCGGCCGTAACCCGCATCATGTAGGTCGGCCGACGAACGACAGGAGTGAGGACCGGTGGACCCGCTCGATCGCATCGACGAACTGATCGCCATGGTGGAGCAGGCCCGCTCCGTCCCGATGTCGCGGAACAACTGCATGGTCGACCGGGGCGAGATGATCGCGGTCCTGGACGAGCTGCGCGCCGAACTCCCCGCCGACCTGCGCCGGGCCGCCGCGCTCCTGGAGGAGCGGGACAAGATCATGGAGGCCGGCAAGCGGGAGGCCGACCGGATCATCAGCGAGGGTGAGGCGGAACACGCCCGCCTGGTGTCGGTGAACGAGATCACCGTCTCGGCGGAGCACGAGGGCGCCCGGATCATCGCGGAGGCCCGGGCCGAGGCGCAGCGGCTGCGCGACGAGGTCGACGACTACGTCGACACGGCGCTGGCCAACTTCGAGCAGTTCCTGACCCGGGCGCTGGCCTCGATCGAGCGCGGCCGGGACAAGATGCACGCGCTGCGCGAGATCGGCACCTTCGGTGGGGACGAGGCCGAACGCCCGCTACCCTTCTGAGCGGCACCTCACCAGCCGACACTCGGGGCGGGGGTCGCCCCCGGTTCGACGCTGGGGCGGTCGCCCAGGTAACCTTTTTTGTCGGCCTCTCACCGGCCGGAGTCTGACTATGCCCAAACACTCGCCATCGACACTCAATCCCAGGTCGCCGCTGGTCCTCGACACGAGGGACCTGCCGCGTCGGCCTGGTGCGTTGCGTACGGTCAAGCGGGTCGCCTCGGCACCGGCGGACCTCGGCGTGGAGTTGATCGGCGTGCCGGAGGGCGCGGACCTCGACCTCGACCTGAGGTTGGAGTCGGTGTCCGAGGGCGTGCTCGTCTCCGGGACCATCAGCGGTCCCGTCCGGGGCGAGTGCGGCCGGTGCCTGCGCGCGATCAACGACTCGGTGGTCGTGAACATCCAGGAGCTGTACGCGTACGAGAACAGCACCACGGACGACACGACCGACGAGGACGAGGTGGGCCGGATGCAGGGCGATCTGATCGACCTGGAGCCGGCGCTGCGGGACGCGGTGGTGCTGACGCTGCCGACCAACCCGCTCTGCCGGGAGGACTGCCCAGGACTGTGCCCCGAGTGCGGGGTGCACTGGGACGATCTGCCGGTCGACCACAGCCACCAGCAGATCGACCCGCGTTGGGCGGGCCTGTCGCAACTGAACCGTACAGAGGAGTAGGAACCGTGGCCGTCCCGAAGCGCAAGATGTCGCGCAGCAACACCCGGTCCCGCCGGGCGAACTGGAAGGCGGCCGTGGTCGCGACCGTGGCCTGCCCGCAGTGCAAGTCGCCCAAGCTGCCGCACGCCGCGTGCTCCGTCTGCGGCACGTACAACGGCCGCCAGGTCCTCGAGGTCTGAGACCTGGACGCCGAGTGACGCCCCCGACCACGGGTCGGGTGGCGCGCGCACCCTGGCGATCGCCCGGTGCCCCGGCTCCTTCCGACGCCGGCCGGCCTGCTCCGGCCGGCGTTCCGATGGAGCCGGGCACCGCGCGGATCGCCGTTGACCTCCTCGGCGGGGACGATGCCCCCGCCGTCGTGGTTGACGGCGCTCTGCGAGCCGTACGCGCCGATCCGAACCTGCACCTGCTGCTCGTCGGCCCGACCGAGGTCGCGGCCGCGGTGACGGACGCCCTCACCCCGGCGCAGCGCGCCCGGACGACGGTCCGCCCGGTGCGGGCCGCCGCCGGCCCGGCGCACCACGCGCCGCGCGCCGACAGCACCGTCCGCGCGGCCGTCGCCGCGATCCGCGACGGTGCCGCCGACGCGCTGGTCTCCGCCGGTTCGACCGGCGCCACCGTCTCCGCCGCCGCGCTCGGCTTCGGCCGCTGGGCCGACGTCCGCCGGCCGGCCCTGGTGGCCACCCTGCCGGCCGTCGCCGGCCCGGTGGTCCTGCTCGACGTCGGCGGCTCCCTGGAACCCCGCCCGCTCACCCTCGCCCGGCACGCCGTGCTCGGTGCCGCCTATGCCGCGGTCGCGCACGCCGTCGACCGGCCCCGGGTCGGCCTGCTCTCGGTCGGCACGGAGGCCGGCAAGGGCGACCGTCCCCGCAAGGCCGCCGACGCCCTGCTCACCGCCGCGTCGCTGCCCTGCGGGGCGCGCTACGTCGGCCTGGTCGAGGGGTACGACGTCGCGCTCGGCGCGCGCGCCGACGTGGTGGTCACCGACGGGTTCACCGGTAACGTGCTGCTCAAGGCGATCGAGGGCGCGTACGCGATGGCCGGCGGCCCGCCCGCCGGCGGCGGTGCCCCCCGCGCGGCAGCCCTGCTCGGGGTGGCCGGGACGGTGGTGGTGTGCCACGGCGCCGCCGGAGCCGAGGACATGGCCTCCGGCATCGCCCTCGCCGCCCACCTGTGGCGGCGGAGCGCCAGCGACCGGGTCCGCGCGCTGCTCGACGGCGCCGCCGTCGGGTCGCCGGCCGTGGACCGCACCGACGAGGTACGCCCGTGAGCGCGAGAACGGGGTTCGCGCCCCCGGCAGTCCCGAACGAAGAGGTAGGCACATGACGAACGACAAGCGGCGGCGTGCTCCCGTCGGTCACCTCGAGGCGGCGTTCGGTGTGACGCTCGACCCCGAACTGCTGGAGCGCGCGCTCACCCACCGCTCGTACGCGTACGAGAACGGTGGCCTGCCCACCAACGAGCGGCTGGAGTTCCTCGGCGACTCGGTGCTCGGGGTGGTGATCACCACCGCGCTCTTCCGCAACCACCCGGACCTGCCCGAGGGGCAGCTCGCCAAGCTGCGGGCCAGCGTGGTGAACATGCGCGCGCTGGCCGACGTGGCGCGCGGCCTGGGGCCGGACGGGCTCGGCGCGTACCTGCTGCTGGGCAAGGGCGAGGAGAGCACCGGCGGCCGGGACAAGGCGAGCATCCTCGCCGACACCCTGGAGGCGCTGCTCGGCGCGATCTACCTCGAGTACGGCCTGGAGACCGCCGCGATCGTCATCCACCGGCTCTTCGACCCGCTGATGGCGGAGTCGGCCGGCCGGGGCGCCGCGCTGGACTGGAAGACCAGCCTCCAGGAGCTCACCGCCGCGCTGGGGCTGGGCGTCCCGGAGTACCGCATCGAGGGCACCGGACCGGACCACCTCAAGACCTTCACGGCCTGGGTGGTGGTGGCCGGCAACCGCTACGGCGGGGCCGAGGGGCGCAGCAAGAAGGAGGCCGAGCAGCGGGCGGCCGAGGCGGCCTGGCGGGAGCTGACCGAGCAGGCCGAGAAGGAGCAGGCCGAGCGGGCCGAGCAGGAGCAGGCCGAGCGGGCGGCGGCGGAGGCCGAGGCGGCCACCGACCCGGCCGAGGCGGGGCTGGGCCGTGCCTGAGCTGCCCGAGGTCGAGACGGTCCGGCAGGGCCTGGCCCAGTGGGTCACCGGCCGCCGGATCACCTCGGTCGAGGTACGCCACCCGCGCGCCGTCCGGCGGCACGTCCCCGGCGCGGGCCACTTCGCCGACGTGCTGGCCGGTCGGACGGTCACCGACGTGCGCCGGCGCGGCAAGTACCTCTGGCTCCCGCTGGACAGCGGCGACGCCCTGATCGGCCACCTCGGAATGTCCGGCCAGCTGCTGCTCCAGCCGATCGCGGCGGCCGACGAGCTGCACCTGCGGGTCCGGTTCCGGTTCGCCGACGACGGTCCGGAGCTCCGCTTCGTCGACCAGCGCACCTTCGGTGGCCTCTCGGTCAGCGAGGACGGCGCCGAGCTGCCCGCGGAGATCGCGCACATCGCGCGGGACCCGATGGACGAGGAGTTCTCCGACGCCGGGTTCGTCGCGGCGCTGCGGCGACGGCGTACCGAGGTCAAGCGGGCGCTGCTGGACCAGACGCTGATCTCCGGGGTGGGCAACATCTACGCCGACGAGGCGCTCTGGCGGGCGAAGCTGCACGGCGCCCGCCCGACCGACGCGCTGACCGCGCCGGCGGCCACCCGGCTGCTGGGCCACGTCCGCGACGTCCTCGGCGAGGCGATCAGGCAGGGCGGCACCAGCTTCGACGAGCTCTACGTCAACGTCAACGGCGAGAGCGGCTACTTCGACCGGTCGCTCAACGCGTACGGCCGGGAGGGTGAGCCCTGCCGGCGGTGCGGTACGCCGATCCGGCGCGAGTCGTTCATGAACCGGTCGTCGTTCAGCTGCCCGCGGTGTCAGCCGCGGCCCCGGGGCGCCCTGAAGGGGTGACCCCGAGCGGGCTCGGGGTTGCGCCGGTGTGCCATCCCCGGGCGTCCCGCAGATCCGCCCGGTTTGCCCGGCCGTCCCCTCCGATCACCCGCACGGCCGGCTTTCGCCGGGTCCGGGACGAGCCGGGGCCGATCCCCGATGTCCGCGCCCGCCGTTGTCCTTAGCGTCGACACGGTCGGCAGCGGGCCGACGCGTGGAGGGGGGCCCGGGAGATGGGCAGGAGACCGGTGACGGTGCGGGTGGCGCGGTGGAGCGCCGAGCACCCGTGGCGCGCGATCGCGCTCTGGGTGGTGTTCGTGGCGGTGTGCTTCGTCGGGGGCAACGCCGCCGGCATGAAGGAGGCGACGAGCGCCGACCAGGCGGTGGGGGAGTCCGGCCGCGCCGAGGCGATCGTCACCGAGGGGAACTTCGCCGACCCGGCGGTCGAGAACATCCTGATCACCTCCCGGGCCGGGGCGCTGGACCAGGCCGCGGCGAAGCGCGCGGCGGCCGACGCCGCCGACCGGCTCCGGCAGGTCACCGGGGTCGCGTTGGTGGGCACGCCGGTGCCGTCCCACGACGGCGACGCCCTGCTGCTGCCGATCACCATGTCCGGCGAGCGCGAGGACGCGTCCGACCGGGTGCAGCCGCTGCGCGACGCCACCGCCGAGGTCCAGGCGGCGCACCCGCAGCTGCGCGTCGAGGAGGTCGGCGGGCCGTCGATCAGCCAGGCGCTGGACGAGACGCTGGGCAAGGACTTCAAGCGGGCGGAGCTGCTCAGCCTGCCGGTCACCCTGGCCATCCTGATCGTCGCGTTCGGCGCGCTGATCGCCGCCGGCGTGCCGGTGCTGCTGGCGCTCTCCTCGGTGGCCGCCGCGATGGGGCTGTCCACCCTGGCCTCGCACCTGGTGCCGGCCACCGACACCACGGCCAGCGTGATCCTGCTGATCGGCATGGCCGTCGGCGTCGACTACTCGCTGTTCTACGTCCGCCGGGAACGGGAGGAACGGGCCAAGGGGCGCTCCGGGCTCGACGCGGTGGAGGTCGCGGCGGAGACGTCCGGGCACGCGGTGGTGGTCTCCGGCTTCGCCGTGGTCATCTCGATAGCCGGGCTGCTGCTCGCCAACGACGCGGTCTTCTCCTCTCTCGCGGTCGGCTCGATCCTGGTGGTGGCGGTCGCGGTGACCGGCTCGCTGACCGTGCTGCCGGCGCTGCTGGCCAAGCTCGGCCGCTGGGTCGACCGGCCCCGGGTGCCGCTGCTCTGGCGGCTCACCGCCCCGCGTACCGGGCCGGACGGTCGGCCGGCGACGCCGCGCTTCTGGCCGGCCGTGCTGCGCCCCGCGCTGCGGGCGCCGCTGGCCACCCTGGTCGTCTCGGTCGGGCTGCTGCTCGCCCTGGCCGCGCCCGCGCTGGGCATGAAGCTGAACTTCCCCGGCATGGAGGACCTGCCGCGCACCACGCCGGCGATGCAGGCGTACGACCGGCTCACCGCCGCCTTCCCGAGCACCGGCACCAGCCACCAGGTGGCCGTGCGGGCGCCCGCCGAGCAGGCCGACCGGGTGCGCGCCGCGCTGAGCGAGCTGGCCGGCCGGGCCGGCGCCGACCCGCTGTTCGCCCCGGTCGAGGCGGACGGCCCGAAGATCGAGGTGTCGGCCGACCGGCGGGTGTCGGTGCTGGAGCTGGCCACCCCATACGCCGGCCGGTCCGACCAGGCGGCGCGCTCGCTGGACGAGCTCCGCGACGACCTGCTGCCGGCGGCGCTCAAGGGCATCCCCGGCGTCGAGTACGCGGTCGGCGGCGAGGTCGCCGGCAACCAGGACTACGCCCGGCACATCGGGGAGAAGCTGCCGATCGTGATGGCCTTCGTGCTGGCGCTGACGTTCGCGGTGATGGTGCTGACGTTCCGTTCGGTGGTCGTCGCGCTCACCTCGATCGTGCTCAACCTGCTCTCCGCCGGCGCCGCGTACGGCCTGCTGGTGCTGGTCTTCCAGGGCACCTGGGCCGAGGGGCTGCTCGGGTTCACCTCGATGGGGGCGATCGTCTCCTGGCTGCCGCTCTTCCTCTTCGTGGTGCTCTTCGGGCTCTCCATGGACTACCACGTCTTCGTGGTCAGCCGGATCCGCGAGGGGGTCCGGGCCGGCATGTCGAACCGCGACGCGGTGGCGTACGGGATCACCTCGTCGGCGGGCGTGGTGACCAGCGCGGCGATCGTCATGGTCGGGGTGTTCGGGATCTTCGCCTCGCTCAGCACGATCGACATGAAGCAGCTCGGCGTCGGGCTGGCCGCCGCGATCCTGCTGGACGCCACGATCATCCGGGCGGTGGTGCTGCCGTCGCTGATGACGCTGCTCGGCGACGCCAACTGGTGGACCCCGCGCTTCCTGCGGCAGAAGGCGGCGGCCCCGCCGGCCGACCCGCCCGCCCCGACCCCGGAGCTGGTCGGCGCCCGCTGAATCCCCGCCGAGGGGCCCCTGCCGCAGCAGGGGCCCCGCGCGGCGTCAGGGGAGCTGGCAGGGGTCGCGCCAGGCGTCCAGCGACCGGTTCTTGCGGATGGAGGCGAAGCCGTACCCGAGGGTGGTCACGCAGAACGTCGCCGTGTGCCCGGTGTACTCGACGTGGAAGACCGGTTTGTCGGCGTCGGCGAACGGCAGCAGCTTGGCGCAGACCTTCAGCCGGACGCACTCCTCGACGACCGCGAAGTCGAAGTCGGGCGCGAGCGCGGCCAGCTGGCCGACGTCGTTCATCAGGCCGGGGGAGAGGTCGAGGGAGCGGGCCAGCACCGCCAGCCGCCGGTTGAACGTCAGTTGTTCGTCGTAGCCGAGCGGGAAGCCGGAGCGGTGGGCGTACCCGTCGGCGTCGGCCAGCGCCACCGCGCCGAAGCCCTTGCCCCGGCAGAGCCGGAACCGGTCGGCCAGCACCGGCTCCAGCACGTCCCACCGGCGTACGTCGAGCCAGCGGCGCTGCGCCCGGCCGGTGGGGGTGCCCCGCACCGCCGTCGGGAAGCGGGTGGCGTCCGGGTCGGTGTCGGCGTACGAGCCGACGTGCACCTGGCAGACCAGCCGGCGGTCCCGCTGGCGCAGCGCGGAGGTCTCGGCGGCGGTGGTCCGTACCGGGTCGAGCAGGAAGACGTCCGCCGCGACGTCGGTGTCGACCGGCCCCTCGAGCTGCCACTGCCACTGCCACCGGTGCGCGTACGCGGTCGGCCACGGCGTCGGCGCGCCCGGCGGGACCAGCGGGGTGTGGCAGGCGGGGGTCAGCAGGGTGAGCGCGACGGCGGCCGGCAGGGCCCGGTGGACGCCGCGCCGGGTCGGCGGTCGCCGGCGCGCGGCGCTCGGCAGCGGCCTGCTCCGCCGCGCGGACGCTGGCAGCCGGATCCGCATCGGCAGCTCCCGGGTCGTCGGGCGGCGACACCGCCCCGCGCCGTCCCGCACGGCGCACCTCACCCGGTCAAACGAGACGCCCCCGCCGACGACGCGGTCGCGTCGTGGACGGGGGCGCTCCCGGTACGCCTCAGCGCGGGGCGGCGAAGACCTGGGTCCAGTACGGCCCGTTGCTGCTCGCCACGCCGACGCCGATCTCGGTGAACGCGCAGTTGAGGATGTTGGCCCGGTGCCCGGAGCTGTTCATCCAGGCGTCCATCACCGCGGCCGGGGTCTTCTGGTTCCAGGCGACGTTCTCGCCGTAGGTGCGCCAGGTGTAGCCGACCCGATCGATCCGGTCACCGGCGTCGCTGCCGTCGCTGCCGGTGTGCGACATGTTCTGGTGGTCGGCCTGGTCCTGGCTGTGCCGCTGGGCGGCCAGCATCAGCTTGTCGTCGGTGCTCACCTTCCCGCAGCCGGCCTTGGCCCGTTCGGCGTTGACCAGGTCGACGACCTGCTGCGCCTGGCTGCCGACGCCGGGGCTGACGGAGTTGGGGGTCGACGCGCTGCTGGTCCGGGTGCTCTGCCGGGACGCGGCCGTGGTCCGCTTCGGCGCGGGTGTCGGCTTGACCGTCCGGCTCGGCGACGGGGTCGGGCGGGCGGTGGTCGGCGTGCCGGTGGGGGAGGCGGTGGCGGCGCCGGCCAGCGCGTCGGCGGGGGTACCGGCGTCCGGCGCCAGCGGGGCGGCGGCGACGGTGTCGTCGACGGAGGCCGGGTCGGCCGCTCCGCCGTCGCCACCGGCCAGCGCCAGAGCGCCCACGCCGAGGCTCACCACCAGCGTGGCGGCCGCGGCGGCGCCGCCGATGACCAGCGGGCGCGGGAACCGGCTCCGCTGCCGGTGCCGGCCCTGCCCCTCGGCCGACGGCTCGGCGTCGACGGCCCGCAGGCCGCCGGTGGCGTGCCGCCAGTCGGCGGGCGGGGCGAACTCGGGAGCGGGCGCGAAGGAGGCGCCGGGCGCATCCGGGTACGCCACCGGGTCGAGGTGACCGTTCGGCGGGCCGGCCGGGGTCCGGTCGGTCCACGCGTACGGCCGGTCGTCCGGTTCGGTACGCCACTGCGCGGTCGGGGCGTCACGCCACTGCGCGGTCGGGGCGTCCGCCAGGTCGTCGCCCGGCTGTCCCGGCTCGTCGCCGAAGAGGTACGCCGAGCGCGGCTCGGGACGGTCGGTCAGCCAGGCCGGCGGCTCGTCGGTGGGCGGTTGCGGGCGCCGGGGGGCGCCGTCCGGGTCGATCGGGTCGGTCCAGCCGTACACGCCTGTCGCCTCCACGGGGTCGGTTGTGGGCCGCGCTGACGCTACGGGTGTGCCCTGAACTGCGGCAACGTGGCTAAGGAAGAGTTAAGGCGATGTCGACTCACGTAGTGACCGTACGCACATTTCCCGGCGTACAGTTAAGGAGTCCGGACAGAGCGTGTCCGAGCCTTGCGGCCCCCCGGCAAGTGGACAGGGTAGACGTGGAGATGATCTACGGCCTGCGTGAACTTGACGAAGAGGGGGGTGTCGGCTCAATATGTAGGTGTCGCCAGTCGCGCCCAGTCATGCCCGGATTATGCCGGCGTGGCAGTCGCGGACAGTTGTTGGGCGCGCGTTGGCCGGCCTTTCCGGCAGCGCATATCAAGGAGTCAGCATGGCGAAAGCCCTCTACGGCCACGTAGGTGCAGCGCCCGACCGGCGTCTGCTCGACGAGGTCACCCGTCTGCGGGCCAGGGTTCAGGCACTCGAGTTCGAGATCACGCGGCTGCGTGCCGACAACGATCGGCTCGCCGCGGCCGCCGCGGAGGCCGACGACCTCCTCCGGCTGGCCGAGCCGGCCCTGACCTGATCCACGGGATCCGGAAAAACTGAATCGCACCACCGCGAAAACGCGCGCCGACACTTATGTGCCGGCGCGCAGCTCTGTCTCCCGTGGTTTTCCGCCCGCAATTTCCCGATCTTGTAGGCGTCGACTCCGCCATTCGCGGTCCGGTCCACGCGCGGTGGCCGTCCCGGGAGGCGGGTCGCGTGCCGACGGGTCGCCGCCGAGGGGTTAGTCTGCGGGTTCACCAGGCTCGCGCAGCCGGCGACGGTACGGCGGCCACCGGACGAGGATCGAGAAGGTGCATCTCAAGAGCCTGACGGTGAAGGGTTTCAAGTCCTTCGCCTCCGCCACGACGCTCAAGCTGGAGCCCGGGATCACCTGCGTGGTCGGCCCGAACGGCTCCGGCAAGTCCAACGTCGTCGACGCCATCGCCTGGGTGCTGGGCGAGCAGGGCGCCAAGGCACTGCGCGGCGGCAAGATGGAGGACGTCATCTTCGCCGGCACCGCCGGGCGGGCGCCGCTGGGCCGGGCCGAGGTCACCCTCACCATCGACAACACCGACGGCGCCCTGCCGATCGAGTACACCGAGGTCTCCATCACCCGCCGGATGTTCCGCTCCGGCGAGAGCGAGTACGAGATCAACGGCGACTCCTGCCGCCTGCTCGACATCCAGGAACTGCTGTCGGACTCCGGCATCGGCCGGGAGATGCACATCATCGTCGGCCAGGGCCGGCTCGACGGGATGCTGCACGCCAAGCCGGAGGACCGGCGGGCGTTCATCGAGGAGGCGGCCGGCGTCCTCAAGCACCGCAAGCGTAAGGAGAAGGCGCTGCGGAAGCTCGACGCGATGCAGGTGAATCTCAACCGCCTGACCGACCTCACCGCCGAGCTGCGCCGCCAGCTCAAGCCGCTGGGCCGGCAGGCCGAGGTGGCCCGGCGGGCCGCCGCCATCCAGGCCAACCTGCGCGACGCCCGGCTGCGGCTGCTCGCCGACGACCTCGCCACCCTGCGCACCACCCTGGACCGGGAGATCGCCGACGAGACCGCGCTGCGCGAGCGGCGCGAGCAGGTCGAGGCCGAACACACCGAGGTGCAGGCCCGCCTGGGCGAGCTGGAGGCGGCCCTGGCCGAGGACGCGCCGCTGCTCGCCGCCGCCCAGGACACCTGGTACAAGCTCTCCGCCCTGCAGGAACGGTTCCGCTCCATCGAGCAGCTCGCCCGGGAACGGCTGCGCCACCTCAGCGCCACCACCGACGACGAGCGGCCCGGCCGCGACCCGGAGCAGCTGGAGGCCGAGTCGCAGCGGGTCCGCGAGCAGGAGGAGGAGCTGCGCGCGGCGCTCACCGACGACCAGATCCGGCTGGCCGAGGCGGTGGAGCACCGGCAGGAGCTGGAACGGCAACTGGCCGCCGCCGAGCGGGAACTGGTCGCCGCCGCCAAGGCGATCGCCGACCGCCGGGAGGGCCTGGCCCGGCTCACCGGCCAGGTCAACTCGGCCCGGGCCCGCACCACCAGCGCCGGCGAGGAGATCGAGCGGCTCGCCGCCGCCCACGCCGACGCGCTGGCCCGCGCCGAGAAGGCCCAGGCCGACCTGGACGCGGTGGCCGAACAGTCCACCGAGGCGGACCGGGACAACGCCGAACTCGACGAGCGGCACGCCGAGGCGGTCGCCGTCCACGAGAAGGCCCAGGCCGCCGTGCGCTCCCTCGCCGACGCCGAGCGGGCCGCCGAGAAGGACGCCGCCACCTGGAAGGCCCGCGAGGAGGCGCTCGCCCTCGGCCTGCGCCGCAAGGACGGCGCGGGCGCGCTGCTGGCCCGCGCCGGCGACGTGCCCGGCCTGCTGGGCAGCCTCGCCAGCCTGCTCACCGTCGCCCCCGGCCACGAGGCGGCCCTCGCCGCCGCCCTCGGCGGGCTCGCCGACGCGGTCGCCGTCAACGGGGTGGACGAGGCCGTCGAGGCGATGCGACTGCTGAAGATCTCCGACGCCGGGCGGGCCGGGCTGCTGGTCGGCAGCCCCGCCGGCCCCGGCATGGACGGCCCGGCCGACGCCCTGCGCCCGAAGCTGCCGGACACCGCCCGCTGGGCGCCCGACCTGGTGGAGTGCGCCGCCGAGATCCGCCCGGCCGTGCACCGGGCGCTGCGCGACGTGGTGCTCGTCGCCGACCTCGCCGCCGCGGCCGAGCTGGTCGCCGGCAACCCGGAACTGCGCGCGGTCACCCCGGACGGCGACGTGGTCGGGGCGTACGCGGCGGCCGGCGGGTCGGCCAAGGCGCCCAGCTACATCGAGGTGCAGGCCGCCGTCGAGGAGGCCCGCACCAATCGGCTCACCGCCGAGCGGACCAGCGGCGAGCTGCGCGACCAGCTGGTCGACGCGCGGGCCGAGGTGGCCGCCGCCAAGGAGGCGGTGCAGCACGCCGCCGCCGCCAAGCGGGAGGCGGAGAGCCACCGCAACGCCGCCGCCCGCCGGCTCGCCGAGCTGGGCGCCGCCGCCCGCTCCGCGAAGGCGGAGACCGATCGGCTCGGCGAGTCCCGCTCCCGCGCCGAGGCGGCCCGTGAACGCGACCTGCTCGCCCTGGCCGAGCTGGAGGAGCGGCTGCGGCTGGCCGAGGACACCCCGCTCGACGCCGAACCCTCCACCGAGGAGCGGGACCAGCTCGCCGCGATGGTGCCCCGGGCCCGGCAGAACGAGATGGAGGTCCGGCTGGCGGTGCGTACCGCCGAGGAGCGGGTCTCCTCGATCGCCGGCCGGGCCGACTCGCTGGCCCGGCAGGCCACCGCCGAGCGGGCGGCGCGCGAACGCGCCGCGGCCCGGCGGGCGGCGCGCACCCGCGGCGCGGCCATCGCCCGGGCCGTGGTGGGCGGCGCCCGCGAGGCGCTCACCCGGCTCACCGCCTCGATCGCCGCAGCCGAGGAGCACCGCGACGCGGTGGCGCGCGAACGCGCCGGCCGCGAGGCCGAACTCCAGGAGGTACGCGGCGCGGCCAAGCGCCTCGGCGCGGAGCTGGAACGGCTGACCAGCCAGGTGCACCGCGACGAGGTGGCCCGCGCCGAGCAGCGGCTGCGCATCGAGCAGTTGGAGGCGAAGGCGGCCGAGGACTTCGGCCTGGACGTGGAGACCCTGGTCGCCGAGTACGGCCCCGACCAGCTCGTCCCACCCACCCAGGTCGACGTGGCGACGGCCGAACGCGACGGCCTGCCGGTGCCCGAGCCGGTCCGCTACGAGCGGCCGGTGCAGGAGAAGCGGGCCGCCAAGGCGGAGCGGGAACTGGCCCTGCTCGGCAAGGTCAACCCGCTGGCGCTGGAGGAGTTCGCCGCGCTGGAGGAGCGCTTCAAGTTCCTCTCCGAGCAGTTGGAGGACCTGAAGGCCACCCGGCGGGACCTGCTCACCGTGGTCAAGGACGTCGACGAACGGATCCTGGAGGTCTTCGCCAGCGCCTTCGAGGACACCGCCCGGGAGTTCGAGCAGGTCTTCACCGTGCTCTTCCCCGGCGGCGAGGGCCGGCTGATCCTCACCGACCCGGAGGACCTGCTCACCACCGGCGTCGAGGTGGAGGCCCGCCCGCCGGGCAAGAAGATCAAGCGGCTGTCGCTGCTCTCCGGCGGCGAGCGGTCGCTGACCGCGGTGGCCATGCTGGTGGCGATCTTCCGCGCCCGGCCCAGCCCGTTCTACATCATGGACGAGGTGGAAGCGGCGCTGGACGACGTGAACCTCGGCAGACTGATCACGCTGCTGGCACAGTTGCGGGAGAAGAGCCAGCTGATCGTCATCACGCACCAGAAGCGGACGATGGAGATCGCCGACGCGCTCTATGGCGTGACCATGCGCAGCGGGGTCACCCAGGTGATCAGCCAACGGCTCAACCGGGCCGACGAGGACGAGCGGCCTGGCCGCGGCGAGGAGAACGGGTAGTGGCTCGGGAACGCGCGACGGCGCTCCTGCTGGACTTCGACGGCGTACTGCGCCGGTGGGACCCGGCGGTGGCCGCCGGTGTCGAGCGGGAGTACGGCCTCTCCGAGGGGGTGCTCGGCGAGATCGCCATGCAGTGGGGGCGGCTCCAGCCGGTGCTGACCGGCCGGGTCAGCCACGCCGAGTGGGTGAGCAGCGTGGCGGACGCGCTGACCGATTCGGTGGGCAGCCCGGAACGGGCCCGCGCCGCCGTCGACCAGTGGCAGCGCTACCGGGGCGAGGTCGACCCGGAGGTGCTGGCGTTCGTCCGGGAGGTCCGCGCGGCGGGCGTCCGGGTCGGGCTGGGCACCAACGCGACCGACCTGCTCGACGCCGACCTCGCCGCGCTCGGCCTGGTCGGCGAGCTGGACGTGGTGGTCAACTCCTCGGTGATCGGCGTGCACAAGCCGGCCAAGGAGTACTTCCAGGCGGCCTGCGACGCGCTGCAGACCCCGCCGGCCCGGGTGCTCTTCGTCGACGACGAGGACTGGGCGGTCCGCGGCGCCCGCGCCGCCGGGCTGTCGGCGCACCGGTGGGGCGGCCTGGCCGACCTGCGCTACCTGCGGGCGGCGCTGGCGTACTGAGGCGGTGGATCGTACGGCCGAGGTGACGGCATCCCCCGCACGGTGATGCCGCCACCTCGACGAGCCGGGGGACCGGTAGAGCCGGTCAGCAGAGCCCCGGCACCCGGGTCACCGTGAACGGCGGCGTCGGCGCGGCCGCGTTGAGCTGACTGTTGACCCAGAGCAGCCGGTCGCCGTCCCGGGCGATGGTGGTCGGCGACTGCGCGAGGGCGGCCGTCCCCGACTGCCGCACCACCCGCGCCGTCCGGCGGTCGGTGTCCAGCAGCGCCACGTTCACCGCGAAGCTCCAGCCGCCCGCGCCGTCGGGGAAGTTCACCACCCCGTGGAGGCGGTCGCCGTCGAGCAGCAGCCCGTCGGCGCCCAGTTGGCCGCCGGCCACCTCGACCACCGTGGCCGTCCGGCCGACCAGGTCCACCCGCCAGAGCCGCTCGCTGCCCGGTTCGCCGGTGCCCTGGTCGGCGACGAGCGCGACCCGGCCGCCGTCGGTGACGACGATCCCGTTGAGGAAGCCCGGGGCGGCCGGGAAGGCCGACGCCGGAACCCACGGGACGAGTTCCCCGACCCGCCCGTCGGTCAGTTCCGCACGCCAGAGCCCGCCGCCCGTCGAGTCGGTGACGTAAACGGCGTCGTCGGTCAGGGCCAGGTCGTTGAGGACCGCGCCGGCGGCCACCCGGCGGGTGACCAGCCTGCCGTCCGGGGCGTGCACGAAGAGGGCGCCGGTGTCCCAGCCGGCGACGAAGATCCGGCCGCGCCGGTCCAGGTGCACCCCGGCGGCCCGGGTACGCCCGTCCGCGCCGGCCGGCAGGAAGGGGCGCAGCTCCGGGTCGCGGACGTTGCCGCGGTAGACCGTCCCGTCGGTGACGCTGGTGACGTACATGGTGCCGTCGCCGGCCACGGCGATCCCCTCGGGCCGCACGCCCGGGTCCCGGGAGACGACGTACGTGTCGGGGCGCGGTTCGGCGGCGTGCGCCCGGGCGGGGACGGCGGTGGTCAGGACGGCGAGGCCGGCGGCGGTCGCGGCGAGCAGGTTCTTCATGGGCCGAGGATCGGGCCGGCCCGCACCGCGCTCCACCCCCTTTCAGCCGGGGCCGAAAGGTGGTTAGCGTGCTCGACGTGATGACCCTGCACCTGAACGCGACGGACCTCAGCCGCACCGTGCTGCGCTCCGCGCCGTCGGTGCTGTTGGAGCTGGGGGCCGCCGGCCAGCGGCTCTTCGAGGCCGCCGTCCCGGAGCACCTCACCGCCTGGCGGGCGGGCACCCGCGCGGCGGTGCGCCCGCAGATGCGCCCCTACCTGGACCTGTGCCGGCTGCCGTGGTGGTTTCCGGACTTCCTCACCCCGCCGAGCCTCGGCAGCGACCTGACGGCCGCCCTGGACGAGGTCGCGGCCACCCCGACGGCGACGCTCGAGGCGGAGCTGCGGCCCCGGATCGAGGCCGGCGACCTGCCGGCGCGCGTCGCCGCCCTCGCCGCGGGGGAGCCGGTCGCCCGGCAGCGGCTCCGGGCGGCGATGGTGGCGTTCCACGAGGTCGCGGTGGCGCCGTACTGGGAGACGATCACGGCGGCGGTGCACGCCGACCGGGCCGTGCGGGGCAGCGCCATGGTGGACGCCGGCATCGAGCGGGTGCTGCGCAACCTCAGCCCCTACCTGTACTGGAAGCCGTGCGGGGAGCGGTACGAGCTGTCGTACGAGTGCGGCTTCGCGAACGAGATCGGGTTGGCGCCCGCCGGTCGGGGCGTCACCCTGGTGCCGTCCTATCTCGTGCCGCGCCCGTGCGTGCTCGACGACCCGACCGGTCCGCTGGTCCTGGCCTATCCCATCCGGCCCTCTCGGCGGGAGCTGACCAGCGGGCAACCCCTGGCGGACCTGCTGGGCCGCACCCGGGCCGCGGTGCTGGGCGCGATCGCCGGCGGGCCGAGCACCTCGCAGGTCGCCCGGACGGTGGGCATCTCCGTCGCCTCCGCCAGCCAGCACACGTCGACCCTGCGCCAGGCCGGGCTGATTGCCACGCAGCAGGCCGGCCCGGCCGTGCTGCACACGCTGACCCCGCTCGGGGAGCATCTCCTGCGGGCCGGGCGCGGCAGCTGACCGACGCCCGGCGGCGGGAGGGGTCAGTCGCCGGTCACCCCGTCGAGGCGCTCGCGGATCAGGTCGGCGTGGCCGTTGTGCCGGGCGTACTCCTCGATCATGTGGACGTACACCCAGCGGACGTTCATCTTGTCGGCGCTGCCGTCGCGGCGCTTGCGCGCGAAGGTCTGGTCCAGCGACAGGTCGGCGGCGGCCTTGCGGGCGGCCTCGACCTCGGCGGCGAAGGTGGCGAAGTCGGCCTCGGCGTCGGCGACGGCGACGGCGTTGAAGTCGGCGTCCGGGTCCTCGTCCGTGCCGTAGATGCCGGCGATGTCCTGCCCGGCGGCCCGGATCCGGAACCACCAGCGCTCCACGTCCGCCATGTGCCGCACCAGCCCGAGCAGAGTCAGCCCGGACGGCTCCACGCTCGGCGTCCTGAGCTGCTCGGCGGTCAGCCCCGCGCACTTGAGCAGCAGCGTCTGCCGGTGGTAGTCGAGCCAGCCCTCCAGCATGGTGCGCTCGTCGCCGACGTACGGTTCGTTGGTCCGGTTGATCTCCGGTGCTCTCCAGGTCATCCGGACATCCTCGTCCTCGGGTACGACACCGGCGACCGGTTATCGCCGTCGGGGTCAGGGCACCACGACGACCGGCCAGCGGCCGGTGCGGACCAGCCGGGTGGCGACGGAGCCGACGAGGCGGTGCCCCGCCTGCTCCGACGCCCCGACCACGACCAGGTCAGCCCGGGTCTCGTCGGCCGCCGCGCACAGCTCGGTGTACGCGTCCCCGCGCCGGCAGAGCAGGGTGACCGGTACGCCGAATTCGTCCGCGCTGCGCCGGCACTCCTGGCGCAGCTCGGCGACCAGCTCGTCGTGGGTGCGCTGCAGCGCGCCGGCGTCCACGCCGGGGATCAGCGTGGTGAAGCCGGGCGGTGCGCTGACGAAGACGACGACCAGGGCGGAGCCCTGCCGGCGGGCCAGGCCGGCGGCGTACCAGGCGGCCCGCTCGGCGGTGCGGGTCCCGTCCACCCCGACGAGCACCACCCGGGGCCCGTCCGTGCCGCGCTCGAACGGCAGCGGACGGGTCTGCGGGCCGTACTGTTCGCGGTCCACCGGTGCGCTCACGGCGTCACTGCCTGATGCCGGTACGAACCACGGCGGCCCCGCCGCCGGCGGCGACGGTCGACTCCCGCTCGACCTCGTCGGCGAGCGGGTCGCCGGTGTGCCGACGCAGCGGCACCTCCCGGATGAAGCAGACCGCGATCAGGGCGATCAGTCCGAACGGCGCGGCGACCAGGAAGATGTCCCCGGCACCGTGGCCGTACGCGGACTCCACGACCAGGCGGATCGGGGCGGGCAGCGTGTGCACGTCGGGCAGGGTGCCGCCGCTGGCGGAGCCGGCGGCCGGGATGCCCAGGCCGGCCAGCCCGTCGGCGATGTAGTCCTTGACCCGGTGCCCGAGCACCGCGCCGAGCGCCGAGACGCCGATCGCGCCGCCGAGGCTGCGGAAGAAGGCGACGGCCGAGCTGGCGGCGCCGAGCTCGTGCGCGCCGACGGTGTTCTGCACGGCCAGCACGAGGTTCTGCATGGTCATGCCGAGCCCGATGCCGATCACCGCCAGGTAGCCGCCGAGCAGCCAGTACGGGGTGTCGTAGCGCAGCGTGCCCATCAGCGCGAAGCCGAGGGTGAGCAGCGCCGAGCCGGCCACCAGGTACCGCTTCCAGCGGCCGGTGCTGGTGATGATCCGGCCGGTGACCGTGGAGGACACCAGCAGGCCGAGGATCATCGGCAGGGTCATCAGGCCGGACATGGTCGGGCTCTCGCCGCGGCTGATCTGGAAGTACTGGCCGAGGAAGACCGACGCGCCGAACATGCCGACGCCGACCGCGATGCTGGCGACGACGGCGAGGGTGATGGTGCGGTTGCGGAACAGGTGCGGCGGGATCATCGGCTCGCTGGCCCGGTTCTCGACCCGGACGGCGAGCACCGCCAGCAGCAGCGCGCCGGCCACCATGGCGGCGGTCTGCCAGGAGAGCCAGGCGTACCGGTCGCCGGCGAGGGTGACCCAGATCAGCAGCAGCGAGACGGCGGCGGTGATCAGGGTGGCGCCCCACCAGTCGATCTTCGCCGCCCGCTTGACCACCGGCAGGTGCAGCGTCTTCTGGAGCACGACCAGGGCGAGGATGGCGAACGGCACGCCGACGTAGAAGCACCAGCGCCAGCCGAGCCAGGAGGTGTCGACGATCACGCCGCCGATCAGCGGGCCGCCGATGGTGCCGACGGCCATCACCGCGCCGAGGTAGCCGCTGTAGCGGCCCCGCTCGCGCGGCGAGATCATCGTCGCCATGATCACCTGCGCCAGCGCGGTGAGGCCGCCGGCGCCCACGCCCTGGAGCACCCGGCAGGCGATCAGCTGCCCGGTGGACTGCGAGAGCCCGGCCAGCACGGAGCCCAGCACGAAGATGGTCAGGGAGAGCTGGACCAGGAGCTTCTTGCTGGTCAGGTCGGCGAGCTTGCCCCAGATCGGGGTGGTCGCGGTGGTCGCCAGCAGCGTCGAGGTGACCACCCACGTGTACGCGGACTGACCACCCTTCAGCTCGGTGATGATCCGCGGCAGCGCGTTCGAGACGACCGTCGAGGAGAGGATGGCGACGAACATGCCCAGCAGCAGGCCGGAGAGGGCCTCCAGGATCTGCCGGTGGGTCATGTCGACGGCGGTCGCCCGGGTGGGCGCTGGCGCCTGGGTCATCGTGACCGCCTCCGGTGGGAGTGGAGAGAAGGAGTTGCCTCGGGCAACCGTAAGATTTGGTTGCCTCAAGCAACAACTTGGTGGGTCGGCGCGGTATTCCGCCGGACGGCCGGGGTCAGAAGGTCTCGTTGAACCGGTGCAGCAGCCGGGCGAACTCCGCCACGTCTTTCCTCGGCCAGCTCTCCATCGTCCGGCGGATCTGTCCCAGCCGGGCCGCCCGGGCCGCGTCGAAGCGCCGGGTGCCCTCCTCGGTGAGACTGATCAGCGCCGCCCGCCGATCGTCCGGGTCCGGGTCCCGGCGCACCAGGCCGAGCCCCTCCAGGCCGTGGATCTGCCGGCTGAGCGTGCCCTTGCCGATGCCGAGCCGGACGGCCAGGTCGGTCAGCCGGATCGAACCGGAGCGCCGGAGCCAGAGCAGCAGCCCGTACGCGTTCGGCTCCAGGTTCGGATGCACCTCCCGGGCGATCTCCCAGGACAACGCGCGACCCCGGCGCAGCAACGCGGTCAGTTCGTCCTCCACCGCGCGCAGGGTCTCCGGCAGATGCTCTTCCACGGCACAGAGCGTACGGGTCCGGCTCAGGCCGCCGGGGTGAGCCGCTGCCGGGCGACCTCGCGCAGGTGGCCGTCGCTGGTGGTGCCCTCGATCAGCACCTCGGCCTGCCGGCCGGTGTGCGCCAGCGTGGCCACCGCGTTGCCGAAGTACGGCCCGGCCAGCTTCCGCCAGCGGACGCTCGGCCGGCGTACCCCGGCGGAGCGGGCCAGCGCCCGGGTGGCCCCGGCCGGCCCCGACGACCAGCCGAGCTTCATCAGCGGGCGCATCCCGGCCGGCACCTGGTTGTGGATCGGGGAACAGGTCAACTGGTGCACCGGGGTACGCACCGCCGGGTCGGCGAACCGGGCCCGGGCCACGTACGAGTGGTGTACGTCGCCGCCGAGCATGCTGATCGAGGCCGGCGGCGCGTACGCGGGGCCGGCGCCGATCCGCTCGCCCGGGCCACCCGGGGTGCCGCTGCCGAGCCGGGCGAAGAGCGCGCCGAGCGCGTCGAAGGAGCGGCTGAACGCGGCCCAGTGCTCCAGGTCGAAGGCGCGGCGGATCCGCTCGGAGAGGGCCGCCACCCACGGCTGGCGCGAGTCGGCGAGGCGCTCGTTCCACGCCTCGACGTGGTGGATTCCCGGCGGCAGCAGCCAGGGCAGCGAGGAGCCGACCACCAGGTGGTCGTAGACCCCATGCGCCCGGTCCAGGAACCAGGACCACTCGCCGGGCGGCAGCATGGCCCGGTTGCCCGGCTGCAGCACCCGGCTGCACCGGTTGTCCAGCATGACCAGGCGGGTCCGCCCCAGGTCGAGGGCGTAGCTCCACTGGTACTGCACGGCCCGCCAGCGCTCGGTGTCGTGCGCCTCGTCGGCCTCGGCGTCGACCCGCTCGCCGAATTCGCGCAGCACGGTGGTGGCGTCCTCGGCGGCGACCACCTTGGCGTAGAGCGGGTCGTCGGCGATCTCGTCAGGGGAGAGGTTGCCCAGGTGCTGGTAGACCCAGTAGGAGGCGAGGCCGCTGCGGATCCGCTCGGCCCACCAGGGCTGCGTGCGCAGCTCCGCCCGCCACGACGCGGAGGTGTTCCAGTCGTCGATGATCTCGTGGTCGTCGAAGATCATCACGCTCGGCACGGTGGAGAGCAGCCAGCGGATCTCCGGATCGCGCCACGACTCCAGGTAGAGCTTGGTGTACTCGTCGAAGCTCACCACCTGGTCGGTGGGGGCGTTCCTCGGGCGCCGGCGGCGCCGCTTGAGCAGCCGCTTCACCGTGGGCGAGGTCACGTCGGCGTAGACCTGGTCGCCGAGCAGCACCAGCAGGTCGGGCAGGCCGGCCGGGTCCGGGTCGGCCATCAACCGCCGGGCGTACGCGTCGAGCGCGTCCGGGGGCAGCCGCCGGGTGGTGGCGTGCTGGGTGGTCTCCCGGCACGAGCCGAAGATCAGCCGTACCGGCTGGTCGAGGTCGTCGGCGGCCCGGGTACGGATCACGCTGGGCGGGAAGCCGTCGCGCGGCACCGGCCAGGCGACCTCGCCGTCGACCAGCACCTCGTAGCTGGTGGCGCTGTCCGGAGTGAGCCCCTCGACCACCACGAGCGCGTAGTGGTGGTCGTACGCGGAGAAGGTCGGCGCGGAGCCGGCGGCCCCGCCGGCCGTGCGGACGGTGACCACGGCCGGCGCGTTGGTCTCGACCCAGACGGTGGCCCGCGTGCCGACCACCCGCCGCAGCAGGGGGCCGATGAGCAGGCGTGGGGCGGGCATGGCGAGACCTCCGAGGTGAGCGGACTTCATCTGTACTACCCCGCCGGCGGTCGCACCACTGCTGGCTGTGGCCGAGCCTACCGCCGGAGCCGGCCGACGCCACGGGGTGCGGTCGATGAGACGCCGCCGCCGGCATCTGACAGGATTTCGGCATGACGGAATACCTCCTCGTCGCGCTCGCCCTGCTCGCGGTGCTTATCCTCGGCGGCCTCAGCCTGGTGGTGCCCCGGCTGCGCCGGCGTCCCGAGCCGCCGCTGCCGAAGACCGAGGTCGACACCCGGGCCGAGGAGGACCTGGCGGGTCCGCCCGTCCAGGCGCCCGAGGCCGAACTCTCCACCGGCATCCTGGTCGAGCCGCCGGTGATCGAGGCGCCCGCGCTGGAGGTGCCCGAGCCGACCGCCGGCCGGCTGGTCCGGCTGCGCTCCCGGCTGTCCCGCTCGCAGAACGCCTTCGGCAAGGGCATGCTCGCTCTGCTCAGCCGCGACCACCTCGACGAGGACACCTGGGAGGAGATCGAGGACAGCCTGATCACCGCCGACGTCGGCATCGACGCCACCCGGGAGATCGTCGACCGGCTCCGCGAGCGGACCCGGGTGCTCGGCACCCGCTCGGCCACCGAGCTGCGCGCGCTGCTCGCCGCCGAGCTGGTCAACGCCCTCGATCCGAGCCTGGACCGCGCCCTGCGGACCGCCCCCAAGGACGGCCGGCCGGCGGTGCTGATGGTGGTCGGCGTCAACGGCGCGGGCAAGACCACCACCTGCGGCAAGATCGCCCGGGTGCTGATCGCCGACGGCCGGACGGTCACCCTCGGCGCGGCCGACACCTTCCGGGCCGCCGCCGCCGACCAGCTGGAGACCTGGGGCAGCCGGGTGGGCGCCATCACCGTGCGTGGCGCGGAGCGCGCCGACCCGGCCAGTGTCGCCTTCGACGCCGTCCGCGAGGGCATCGAGGCCGGCACCGACACCGTCGTGATCGACACCGCCGGTCGCCTGCAGAACAAGATCGGCCTGATGGACGAGCTGGGCAAGGTCAAGCGGGTGGTGGAGAAGCACGGCCCGATCGACGAGACACTGCTCGTCCTGGACGCCACCACCGGCCAGAACGGCCTGGAGCAGGCCCGGGTCTTCACCGAGGTGGTCAACGTGACCGGGGTGGTGCTGAGCAAGCTCGACGGCACCGCCAAGGGCGGCATCGTGATCGCCGTGCAGCGCAAGCTCGGCATCCCGGTCAAGCTGGTCGGGCTGGGCGAGGGCGCGGACGATCTGGCCCCGTTCGACCCGGCGCAGTTCGTCGACGCGCTGCTCGGCACCGAGCCGCTCGCCCGGGACGCGTAACCTCGCAGTGACGACTGACGATCGCGCGTTCGCCGGGTGGCGTGACCCTCGCCACGCGCCGCCGGCCCTGGGGAGACCGTACGTGACCTCGCAGGAGATCCCGCTGCACGGCGGGAACGTGAGCACCGTGGTCCGGGTCGGCGACACCGTCCGGCGCAACGCCGGCCCGTGGACGCCCTCGGTGCACGCCCTGCTGCGCCACCTGGAGTACGTCGGGTTCACCGGCGCGCCCCGCGCGCTCGGCATGGACGAGCGCAACCGGGAGGTCCTGTCGTACCTGGAGGGGGAGTGCGGGGAGTACCCGCTGGCCCCGCACTGGGTCACCGACGAGGCGCTGGTGACGGTGGCAACCATGCTGCGGATGTTCCACGACGCGCAGTACGGCTTCGCCCCGCCGCCCGGCGCGGTCTGGCGCTCGTTCGGCCCGCCCCCGCCGGACACCGAGGTCATCTGCCACCACGACGCCGCCCCGCACAACGTCATCTGGCGGCCGGACGGCACCCTCGGGCTGATCGACTTCGATCTCGCCTCGCCCGGCGCCCGGATCTACGACGTGGCGTACGCGGCCTGGACCTGGGTGCCGATCTTCTCTGACCGGGACTCGATCACCCTCGGCTGGAAGCACCCGGACCGGCCGCGTCGGCTGCGGCTCTTCGCCGACGCGTACGGGCTGATCCCGCGCGACCGGCACCGGCTGATCCGGACCATCCGCAAGCGGATCGTCGACCACGTCGAGGGCATCCGCCGGATGGCGGCGGCCGGCGAGCCGGCGTTCGTGCGGATCGTGCACAAGGGCCACCTGCGCCGCCCGATGCGCGACCTGCGGCTGCTCGACTACGAGCGGCACGCCCTGGAGTACGCCCTGCGCTGACCCGGTCGACCCGACATGAGTGGCCGTCGCGCGCGCGACGGCCACTCACGTCGTTTCCGCCGAACATGATCGACGTTCTTCACACGCCCGAAACAAGCCGTCACGCGTCGGAAATCGAGCGGTGTCGGTGAAGGAAACAGGCGGCGGCGAAGCTTCCCGCCAACCGGCTGACGGGCGATGCTGCCAGGTTCCAGTCGGATGGGAGGACTTCCACACCGAGAGGAGGCAGCGTGGAGATCAACACCGGCAACACCGCCTGGTTGCTCCTGTCGTCTGCGCTCGTGCTGCTCATGACGCCGGGGCTGGCCCTGTTCTACGGGGGGCTCAACCGGTCCAAGGGCGTACTCAACATGATGATGATGAGCTTCTCCGCGATCGGGCTCATCTCCGTTCTCTGGGTCATCTACGGCTTCACCCTCGCGTTCGGCACCAACGACAACGCGGGCGTCAACAACGTGATCGGCAGCTTCACCCAGTACCTGGGCACCGAGACCAGCTTCATCGGCGAGGAGTGGTTGTTCCTCGGCGCGGGGACCGGCATCCCCACGTACGTCTTCCTGGTCTTCCAGATGATGTTCGCGGTCATCACGGTGGCCCTGATCAGCGGCGCGGTCTCCGACCGGCTGAAGTTCTCCGGGTGGCTGCTCTTCGCCTTCGCCTGGTTCACGCTGGTCTACATCCCGGTCGCGCACTGGGTCTGGGGTGGCGGCTTCATCGGCGCCAAGATCAAGGCGCTGGACTTCGCCGGTGGCACCGCGGTCCACATCAACGCCGGCGCGGCCGCGCTCGGCCTGGTGCTGGTGCTCGGCAAGCGGCTCGGCTGGCCCCGGGAGAGCTTCAAGCCGCACAACGTCCCGCTGGTCGCGCTCGGCGCCGGTCTGCTCTGGTTCGGCTGGTTCGGCTTCAACGCCGGCTCCGAGCTGACCGTCGACGGCACCACCGCGGTGGCCTTCGTCAACACCCAGGTCGCCACGGCCGCCGGCCTGGTCGGCTGGGTCATCGTCGAGTGGCTGCGCAACGGCAAGCCGACCCTGGTCGGCGCCTCCTCCGGCGCCGTCGCCGGCCTGGTCGCCATCACCCCGGCCTGTGGCTTCATCGCCCCGCTGCCGGCGGTGCTGCTCGGCCTCGTCGCTGGCGCGGTCTGCGCGGTGGCGGTCGGCCTGAAGTACAAGCTCGGCTTCGACGACTCGCTCGACGTGGTCGGCGTGCACTTCGTCGCCGGCTGGATCGGCTCGCTCTCCATCGGCTTCTTCGCCACCCTCCAGGTCAACTCGGCCATCGAGGGCCTGGGCGGCAGCGAGGGCCTCTTCTACGGCGGCGGGCTGACCCAGCTCGGCCGCCAGGCGCTGGGCAGCGGCATCGTCTCGGTCTACTCCTTCGCGGTGGCCGTGGTGATCGCGCTGGCCGTCAAGGCGCTGATCGGGCTCCGCTCCGACGCCGAGGACGAGGTCGCCGGCATCGACGTGGCCGAGCACGCGGAGAGCGCGTACGACATGTCGCCGACCACCGGCAGCGCCGGCGGTGGGGCCTTCGCGCTGGCCGGGCTCACCCCGGGCGCCGGGAAGCCGGCTTCGGGCGAGGCCGGCGAACCGGCCACCGAGCCGGTCAACGAGAAGGTCGCCGGTTAACGTTCCTGGGATGGAGGGGTTGGACATGAAGCTGGTGACCGCGGTCATCAAGCCGTACCAGCTGGACGCGGTGAAGGAGGCCCTGCACGCCCTCGGCGTGGCCGGCCTGACCGTCAGCGAGGTCCAGGGGTACGGGCGGCAGAAGGGGCACACCGAGGTCTACCGGGGTGCCGAGTACACGGTCGAGTTCCTGCCCAAGATCCGGGTCGAGGTGCTCACCGACGAGATGGACGTCGACAAGATCGTGGACGCGATCGTCGCCGCCGCCCGGACCGGCAAGATCGGCGACGGCAAGGTCTGGGTCACCGGGGTCGAGGAGGTCGTCCGGGTCCGCACCGGCGAACGCGGCCTCGACGCCCTCTAGGAGCCACCATGACCTCGTTGATCAAGAGGAATGCGTCAGGAAACACCGACAACGGTGACGCAAACCTCTTGATCAACGAGGTCGGTGGCATCGGGGAGGCGGCGCGGCGGGAGCGGGCTGCCGGGTTTGACCGGTGGCTGGGGGCGTTGGTGCCGGGGCGGGACGGGATCGCGCTGGTCGCGGTCGGCGGGCTGGGGCGGCGGCAGTGCGCGCCGCACGGCGACCTCGACCTGGTGCTGCTGCACGCCGGGGTGCCCGGCATCGACGAGCTCGCCGCGTCGCTGTGGTACCCCGTCTGGGACGCCGGCGTGCGGCTCGACCACTCGGTGCGCACCCTCGCCGAGGCGCTCTCGGTGGCCCAGGACGACGTCAAGGTCGCCCTCGCGCTGCTCGACGCGCGCTTCGTCGCCGGCGACCGGGCCCTCGCCGACACCCTCATCCGCACCGCCGCCGACCAGTGGCGGCGTACCGCCGTCCGCCGGCTCCCCGCCCTGCGGGAGATCACCGAGAGCCGCTGGCGTACCCACGGCGAGCTGGCCTTCCTGCTCGAGGGCGACCTCAAGGAGGCCGCCGGCGGGCTGCGCGACGTGGGCCTGCTGCGGGCCATCGCCACCGCCGGCATCACCGACGCGCTGCGCCCCGCCGTCCGGGCCGCGCACCTGCGCCTGCTGGACACCCGCGACGCCCTGCACCAGCAGGTCGGCCGCCGGGTCGACCGGCTCATCGCGCAGGAACGCGACGGCGTGGCCGGGCTGCTCGGCCTGCGACAGTCCCCGCCCGGCGGCTCCGACGACACGCAGCAGTCCGTCGCCACCGCCAGCGACGGTGACGTCCTGCTGCGCCGGGTCGCCGGGGACGCCCGCACGGTCAGCCACGCCCTCGACGACGCCTGGCGGGCCGCCGACCGGTTGCGCTCCGGCCGCCGCCGGGGCGGCGACGGCCGCCCGGTGCGCCGGCCCGTCGCCCGGGACGTCGTCGAGCACGACGGGGAACTGGTGCTGGCCCGCACCGCCATCGGCGCCCGCCCCGACCCGAGCCTGTCGCTGCGGATCGCCGCCGCCGCGGCCACCACCCGGCTGCCGATCGCCCGGGCCACCTGCGAGTGGCTGGCCGCGTACTGCCCGCCGCTGCCCGCGCCCTGGCCGCCGGCCGCCCGCGCCGCGCTGATCACCCTGCTCGGGGCCGGTCCCGGTCTGGTGCCCGCCTGGGAGACCTGCGACCGGTACGGCCTGATCGACGGCTGGCTGCCGGAGTGGAACCGGCTGCGCAGCCTGCCCCAGCACAACCCGGTGCACCGGTTCACCCTCGACCGGCACCTGGTGCAGACCGCGTACGAGGCGAGCCGGCACACCCGCGAGGTGGACCGCCCCGACCTGCTGCTGCTCGGTGCGTTCCTGCACGACATCGGCAAGGGGCTGCCCGGCGACCACAGCACCGTCGGCGCCCCCCTCGCCGAGGCGGTGGCCGCCCGGATCGGCCTGCCCGCGCCCGAGGCGGCGCTGATCGGCACGCTGGTCCGGCTGCACCTGCTGCTGCCCGACGTGGCCACCCGGCGGGACCTCGACGACCCGGTGACCATCGCCGGAGTCGCCGAGCGGGTCGGCGACACCACCACGCTGGACCTGCTGCACGCCCTGGTCCGCGCCGACGCGGCGGCCACCGGGCCGGCGGCCTGGTCGGACTGGAAGGGGCGGCTGGTCGCCGAGCTGGTGGCCCGGGTGCGTACCGCGCTGGACACCGGCGCCCTGCCCGCGCCCCCGGCCCCGGACCCGGCGCTGGTGGCGGGGCCGCTGCCGGTCGTACACCTGGCGGAGGACCGGGTGTCGGTGGCCGCGGCGGACCGGCGCGGCCTGCTCGCGACGGTGGCCGGCTGCCTGGCCCTGCACCGGCTGGAGGTGCTGGCCGCGGACGCCACCACGGTCGACGGCCGGGCCCTGGTCGAGTGCCGGGTGCAGCCCCGCTACGGGCTCGCGCCGGACCCGATCGCGCTCAGCGCCGACCTGCGTCGCGCCGTCAACGGGGACGTCTCCGTCACCCAGCGGCTGCGCGGCCGGGCTCTCGCGGCGCGGGGGGAGGGGGCCGCGCCGCGAGTGGTCTGGCACCGGGAGGCGGCCACCGACGCGGTGCTGCTGGAGCTGCGCGCCGCCGACGCCGCCGGGCTGCTCTACCGGGTGACCTGCGCCCTCGACGAGGCCGGCGCCCAGGTCCGCGCGGCCCGGATCTCCACCCTCGGCGGCGACGTGGTGGACGCGTTCTACCTGGTCGGCGGCTGGCCCTCCGACGCCGAACGGGCCCGGCTCGAAGCCGCCGTGCTGGCCGCCGTCTGACCCGACCGCCGACCGCCGGGTACGTCCGGCGGCGTAGCCGCGGTGCCGCGCGCGGGCGGACGACGCCTGCCCGGACCGGGGGCAGAATGATCGGCATGCGCCTGCGGGAACACTCCGGCAGCCGTCGCCAGGGGGCGGCGGCCGACCTGGCGCTGGCCGTGGTCCTGCTGCTGCTCGGCCTGCTCGCCACCGGCCCGGCCGGCCGCAACCAGCCCGGCGCCACGCCGGTCGACGCCGGCTGCCTGGCCCTGGTCACGGTCGCCACCCTCGCGCTGACCGGGCGCCGCCTCGCCCCCCGCGCCACCCTCGCCGTGGTCACCGTCGCCGTCTCCGCCTACCTGGTGCTCGGCTACCCGTACGGGCCGGTGCTGCTGACCTTCCTGGTCGCCGTCTACACGGTGGCGGTCCGGCTGCCGATCCGGCCGGCCGCCGTCGCCGGGGCGGCGGCGCTCGCGGTGATCCTGGCGCACGTCTTCTGGTCCCGGGGCGCCTCGCCCGGCCTGCCCGGGGTGCTGCCCGGATCGGCCTGGGTCGTCGTACCGTTCGCGCTGGGAGTGGCGGTGCGGACCAACCGCGAGACCGTCACTCGGGCCCGGGCCGAGCAGGCCCGCCGGCAGGCCGACGAGGAGCGGCTGCGCATCGCCCAGGAGGTGCACGACGTGGTGGGGCACGGGCTCGCGGCGATCAGCATGCAGGCCGACATCGCGCTGCACCTGATGCCCAAGCGGCCCGAGCAGGCCGAGGCGGCGCTGACCGCGATCAGCCGGACCAGCCGGGAGGCCCTGGACGAGCTGCGGGTCACCCTCGGGGCGGTCCGGCGGGGCACCGAGCGAGGACCGGTGCCGGGGCTGGCCCGGCTCGACGCCCTGCGGGAGCGGTTGGCCGCAGCGGGCCTCGCCGTCGACCTGCGGGTGACCGGCGAGCCACGGCCGCTGCCCGGCGCGGTGGACCTGGCCGCGTACCGGGTGGTGCAGGAGGCGCTCACCAACGTGCTGCGGCACGCCCGGGTCGGCGCCGCGCGGGTACGGGTCGACTACGGCCGGGAGGAGCTGGTGGTGGAGGTGACCGACCGGGGCGTGGGCGCGCCCGGCGCGGCGGGGCACGGGCTGGCCGGGATGCGTGAACGGGTCACCGCGCTGGGCGGCTCGCTGACCGCCAGCCCCGACCCCGACGGCGGCTTCCGGGTGTCCGCCCGGCTGCCGGTGGAGGTGCGGCGGTGATCCGGGTGGTGGTCGCCGACGACCAGGACCTCGTCCGGCTCGGCCTGCGCGCGCTGATCGAGAGCGAGGACGACCTCACCCTGGCCGGCGAGGCCGCCGACGGGCTGCGGGCGGTGGAGCTGGCCCGCCAGGTACGCCCCGACGTGGTGCTGATGGACGTCCGGATGCCCGGCGTGGACGGCATCGAGGCCACCCGCCGGATCGTCGCCGACCCGGAGCTGGCCGGCACCCGGGTGATCGTGCTGACCACCTTCGAGCTGGACGAGTACGTCTTCGACGCGCTGCGACACGGGGCGAGCGGCTTCCTGACCAAGGACACCCCGCCGGCCGAGCTGCTGCGGGCGGTGCGCCTCGTCGCCGAGGGGGAGGCGCTGCTCTCGCCGTCGGTGACCCGGCGGGTGGTGCGGGAGTTCGCCACCCGGCCGGCCCGGGTGCCCCGGCCGCACCCCCGGCTGGACACGCTGACCGAGCGAGAGCGGGAGGTGGTGGGGCTGGTCGGGGAGGGCTTGAGCAACGCCGAGATCGCCGAGCGGCTGGTGGTGAGTCCGGCGACGGCGCGTACCCATGTGAGCCGGGCGATGGTGAAGCTGGCCGCCCGGGACCGGGCCCAGCTGGTGGTCTTCGCGTACCAGTCGGGGTTGGTCTCCGGCTAGCTGCACTGCCCGTCAGGCCGTTCGGCGCCGACGGCGGGTATCGCCAACTCCTGCAGGTCGAGGGACTTCTCGATGGTCAAGGCCTCGGTGGCCGTTACCAGCAGCTCGTCCAGGAGGCGGCCAGGCAGAGCCGCGAGCGCGCCGCTTGGGTCCTGGCCGGGCTGGAGCGGAACACGGCCAAGGTGGGCAGGAGCAGGGCCTCTGCGGCCGGCTGAGCCACCTCGGGCGAACGGCTCGGACCCCGTGAGGGTCCGGGTCGTTTCAGCTCTCCGGCTGCCCGACGTACGTTCCGCGCTGCGGCACGGTGTAGACCAACCCGCGCTCGCGCAGCAAGGCGACCGCTCGCCGTGCCGTGCCCCGTGCGATGCCGTACTCCTGGACGATCGTGGACTCGCTCGGGATGGGCCGGTGGGGCGCAAGTTCGCCACTGGAGATCCGAGCGGCCAGGAGGTCCGCTACCTGCCGATAAACGGGCACGGGGCCGTCGGGATCGATCATGAGGCGACGCTAGCCAACCAGGGACGATTCGGATTCTTTAGCTACGTTCCTAGACGTCCATGCTCGTATAAGCCTACGATCGGTGAGAGAGAGCCCGTGGCGCCCGGCGATCTTGCGGGCACGGTGAGCGGTCCGGGTACTTGATCGGGGATCGGTGCCCGGACCTGCCCGTTTCGGAGGTGGAGTGGTGCCCATGGATGACGGACCGATCACGCCGGCCCTGGTGCTCTGGACGGCCAAGCGGGTGATCACGGCGCATCGGGAGCAGCCGAGCGAGCACCGGGCCACTGGGCGCTGTGGGCAGTGCCGGGACGACGGGTGCGACATGCTGACGTGGGCCCGGGGCGTGGTCCGGGCGCACCGGCGCGCGGGCAACCCCCTTGGCCCCATTGAGGGAGCCGCTGTCGGGACGACGTTGAGGTCCATGAACTCGACCTGACCGTGCGGGCCGGCGAGGTGTACGGATTCCTCGGTCCGAAGCCGCCGGCAAGACCACCGCCCGTTGGCGCCGACGCCGCAGCTGCGCCGCTTCCAGGCCGACGAGGGGATCGCCGAGCGCCGAGAGGCCTGGTTGACCTACCTCCACTGCCAGGCCGACGCCGGACTCGCGCGCCTGGACCGCGTGGTGGCTGCGCTGGAGTCGGCGGTGGGGAACCTGGCCGACATCGATCGGGTACGGCAGACGTGGAGCAGCGCACGTCCGGGCAGCTGTTCCTCCCGCGTCGCGGGCAAAGCGGTGGAGGCGGCCAGGCAGAGCCGCGAGCGCGCCGTTGCGGCCCTGGCCGGGCTGGAGCGACACACGTGCCTAGGTAGACAAGAGCAAGGCGTCTGCGGCAGCCTGACCCGGCACGGACGAACGGCCCGGACCTGGACGTCCGGCCGTTCCCTGTCACCGCTAGCCGTTCTCTTTGACGTACACCCCGGCACCGGGCAGCGACTCCGTGAGTCCCTGCATTTTTAAGATCAGAAACACTCGGTCGGCAACGAAGCTGGACACCTTGTAGTGCTCGCACAGCTCGGCCCGGCTGGGCAGGCGTGAGCCGGGCTGAAACTCCCCGGACTTGATCCGGTTCGTCATGTCCTCGGCTACGCGTTGGTAGGCGTACTGCGGTGGCACGGTGGTTCCCTCCGGTCGGCATCTCCTACTCAATCACCCATGGTGAGAGCTTGACTAGCAATGGATAGCCATGGCAGGTTCGAAGGCGGGTCCCTCCGGTCGGCAACCAACGGGACCTCGGATAGCGGTCCGGGCACCTGATCGGGGATCGGTGCCCGGACCTGCTCCTTTTTGGAGGTAAAGCAGTGCCCATGGATGACGGACCGATCACGCCGGCCCTGGTGCTCTGGACGGCCAAGCGGGTGATCACGGCGCATCGGGAGCAGCCGAGCGAGCACCGGGCCACTGGGCGCTGCGGGCAGTGCCGGGACGACGGGTGCGACATGCTGACGTGGGCCCGGGGCGTGGTCCGGGCGCACCGGCGCGGGGGCAATGCCCCTGGCCCCATTGAGGGAGCCGCTGTCGGGACGACGTTGGAGGCTCCGCCATCCGGCACCGTCAGGGCATGAACGTGCCAGTCAAACCGACGGGTTCAGCAGGCGGTAGAGAGGCCTGACCGCCGTCCATGAACTCGACCTGACCGTGCGGGCCGGCGGAGGTGTACGGCTTCCTTGGTCCGAAGGCGCGAGCAAGACCACCACGCTCCGGATGCTGCTTGGCCTGGTACGCCCCACCGTGGGCACCGTGCGGCTGCTCGGCCGACCCGACGCGTTGCGAGCAGTGGCCCTGCCCTTGGGGCTGGGGCCTGGTGTGGATGCTCACGATGCAGAACCTGCCCGCCTCGATCGCCGCCCCACTGTTGGAACTGGGTGGCGATGACGGCGGGCAGGCGGCGCTGGTGGTTGTGGGGCTGCCGGCTCCGCGGAGCTGGTCAGCAATCGGGACCGGGCTCCGGTCAGCTACCGGGGACCTTCTGCGGGTGGGCGGCGAGCCACTCCTGGATGGTGTCGTCGCGGATCGCGGCGAACATCTCCTTCGCCTTCGCGTCGTCCAGCTTCACCGCAGAGCCGGCGTGGGTCTTCAGGCTGGCGCTCGTGTACGGCACCGTCGCGAACTTGATGTTCGCGGGCTTGATGTTCCGGGCGACCAACGCCAACTCCTGCAGGTCGAGGGACTTGTCGATGGTCAACGCCTCGGCCGCCGTCACCACCAACCCGTCCAGGCGGAACGGATTCTGCAGCATGCCCTCCGCGGCGACCTTCTCCGCGATGGCCTTGACGACCAGCTGCTGGTCGTGGATGCGCCCGAAGTCCCCGCCCGGCACGGTCTTGCGCTGCCGCATGAACTCCTCGGCCGCCGCCCCGTCAAGCTGGTGGCAGCCCTTCTCCCACACCTTGCCTGAGGACCTCGACCCGACGTTGTACGGGACGCAGACCCGCACGCCGTCGACCGCTTCGACCATCTTGTGGATGCTGGCGAAGTTGGCGATCATCGCCCCGTCGAACTTCACCCCGGTGAGCTGCGTGATGGTCTTGGCGGCATGGGGTGCGCCACCGAAGGCGAACGCAGCGTTCAGCTTGTTCATGCCACCCTTCCAGCCCTTGGCCGGAGGGACGTAGACGTAGCTGTCCCGCGGGATCGACACGATTGTGGCTCGGTCGAGGTTCTTGCTCAGGTGCACCAGCATGATGGTGTCTGACCGCTGACCGCTGACGCTCCCCTCGTCGAGCCCGCCCTCTCGGCTGTCGCTGCCGAGCAGCAGCAGATCGAGTGGCCCGGACTTCCAGCGCTGCTCGTCCTTGGGCGCGGCGATCGGCCCAAGGATGTCCTCGTGGTGGGTCTTTCCTTCATAGCGTCCGACGAGGAGAAGGGTGCCGGCCCCGCCGCAAATCCCTCCGACCAGCACGAGCGTGAGAAGGACAACGAGCGCCTTCTGCCAGCGTTTCAAGGAGCGCCGGTGGCGAGTCTTACGCTCGGTTGAATCTGGGGCGGGCGAAGTTAACACGTCTGACATACAATCCCTTAGTTGCTCGCTTGTCGGCGGTCACCTTTCCCGATCTAAGCCGCAGTGAGAGTTCTTCTCAAGTCCGAGCAGGGCAGGCATGAACAGGTTAGGGCAATGCTCGGCCGATGGCAGCGCCAGCGTCAGCCGAATGAGCGGCGAGCGTACCCGACCGGTCAGAGTGCAGTCACCGATCCGGCCAGCCTCCGTAGACAAGTTCCACGAGCGTGGCCAAACGCGGCATGTCCGTCCGGGGTAATGTCCGCCTAAGGGACGTCTCGTAACTCGGTGAAGGCGTTGCCGGTGACCGGCTTGGTGCTCACTGAGCCAGGGCGATGTTGTGCAGGTGGGCGATGCCGGAAGCGGTGTCGGTCAATGTGCGGGCGGCGCGGCGGTAGTCGCGCAGGATCTTCCAGCACTTCATCCTGGCCAAGGCGTGTTCGACCTGCGCTCGGACGGTGCGGTGCTGGGCATTCAGGTCTTCCTTCCAGGTCGGCAGCGCCCCGCCGTCAGAGGGCTTGCGGTAGGGAATGATCACCTCTGGGTTGCCGCGGTAGCCGCCGTCGGCCATGACCGGGCGTCCGGCCAACTTCTGGTCGATACCCGAGGTGCGGTAGGCGATCGTGTCGTTGCGGTTGCCCGGCTGCGGGTCACCGACGGCGATGACCAGACGGGTGCTGGCGTCGATGGCGACCTGCAGGTTCGTCGAGTAGCGGTAGTTCTTGCTCGGCGCGGCCAGCCGGTGGTCCCGGGTCGGGATCAGCGTGCCGTCGACGATGGCGATCTGGTCGACAGGGCGCCGGCGGACCGGCGCCAGGGCCAGCAGGGGTCCGAGAGTGTCGATGACCCGGTGCGCGGCGGAGTGCGACACCCCGAACAGCGGGCCGATCTGCCGCATCGTCAGGTTGGTGCGCCAGTACGCCGCCACGAGCAGCACCCGATCGGGCAGGTCAAGAGCCCACTGCCGGCCCGGCCGGCCGTCAGCGATCGCGTCCCCGCCACGCTCGGCGACCACGCGGACCAGCCGACGGAACTGGGCGGGCTGCAAACCGGTGAACGGAAAGATCCACTCCGGGCGGGTCGAGGAGATCACCTGCACCCAGACATCCTCGAGGATCGTCCTCAACGGACAGACGCCGGGTTACGAGACGTCCCTTAGTGTCCTGAGTCGTCAATTCGCCGGCAGAGTACCGACCGAGTCTGCGCTGGTAGTGGGATCGTCGGGCTCGGGCTTGGGATGTTCGTCTCTAGATCGACCAGTGGAGGCTGTGGGCGGGTGGTAGCGGTAGGGCGAGGACGAGGGCGTTGAGGAGTCGGCGGATCTCGGGGACGGTCAACGCGATGGTCTCCGGGTCGGGCTGCTGCGCGGTGGTGGTGGCGAGGATGGTCAGGACGGCTAGGGCGAGCGTGGCCAGGGTTTTGAATCGGTGTCAGCCGGCCCAGATGTCCACGACGTCTCCAGTTTCAGGTTCTGCTTGGTCGCTGAACCATCTACCGAAGACTCGCCATATCTCAATTCCGACACGCCGAGCGGTCACACCAGCTTAGGCGTCACCGCCGACTTCGACACAGGCCCTAAAAATTTTCGACACGTCCCTTGGATCAGCTACAGTCGGTGCGACTTCTCCCCCGAGGTGACGCCCCGTGTATCGAAAAACCGCTTGGCAACTTCAGCTAGTCGATTCGCCTCGTACTCGCGGTGATTCTGAACAAGGATGACGAGGTCTGCTGAGGCGACTGCACCTTCGAGATCATTCACCTTGGGGACCTCGAACCCTGAAACGCTCCACCGCTCGACTCGCGGATCATGGTAGGTAACCTTCGCGCCTAAGGCTGCAAGTCGACGGGCCAGGGGCGTCGCGGGTGATTCGCGCTGGTCGGCGATATTGGCCTTATATGTTACGCCGAGCAGCAGGACAGACGCACCGTTCATCGCGAGGCCGGCGTCGTTCAAGATGTTCTGCGCACGGCTCGCAACGTACGAGGGCATCGTGGCGTTAATCTCCTGCGCCAACTCTACGAACCGGAACGGGTACCCCAGCTTTGCTCGCACGTTGTGGCTTAGGTAGTTCGGGTCGATTGGGATGCAGTGGCCGCCCACGCCAGGGCCCGGGTAGAACGCCTGGAAGCCGAATGGCTTAGTGGATGCGGCGTTAATGACGTCCCACAGGTCGATGCCTAGCTCGTGGCAGAACCTGGCCATCTCGTTGACGAGGGCAATGTTGATGTGGCGGTACGTGTTTTCTAGCAGCTTGGCGGTTTCTGCTTCCCGCGTACCATTGGCCCGCACAACTTTTTCTATGAAGCGGCTGTAGAACGTGGCTGCTCGACCCGTGCTCTCTGGGGTATCGCCACCGACAACTTTCGGCGTGTTGTGCGTGCCGTAGTGCTCGTTTCCTGGGTCGATGCGTTCCGGAGAAAACGCGAGGAAGAAGTCAACACCTGCGGTGAGGCCGGACTTCTCAAGGATGGGGCGGACGACGTCGTCCGTGGTTCCCGGGTAGGTCGTGGATTCCAATACCACCAGCATTCCGGCGCGTAGGCTGCGGGCCACGGAGTGGGCCGCAGCCTTGACCGCTTTTAGGTCGGGCCCACCGTCCTCTGACAGCGGCGTCGGAACGCAAATAACCGCGGTCTCGGCCGTGCCGATCTCGGACTGATCCGTGGTGGCGCGGAAACCATGGCGGAGCATCTCGGCGATGTCTGCGTCCGAGAGGTCGTCCACATGAGAGCTGCCATCATTGAGCGCACGGACGACATCAACGTTGACATCGTAGCCAACTACCGATAAGCCTGCTCGCAACGCCTGCTGAGCCAGTGGGAGCCCGACGTAACCGAGCCCGAGCACAACAAGATCCACCACGCCCTGCCTTCCGTTCCCCCCTGTGAACCACAGCGGAGCGACTGATGGTATCGGCAGACGACCGCACTAGACGACGGGCCCCCCATAGTTCGCGGGTGGGTATCCGGTCGGCGAGGTCGTCGACGCGGATGAGGGTGCGGCCGTCGTTGACGTGCACGTGTCGGTTGCAGCCGACGGCCAGGGCGTAGTCGATCCCGCGGTGTTCCAGGTCGGCGCGCAGGCCGGGGTCGGCGCCGTAGACCTCGTCGCCGATCACCCATGCGGCCGGCACATTGGTATCCAACGCGGCGGCGATCATCTGCCGGGCCAGGGCCGGTTTCGTGGCAACCCGACGTCGTCCGGGACGCCGGCGGCGGCGAGGCGGTCGGGCTGGTCGCACCAGGTCGTCTCCGGCAGGTAGAGCCGCGATCAGCGCCCGCCCGGCGGGTGAGACGTAGGCCAGGCACCCCGACCTGGCTGTTCTCGACACGACCGGCGGTGCCGGTGTACTGCCTGCCGGCCACGGCCTGGTCCGCGGCCCTGGCCGCCGACGGCGGCATCCGCGACGGCGCGCAGGTCGCGGAGTTGACCGGGCTGCTCACCCTGGCCGGCTGGCCGCCCGGCATGCGGTGATCGTGCGCCGGGAACGACCGCACCCCGGCCCCCAGTTGTCGCTGTTCGAGGAACGTGACGGCTGGCGCTACACCGCGTTCGTCACCAACACCACCGTCGGCGCCTTGCAGTGGCCGGAAGCCCGCCACCGCGCCCACGCCCGCGTCGGAGACCGGATCCGCTGCGCCAAGGACACCGGACTGCGCCGCCTACCGTCAAGCGAGTTCGCCATCAACGCCGCCTGGTGCAGATCGCGGCCATGGCCTGCGACCTGATCGCCTGGTGCAACCACTCACCCTCGACGGCGAGTTGGCCAAAGCCGAGCCGAAACGGCTGCGCTACCGCCTGCTGCACACCGCCGCCCGCCTGATCCGCGGTCAACGCCGCCGCCGGCTCCGCATCCCTGCCCCCTGGCCCTGGGCCGACCAAATCACCAAATCACGGCCGCTTTCCACCGGATCGCGGCGATCCCACCCCCCCGGCTGACCAACTCAGCCCTGCCCCGACAACCGGAGGACCCAAGGAGACCACGCCCACCGCCGCGACAGACGGCCCGTCACCATGACCTCGATCGGATCGCATCGAACACCAGCGATCACAAGCGCGGCACTGAAGCGGCCGACATCAGCATTGAATGATCGAGGCTAGGCCCGAATGAAAATTCTGACGGATGTGTCACGGGTCTTGACAGACCTGTCAGGGCGCTGAGGAGTTTGTGATGGGAAGTTGCCGCCAGCGTCCGAACCGCGTTCTGCGAGATGACGGACACGGAGTGTTGCCCTCCGCAACGCCGCCATCGGCGTACTACGCGCTGCCGGCATCACCAACATCGCCGCCGCCAACCGCCACCACGCCCGCGACACCATCCGCCCACTCGCCCTACTCGGCATCACCTAACGACTTCGCCGGGGCCCTGCCTGGGGCTCGGGGACAGCGCGAGCTGGGGCCAGCGGAGCGCTGCTACAGTGCCGTGACGTCCCAGCGTGTCCAGGATTTCACGGGAGTAGAGATGCCGCTGCAGAGACATGCCCCTGCGATCGAGAGCTGTCCGTGCCCAATCAGTCAGCTAGGCCGATCGGGACAACGATGAGGCCGACCGGCATGCGTGGCACCGGCAAAATTTTGATCGTTGAGCCAAATCCCAGCGGCCATCGACTGCTCTATGTGCGACTAATAGTCGAGCGTGCGGTGGAACTCGAGCGTGAATTCAGCGTCGCGCTCCGACCTGGTGTCGAGGACACGGATGAGTACAAGACACATCTCTCCGGTGTCGATCTCGGAACCATCCTGAGGACTTCCTCCAACACCACTAGTGAGTTGCTATCACTAGCACGTCAGTCCTCCGCCGAACTCATAGTTGTTCCAGACGGCGACCAGCTTGCAATCAGGCTTGGGGCCGGCGCCCGATGGCCAAGCGATGCACGATTGTCCCTCCTAGTAATGCGTGCCACCGCTCAGGGACATCGGCGCAGGTTGTTGAACCCCGCTCGCAGGATAGTTCGTCGAGCGCTGGTCGCGGCTGCATCGGCGCGGCCCAGAGTAAGCGTTACGATCTTGAGAAGCAGTTGGATCGCCCCAAGCCGGTTGGGCAGGACCGTCGGCGACCCGATCTCTATCACCGTGTTGCCGCTCGATCGCCCTGCAATTCGGTCGAAGCGAGGGCTCGACCCAGATAGGTTCTGGTTCGCGGTTCTTGGAGCCGTGACTGAACGCAAGAACGCCGATTTAGTGGCCCAAGCGTTGCTGGCGCTGCCATCCCGGGAAGTAGGACTAGTGGTGGCTGGGAAGATCCAGCCCTCCATGCTCGCGAGGCTCCAAGACCTTATTCCCCAGTTCTCGCAAATGGGCGTCGGACTGGTGATAGACAATCGCTTACTGACCGATGGTGAGCTCGACGAGTACGTGGCGGCGAGCGACTGCTTGGTGCTCGCTCATTCAAACGAAGGACCGAGCGGGCTCTTCGGCAAGGCACTGGTCGCCGGAACTCGTGTCCTGGCGGCCGGTGCTCGGTCTCTACGCACCGACGCAAGGACGATGCCCAGTCACGCGAGCTGGGTGCCACTCTCCGTCAAGTCGCTGGCACAGGGCATGGCTCAAGTGCTATCGAGCGAAAGACCAAAGCCAGCTGATCTTCCGGATCCTCGACAATTCGCGGAGGCGCTCCTGTGAACAGCGCGTTCGTCTGCGCGGACCTCGCTCGCTGTGATGCCAGCCTCGGCGGTAAATGGGAGACACAAATTGGGTAATGGCGGCAACGCGCCCGTTCACGAACGTAGTTCGGGTCGTGTCGCCACGGCGCAAAATCCTCCCCGGCACCAGCGTGTGCGCTCAGTTGGCGCCCAAGCTGTGATGCTGGCATTCGCGTCGGGGTTGGCGCAGCTCTTGGTGGCGGGCGTTTACATCCTCGCGGCGCGGGAGACCGCACCGGCTGACTTCGGCGTCGTTGTTACGTCGGTGGCCATTGGAACTGCCGGCGCTGGTCTACTGGACCTCGGCACCAACGCGTTTTGGATGAGGGAACTATCACGAAACGCGATAGCCCCTTCCGATCTGGATGCGCGAGTCCGTACGAAGCTCGCGGTTGGCGCTCTCGCAGCTGCTTCTTGGGGCATAACCGTCGCTTGGTTCCAGCCCACGTTGAGTATCGCTGGAGCGATCCTGTTCGCGGTGGCTGCAAGCCAGACAATGCTTGTGCCCCTGCGGGCCAAGAAGCGAGGCGGTACAGTGGCTCTCCTGCTGGTCTTAGAGAAACTGGTAGCGGTCGCGGTATTTGCCTTGCTAACGCTTTCGGGCGCGTCGACGCAGCTGTCGCTGTGGATTTCTTTGGCATTAGGAAGCATTAGCATGGCCGTGGTGGCATACTCAATCCAGCCCCGCCATTCGAGACTTCGTCTAACGGGTCGCGGCTTTGCAAATCCATGGCGAGGAACACGCCACTATGGCCTCAGCTCCCTTGCCCTAAGCGCTCAGCAGTTTGATCTGCCCATACTGGGGGGCGTCGCGGGAGCCACCGCAGCGGGCATCTATGGCGGCGTCAATAGGTGGACGCAGCCCATGGGTTTACTCGCTTCAGCCTTCTCGTCTGCCGCCGCGCCTTTTATCGCGGGGGCAACGGATTGGAAATCCGCCCGGCAACATGTGATGAAAGCCGCTTGGGTACCGGCCCTCGGAATTGCGGCATGCTGCGCCGTCATATTAGTTGCGCCAAAGGTCGTTGAAATGTTGCTTGGTCAAGAATATGCTGGGTCCGCCCCCGTTCTGCGGTGGCTTGCCGCAGGCACAGTACTCACAACATTGAACCAACCACTTGCGTCTTTTCTTCAGTCCAGGGCACATGAAGAGATGGTTGCGTATGTATTAGTAGGGTCGGTAGCCGTGCAGCTCTGCCTGGTGGTCGCACTTGGCTCGACCATGGGCGCCGAGGGTGCGGCGATCGCGTATTGCGTACTACAACTCGCCGTGTTTGCGTCGCTCGCCATCTGTATGAGGGCGGCATATCGAAGAGAGAATGGTCGAGCCAGAGAATGAAGCCGGAGAGGACCGCTCAGATCCTGCGCTCTGCTCGCATTGGTGGGCAGAGACGTTGGCGCATCCCCTCGATGGCTTTCCCGACCTCAAGCAGTGTGGTAAGCGACTTCCGCGCTCCGGCTGGCCAGTAAATGAGTTGCAAGGTTGGTGCAGAACGTTGAGATCTGAGCGCGCGGAGCCACGGCCATATGATCGGTTGTCGCGACCTACTGACTTTCGCCATCGGAACTCGCAACGCATAGCTGTTGTCGGCGTATATTCCATAGCCTCCGGGATCCTCGGCGCCCTATTGGCTGTGCTTACCGGCGACCCGCTATGGGGGTTAGTGACTATGCTCCTTGTTGTTGGCATTATGCTTGTACAGGGAATGGTCGGTGCGCGGGGAGTTCTAGCAGGATTGTTGTTCTTTCTAATCCCTCCTGGAGTGCTCGGTGAGAGTTCTTTATTGGGAACACTCGTCGCGCTGGCCGGCCTCGCCGTAATCGCACTCACATATCGGCCCTCCTCCAAGACCCAAGCGACCGCTGCGATCCTGTATGGCGTGTGTTTCATCGCGCTAGCCGTCGGCATCAGCATTGTCGGCGGAATGTACTTTGCTCTAGTCTATGTGATTGCCGGGGTCGTTGCCCTGCTAGCCATCTCGCGAGCCGAGTTTGTTACAGCCACATTCCGCGGAATCGGTTGCGTTATTGCTCCACTTGCGTGTTCATACGGTCTTACCCTAGTGTTTGGATTTGCTGGGAACGAAATAGGTTCATTAACTCTGGGCAGTAGGCAGACCGAATTCTACATGCCGTTCACATTGGCGACCGCGGGGCCGCCATTCATTGAAGGGTCGCGGCGATTCGCTCCGCTCGTTGGTGAGCCTGGCCTTGCAGTGTACTATTTTATTCCGATTATCACTCTGATCGCCGTGGCGCGCTTCGACAATCGCCTAAGGGCGCTCGCCGTCGGCGCCGTCATTGTCGCGGCCACTTTCACACAGTCGCTGGGGACACTAATTGCGATTGGAGCAGGACTACTCGGCTTCAGTCTGGCGCACCTTGCGGTCAGGAAGCGACGCCCGGTCGCTGCGACCATACTTGCGTCGGTGGTCGCATTGATTGCGGTCCCCCTGGTCGTTTATGTGCTCACGTATAAGGCCGGTATCGCGGCTGAATCAACCACCGATCGCGGTATCATGGATGCGGGCAGTAGATCCTCGGCATCATTGGGAAACATCAACCTGATAGTTGCATATTCGAACGACGTTCGTCTCGCGACAGCACTGACGTGCGCGCTTATCGCGATCGGATTCGCCGCTGTCCGTCACCTCGGCGGGCTCCTTGCATTCGTCATGTTCGCCATCACGGCCGTGTTCGCTCAGCCCAGCCAATGGCAAATCGGTGGATGGATGCTGCTGGCCATGGCGGTCGTCGCAAGTTCTCCAGCAGGCTCTGCGCCGCCATCTGGCCAGACCAGGACCAGCAAGGCCTGGAAAGAAGGGGTCAACCATCCGGAGCCGCGGCGGGTACGTGACGGCGAGCCACCAGCCATGCCAGCTCTTCGAAGTTAGCGAGGGTTGAGGTGTACTCGGGTTTTGCGGGACGCCTGCATGGGTGGACAGCTTGTTGAAAAAGGGCGTCAACGCCCTCACCCTGCCGGCGGGCGGCGGTGCGGGTCAGAGCCGGTTACGCAGGTCCCGTTCGCGGTTGCCCTTGCGGCCGTGCCGGCCGCAGTGAGTCACGGTGACCCGGCGGCGGACCGCGAGGTCCGCGATCGCCTCGCCACCATCAGCGATCATCACCGCCAGGTCCACCGCGACCCGGCCCGGTTCGTGGCCGCCGCGCCGCTGCCGCAACCTCGCGAGGGCCTCGCCGAACGCGGCGGTCAACCCCGTCACGTCAGCGACCTCGGTCAGTAGACGGGTGCCCATGTGTCCGGCCACGCGGCGTTCTTCCGCGCTGACACTGATCTTCGGGCGGGTTCCGGTAGCCTTCAGCTGGCAAGTGCCTTCGGTGACGGGCGATCAGGGCCTTCGGCAAGCCAGACCATCCCAGATTAGAAGGCACTTCCTCATTTTCGATCAAGCATTCGGTCGGCCCCTATTGAAGGGCCGAGGCCAACTTCAGTAAACCCTCTATGCCACGTGGTGTTGCATCACTATCCGCGGACGTGGAGTTTGAACTGTGCAAGATCGAAGTTGTTGAGGCTCAATTTCCTCGTTCTCCTGATTTATTACAAACGGCACTCGGTTGGCCGCGGACATAGTCCCCACAGTGACCACGACGACGATCCGAGCGGGCCGGTAAGGCCGGCAGGCAAACTACATAACAACGCGGTCTCTCACTAAGATCATCGATGCGAACATCGCCGAATTACCCTTCCGATTGGGGACCATGGCTAAGTGACGTATACGCCTGAATCCAGCGCCTGGCAACATTGTGCGCTTGGAATTCCTGTGTGGCCTCCGATGCTTGCCGCGCGAGCGTTCCAAGTAGAGCCGAGTCGCAAATAAGCTTGGCCACTTTGCTCGCCAGCTCGACAGGGTCCTGGCAGATCAAGCCGTGAACACTGTCCCGTGCTGAAATTCCTTCGAATGCGGCCCGCGTCCCAGCGACGGCCCGGCCCATGGCGAGCGCCTGAACAGTTCGGTTCTTCAGGCCTGTACCCGTGCGGTCTGGCAATACCACGAGATCTGCCTGCCTGAGAGCGACCCTATAGTCATCCACCCACTCAATGTAGTTGATAGGTAGACCGAGATCGGTGCCGCCTAAGCCCTCGATCTCGGGGACACGCCCTAGTATGTCAATCTGGATGCCCTTGGGCAGGTCAGATACGGCGAGCGCTCTCATGAACTCCTCGTAACCGAGTCGTACGTGGTCGTGGCGCAAATCGGCGAAGACAAGAATCCGACGAGTGGCATCTCGAGGAATCGGATGATCGTCCACCGCTGCAATCTCGTCAGTCGGGACGATGACCGGTATGGCGAATACACCTGCGGTGCGAAGCGCACGTCGAAGATAACCGGCATCATCCTCAGAAACGACGTGCAGCGGAACGCCCAGGCGGGCGAGCCGAAGCTCTATGGCTCGGAAAAGAGCCGCAGCCACATATTTTCCCATTCGGCCAGGAAGCGGCAGCCGGGCCATTCGTAGGTTCCTACGCGAGCCAGGATCGATGAAGCTAACTATGGTCGGCGCAGGCATTCTCCGCCGGACCAAGCCCGCCGCGGCCGCACCCTCTATATGGATAACATCTGGAGGTGGCTGGTCGCCATGGCGCAGGACTCTGCGGGAGAAGGACGGGCGCGACAATAGCCTGAGCCCTGTCACCAGAGTCGAGCCCGGGCGGGCGCCGAGAGTTTGAAAGGTCAGGCCATGGTCGCGGGCAAGAGCCCCAATGTCCACGAGTTCTGGGTTCTTGACAATACCGCGGAACCGGACCTTGACTCCGTGGGACTGCAGCGTGGACGCGAGGATTACCGACTGCTGGTGCAGGCCTTCGCGGGGTGGGTACGTCAGATCCGAGACTACGTAGTCGACAAGCAACGCTCATCACCCTCAATGGCTTGAATTAGCCCGGCTGCCATGGCCTCAATGGAGTAGCGGCGGATGCTGCTCTCCGCGATCGCGGCGCCATCAGCGAAGACTTCAGACCGCTGCCTCGCAGCTCGCCGAATTCCGGAGGCCAAATCGCCGGGATCGTTGCTCTGAAAGAACAGAGCGTTGAATCCCTCCGAGGCTGCCTCGATTTCGGGTCCGTGCGGCTCGTCTCTGGCGATCAGGGCGGGAACCCCGAACCCAAAGCTTTGAGTGATGGAAAGGCCCGCACAGCCAGGCGAGACGCTCGCGATCGCCGCTGAGTAGTAGCCTCGGAGTACCGAAGGGCGAGACTCATGGCCGATTAGCCGAATGCGTTCACCGAAGCCGGTTTCTGCGATGCGCCGCTCCAGAATGCTCCTCGCCGGCCCGTCTCCGACGATGGTCAACCGAAGCTGCGGCAGATCCGAAGCGACCAGCTCGAACGCGGAAACCAAGAGGTCGGGCTTCTTCGCGTCGACCAGACGGCCAACGTAGAGGATGCTATTCCGCATCGAATTCGCGTCAAAGCCCATCTCGTCCGCGCTGTACAGAGAGTTGGGGGCCGCAGTCACTTGCTTGCGAGGGTACATCTCGCGAAGGTCATCGGCTTGTTGCTCGGTGTACGTGACAAGCTCGGACGCAAGCCTGCGCATGAGACCTCGTAGTCCGTCTGATCTGCTGTTTCGCCCCCCTCTCGGCCATGCATGTCCCCAAAGAAGGGTCCTGCGACGTGCAACCCGACGTGCCGTCAGAAGCAGCCAATTCGCCGGCATGCGTGGGTTGAGATCTAGCAGGAGCGTTCTAGTGCGGAGCAGGCCCATGAGCGGGAGCTTCTGAATAAGTAACCTTGAGCCCAGCATGAACCGGTTGGTGACAAGCGTGTATGGAACCTCCGCCGGCTCCGCCAGTCGAATGCCCGTTCCCCATGGGATGTTCCCGCCGAGTATTTGGACGTTCCCGTCGAAGTGCTCTGCCACCAGTTGAAGACAGCGAGTCCGGTATTCGGCAATTGAGGCGAAAGCCATCACGACCGTGGGGCTACTATTTTGCGTCATCAGCACCTCGCGATGTTCGAAATCTCAAACCAAGATCCGTCACGCCGGAGGATCCGACGATTCGCCCAGCCGGAACCTTCCCAGCCACACATGTCCCTGGAGCGATCAGTGCGGAGCGACCGATGTGTGTTCCGCCCAACACGATGCACCGAGAGGTCACCCATGCTCCAGGATCAATTCGGATAGGGCGAGTGATCAGCGCCATGTCGCGTCGGTGCGCGTGGCTGCCGGTGGTAAGGAAGGTTTCTTGCGAGATGACAACGTCGTGCCCAACGTAGATGTGGTCCTGGTTGTGGAACCACACACCCTCACCAATCCACGAACGGTCGTCGATGTGTAGCTTCCATGGAAACTTGACGCGGGTTCGAGGACGGAAGATAACACCTCGTCCGATCTCGGCACCGAAGAGGCGCAGCACGAGCGTCCGCAGGCGCGAGCTGATCTGCCAGGGATTGGTGATGAACAGCAACTCGAACACACTCCACAGGTAAACGACAAATGCGGGTCGGTCCCACGCCTGTCGTTCACCCGGTGCCCTCGACAGGTCGATGACCGGGATCGTGGACGCATCCTGCTCACTGGACATCTGCCTTCTCCCACGCCGTCATGCGGTAGGCCTCGACCACCGAGGCGATGCCTTCGCGGAGCCGGGTCCTGGCCGTCCAGCCGGCATCACGAAGCTTGGAGACATCGAGGAGTTTCTGCGGCGTTCCGTCTGGCTTAGACGTGTCCCACTCGGTACGACCGGTGTAGCCGACTGCCTCGGCCACCAGGTCGGCGATCTCGCGGATGGTGGCGTCTTTGCCGGTGCCGACATTGACCTGGCTTGATCCGTCGTAGTGCTCCAACAGGAAGAGGCAGGCGTCGGCCATGTCGTCCGAATGCAGGAACTCCCGCCGAGGTGCGCCGGAGCCCCAGTTCGTCACTGTGGTCGCGCCGGTGCGGACGGCCTCGTCGTAGCGCCGAATTAGTGCCGGCAGCACATGCGACCCGGTAGGCGAGAAGTTGTCGTTGGGCCCATAGAGGTTCGTCGGCATCGCGGAGATCCATGGCAGACCATACTGGCGGCGGACGGCTTGCACGTGGAGGATCCCAGCGATCTTGGCAAGGGCGTAGGCGTCGTTGGTCGGCTCGAGGTGGCCGGTCAGCAGCGAGTCCTCGCGGATGGGCTGTTCGGCGTACTTCGGATAGATGCACGACGAGCCGAGGAACAGCACACGTTCTACATCGTTGGCAAGCGCCGCGTCGAGCACGTTGGTCTGAATGCGCAGGTTCTCGCTGAGGAAGTCCACCGGGTAGGTGCTGTTGGCCAGGATGCCGCCGACCTTGGCTGCAGCCAAAACTAGGTACCGCGGCTTGGTCTCGGCCATGAACGCGGATGTGGCATCCCGGTCGCGCAGGTCCAACTCGGCCGAGGTCTTGCCCACCAGCCGGGTGAACCCGCTGGCCTTGAGTTTGCGCCAAATGGCGCTGCCCACGAGCCCACGGTGGCCCGCGACGTAGAAGGTTGCGTCACGGTCCAGCTCGCCGGGTGTGTAGCTGACGCCGTCGTCGCTCACGCGCTCCTCCAGGATGCGAGATCAACCTTGTCGATCCACGGATCGCCGGCATGCGTCAAAGCCTCAACGTCGGCGTCGACCATGAGTTTGGCCAGCGCCCGGCCGTCGGTCGTCGCCTTCCACCCGAGGTGCTCCCGCGCCTTGGTCGGGTCCCCGATCAACGCATCGACCTCGGTGGGGCGTAGGTAGCGCTCGTCGAACCGGACATGCTCGCGCCAGTCCAGCCCGACGCGGCTGAAGGCGATCTCCACGAACTCCTGAACGGTGACGCCGACGCCGGTGGCGAGCACGTAGTCATCGGGCTGATCGGCCTGCAGCATGCGCCACATACCCTCGACATATTCGGGTGCATAACCCCAGTCGCGAATCGCCTCGAGATTTCCCAGATACAGGTGGCGCTGCTTGCCGGCCTTGATCGCTGCGACGGCTCTAGTGATCTTGCGCGTGACGAACGTCTCGCCGCGACGCGGGGACTCGTGGTTGAAGAGGATGCCGTTGACCGCGAACAGCCCGTAGGCCTCACGGTAGTTCTTAGTAATCCAGTAGCTGTAGAGCTTCGCAGCCGCGTAGGGCGACCGCGGATAGAACGGGGTGGTTTCGCTCTGCGGCGGCGGCGTCGCGCCGTAAAGCTCGGACGAGGACGCCTGGTAGTAGCGGGTGTTGATGCCCGCCAGGCGCACTGCTTCCAGCAGCCGGACCGACCCCGTTCCGGTCGTGTCGGCCGTGTGTTCCGGCTCGTCGAACGACACCCGCACATGCGATTGGGCGGCGAGGTTGTATACCTCATCGGGGCCGATCCGTTGCAGCAAAGTAACGAGCCGTGCCCCGTCGCTCAGGTCGCCGTAGTGCAGGAACAGTCGCGCGTCCGGCTCGTGCGGGTCGACGTAGAGGTGGTCGATCCGACTCGTGTTGAACGTGGAGGCACGCCGGATGAGGCCGTGGACCTCGTACCCCTTGGCGAGCAACAGCTCCGCCAGATAGGAACCGTCCTGACCGGTGATACCGGTGATAAGCGCTCGCTTCATTGAGCCACAACCTCCATCGACTTGCTACGTCGTCCCCGAGCCCTGCTGTGACGGTCCGCTGCCAAAGCCACCAACCACTGTTCAAAGTGGTCAAGCGCTGCATCCCGTCCAAGTGCGGTGTCGCGAAAGCGTCGTCCTGCCGCCCCAAGGGCGCGCGCCCGGGCTGGATCTGCCCGGAGTGAGAGGGCGGCATCCAGCAGGGCCTGAGGATCGCCAGCGGCGACTCTCGTTCCTCCTCCGGAAGCATCGATCTCGCTGGCGGTTACGCTCGCCTCATCCGTAGCCGCGAGCACTGGGAGCGATGCGGAATAGTACGTCGTGAGCTTGCTCGGCACCGACATCTCCTTCATCCCCGTACGCTCGTTGACGAGAAGAATGTCGGCGCTCCCCAGCGTCTGCCTGAACTCATCGTCGGGAAGGGGTGCCACGAATTCGATGGAGGTCACATTCCTGGCGAGAGATTGCAGGCGAGCGCGTTGGTTGCCGTCGCCGAGCAGCACGAACCGTACAGGTGCGCGCTGTCGGTCAGCGAGCCGAGCCGCCTCAACGACGTTCTCAAGGCCCTGCTTTGCGCCCATGTTGCCGGCGTGAAGGATCACGGTAACGTCGGGGTCCCAGCCACGTCGGTTCCGGACGGCCGCCCGATCGACCTCCATCGGCGGATCAACGTGGGACCAGTTGCGAATTACCTCGACGCATCCCGCCGGCACGCCCAGTTTCTCTGTGACGAAGGAATGAAACCTGTCGTGAATCACGACGACGCCGGTCGCGGAGCGGAGCGTACGGGACTCCAACGCCTTCAGCGCGGTTGCGGCAGACCTGCCGCCCTGGCCCGTCTCGGTGATGCCCAGACTGTACAGATCCTGGATCCAGATACCGGTCGCGAGACCACGTGACCGGCGAGCGCGGAGCGCGGCGAGCGCACTGGTTATCAGGTTCGGCGACACGAGCAACACAACATCGGGACGATGCCACCGGGCGGCCAGAAAACGAATCCCGAGACTGAGCTCAGAGAGCAATCTCCGCCCACCGCTTGGTCTCGCGGGCACGTAGTGCGCCAACCGCTGGACCCGGACTCCTTCGACCTCATCAGATACGGACCAGCCGCCGTAACTCTCCCTCACTCGCCACTCGGGATAGTGCGGATGGGAGGTGATCACGCGCACATCGTGCCCCCGTGCCACGAGCCCGTTCGCCAGACCCGCCGTATAAGGGGCATTCCCGGTCGGCTCGGGCGCATAATGACCGCCCAGGATCGTCACTCTCATCGCGCGTCCAACTCCTGGCTTTCAGCGATCGGAACTACTGCCGTCGGCCCGCAGGCGTTGACGTTTGCCCTGGTGGCCATCTCAGACACAGGTCCTGATCACGTGGCGCACCCAAGCTGACACGCCACCAAAGCATCCGGGCCGCGATCTGTCAAGATCGGGTCGTGCCCGATTGATCCGAGTCTCGCCTGTCTGGGAGGCCTTGGTATGAAATGGAAACGCCCGGCGACGGAGATTTGGGTCATAGTCATCGGTCTGCATGCCGAACCGGATGACGTTGCTAGGCTGACGACGTTCGCGTCGGCCAATCGAGACTTTCGGAGCATTATGGACATCACGCAGTACCTGCGTGCGCTGAGGGCGCACTGGTTTCTTGTGGTGCTCATGACGGCATTGGGAGGCGCGGCCGCTGGCGTATATTCATGGGTTCAAACCCCCATGTACCAGGCGGATGTGCAACTGTTCGTTTCGATCAGCAGCACCGACGCGGGCGCGGCCGACCTCAACCAAGGCGGCACGTTCGCTCAGCAACGGGTGAAGTCATACGTCGACATCGTGGACAGCCCGACCGTGACAAACGCAGTCCTCCAATCCCTTCAGCTTCCCTACACCGCCGACGAACTTGCCGAAAAGATCACCGCGGCATCTCCGCCGAATACTGTTCTGCTGAACATCTCCGTGACCGACCCGTCACCCCAGATGGCCCGGGACATCGCCGATGCCGTCGCGAGTCAAGTGTCCAAGTTCATCGTCGATCTCGAGACCCCGACGGGTGCCACAACATCGCCGGTCAAGGCGGCCATCACCAAGAGCGCATCGTTGCCGACAGCGCCCGTCTCGCCGAGGACCAATCTCAACCTGGCACTGGGGCTCCTTGTCGGCCTCGCTAGCGGCGCGGGGCTCGCGGTCCTGCGTCATACGCTGGACAAGACCATTCACGGCCGGCGAGAGGCCGCCCTGGTAGCGGGCGCGGCCGTCGTGGGCGAGATCGGGGACGACCCGAAGACGAAGGTGCGAGGGCTGATCGTCGACGACCCGACCGGACTGCGGGCCGAGGAGTTCCGCCGGTTGCGGACCAACATCCGCTTTCTCTCGATCGACGGGCGGATCGGCAGCCTTGTGGTTACGGGCTCGGTCCCCGGCGAGGGCAAGTCCACCGTTGCCGCGAACATGGCTATCGCGCTCGCCCAATCCGGCGAGAGGGTCGTCCTCATCGACGGCGATCTCCGCAAGTCGAGGGTCGCCACACTGTTCGGGCTGCCGGGTGGCGTCGGCCTCACCAGCGTGCTCGTCGGCGACGTGCCGATCGAGGCCGCGATGCACCACTGGCGGCGCGAGCTGCCGCTCTATGTGGTGACCTCCGGTCCAACTCCGCCCAACCCCAGCGAACTGCTCGGCACGCGCCGCCTCGCCGACTTGGTCGCGGGCCTGGTGGCGAGCGGCATGACTGTGATCTTTGATGCGCCACCGCTGCTGCCGGTGACCGATGCCGCCGTGCTGGCGCGGGCGACCGACGGCGCACTCGTGGTGACCCGGGTTGGCTCGACCAAGGCCGACGAGCTCGCGACCTCGATCGAGGCCCTTCGGGACGTCGATGCCCGGATCCTCGGCGTAGTGGCGAACCGGGTCAAGCGGAAGAACAAGGACGGCTACTACGCCGACCAGTCCAGCGGCTGGACGGGGGCTGCGGCGGCCAAGGCTGCCCAGGCCGTGATGGCGCCGCCCAATACCGATCGTGCGCCGGCGGCCAAGGTGGCGCCCCAACAGGGTCGAGCGACCCCCCCACCGCCAGCCCGGCACCAGCAACGCCCAGCGGCCGGCAGGTAGATCGACGAGACGCCGCAGATCTCGGTCGGGGAGCTGCGAAATGCACCCTGACGGGTCCGAGAACCGCGAGGATGGACCTTGGTGATCGGAAAGTCGCTCGAGCAGTCGGGCATGATCGTCGTCATCGACTCGCCGCCGCTGCTTCCCGTGACCGAAGCGGCCATCGTCGCCCAATGAGCCCTTTTCATCGTTACCAGCATGGTCACGATGAAAAGGGCCCAGAGCTACACCACACCCAGGATCGTCTCGATTGCCTCTTCGATCTGGTCCGCCGCGACGCGGTAGTCCTGTCGGGTGCCACCCATGGGATCGGCGATGTCGAAGCTTTCGGGCGGCAGCGGCTGCAGGTAACCGCGCCGCTGCTTGACCACCAGAGCCAGGTTGGCCGCCCGTTCGACCGCGTAGCGCCCGGGCACCTCGTCGGGTTTGAGCCCGCGCACCAGCCACGCCAGTTCTCGCCAGGTGAACGTGTAAGGGAGGGCCTTGGGCACCTGGGCGACAACCTCGTCACGATGCTTGCGAGTGGCGGTGAGGACGAGGTGCGCGCGTGCCACCGCGTCCAGGTCGAGCAATTGTGAGACGAAATGGTCCGCGGGCAAACCGCGGCGTTCGAGTTCGGCAATGGCGAAGGGCTGCATCGGCCGGTCGGGCGGTCCCTGGGTGCCGCCGCTCGTCACAAAGATCGATTCGGCTGCCCGGCCGTATCGGTCCCGGAGGCCGGCCTCCATCAGCCGCAGGGCAATTGGTGACCGGGCCTGGTTCCCGGTGCACACGTGAATGATGCCCCCCATTGCAGACCTTCCCCCATCGCCACGGCCAGCAGGGAGAAGGATACCTACCGTGCGGGCCGCAGCCGCCGGGGAGTGAAGCCAGGCACATGCATCTATCGCGCGGGGTAGTCGAATGAGCACAGTCCGTAATGGATTTCACCGCGGCATCGAAAACTCGTTCCAGATCCGCCTGCGGGGCGGATAACCGGTCCACCGAACAGCCCACGGGGGTCCGACTTTTCGCTGCTGGCGGCGGCTCCTGTCCGGGTTAGGATCACGAGCGCTGCATGCGGGGAGATTCGCATATGGAGTAACGTGCACGTCCCCGGCGGCGCTCGTCACAATGACGCGTGGCTCAGGCCCGCGGATCGACGTGCCATTCGCGGGGGAGACGCACAAGGTGGGTTCTGGACAGACAAGCTTGTCGACGACTGTGTTCATGCCTCCCGTGCTGATGAGCCGGGGCGCGGTCGATGCGGAGACTCTCGACCTGCGGATACCACCCGGCGGGCTACGGGGAGACGGCATCCAACCGCCACCGGCCACAGCTCCCGAGCGGGCGACGATCGGCTATCTCCGGGCCTGGATGCTCGTACTGCCCGTGGACCTCGTCCTCATGTTGGCTCCGGTGCCCTTCAACGCCGATCACTGGCGTGGCCTGACGGTCATGGGTCTCCTGACCATCGCCCTGCTGGCCTCCGGCGGTCTCTACCGATCCCGCCTGCACCTGTCGATCCTCGACGAGGCGCCGGTGATCCTCAGCCGTTTCCTCGTGGCAGCGGCGCTGGTCGCCTTCATCGCGGCCCTTCGGCACGAGAGCTTCGCCAACTTCGGAAGTCTGCTACGCGCGGCCGCGGTCATGGTCGTGCTGCTGCTCGTCGGGCGAGGCCTTGCGATGTGGACGATCATGATGGGCCGCCGGCGACGGATAGTCGGTCACGCGACCATCCTCGTCGGCAGCGGCCCCGTCGCGGCGGACCTGGCCGAGGTGCTGGCCCGCTACCCCCAGTACGGGCTGCGGGTCGTGGGTTACGTCGACAACCCGCACCGCGCCGATCACGCGGTGCACGACCTGACGCACCTCGGTGACCTGGACGACCTCACCGCGACGATGGCGCGGGCCAAGGCTGACGTGCTGCTCATCGCCGATCCGAACATCACCGACAGCCGGTTTGCGGGGCTCCTCCGCCAGGCGATGGTCACCACGTACGACATCCTCGTCGTGCCGCGGATGCACCAGTTCCAGACCCAGACCGCGAGGCCGGACCACATCGGGGCGATCCCGGTGATGCGGATCCGCCCGCCTCGGTTGAGCGGCTGGCGGTGGGGCCTCAAGCGATCGGTCGATGTCGTCTTCAGCGCTCTGGCGCTCCTCGCGCTCGCTCCGGTCCTTGCCCTCTGTGCCTTGGCGGTGCGGATCGAAGGCGGGCCCGGGGTCCTCTTCCGTCAGCAGCGGGTGGGTCGGCACGGCAAGCTCTTCGAGGTCCTGAAGTTCCGTTCCATGCGTCCGGCCAGCGAGGCCGAGTCGCAGACCACCTGGTCGGTGGCGAACGACAGCCGGGTAGGGCCCGTGGGGCGCTTCCTGCGGCGGACGTCGCTCGACGAGCTGCCCCAGCTGTGGAACATCCTGCGGGGCGACATGACGTTGGTCGGCCCGCGTCCGGAGCGGCCGCACTTCGTGGAGGTGTTCTCCGCCGCCCACAGCCACTACTCGTGGCGTCACCGCGTCCCCGCCGGTCTCACCGGGCTGGCTCAGGTCAGCGGTCTGCGCGGCGACACCCCGATCTCCGATCGGGCGCGCTTCGACAACTACTACATCGAGAACTGGTCGCTGTGGCTGGATTTCAAGATCCTGCTGCGGACGATCCGTGAGGTCCTGGTCGCCGGAGGCCGGTAGCCGGGCAGCCCGGCGTCGCCGTGGGGATCGGTGGCTGCCACGGCGCGGGCGCGGGTGCGGGCGGCGGGCTACCCTTGCGGTGGCCGGTTCCTGCACCCGGCCGCGTTGTGCCCGCCGTAACACTGACAAACGGGATGTTCGCGTGTTTGACACCTTGAGTGACCGCCTGTCCGGGATCTTCACCAAGCTCCGCGGCAAGGGTCGGCTCACCGACGCCGACATCGATGCCACCGCGCGCGAGATCCGCATGGCGTTGCTGGAGGCGGACGTCGCGCTGCCCGTGGTCAAGGGCTTCATCGCCAACCTCAAGGAGCGCGCCCGCGGCGCGGAGGTCTCCGAGGCGCTCAACCCGGCGCAGCAGATCGTCAAGATCGTCAACGAGGAGCTGGTCAACGTCCTCGGCGGCGAGGGGCGGCGGCTCCAGTTCGCCAAGCAGCCGCCGACCGTGATCATGCTGGCTGGCCTCCAGGGTTCCGGTAAGACGACCCTCGCCGGCAAGCTGGCCCGCTGGCTCAAGGCCCAGGGTCACCAGCCGCTGCTGGTCGCCGCCGACCTCCAGCGCCCCAACGCCGTCGGGCAGCTCCAGGTGCTCGGTGGCCGCGCCGGCGTCGAGGTGTACGCCCCGGAGCCCGGCAACGGCACCGGCGACCCGGTGCAGGTCGCGCGCGCCTCGATCGAGCACGCCCGGCGGGCCGCCCGGGACATCGTCATCGTCGACACCGCCGGCCGCCTCGGCATCGACGCCGAGATGATGCAGCAGGCCGCCGACATCCGTGACGCGGTCGACCCGGACGAGGTCATCTTCGTCGTCGACGCCATGGTCGGTCAGGACGCGGTCCGCACCGCCGAGGCGTTCCGCGACGGCGTCGGGATCACTGGCGTGGTGCTGTCGAAGCTCGACGGCGACGCCCGCGGTGGCGCCGCGCTCTCCGTCCGGGAGGTCACCGGGCAGCCGATCCTCTTCGCCTCCACCGGCGAGAAGCTGGAGGACTTCGACGTCTTCCACCCCGACCGGATGGCCAGCCGGATCCTCGGCATGGGCGACGTCCTCACTCTGATCGAGCAGGCCGAGCAGGCCTTCGACTCCGATCAGAAGGAGAAGATGACCGCCAAGCTGATGGGCGGCGAGCAGTTCACCCTGGAGGACTTCCTCGACCAGCTCATCGCGGTCCGCCGGATGGGCCCGATCGCCAACGTGCTGGCCATGATGCCCGGCATGGGGCAGATGAAGGACCAGCTCGCCGAGCTGGACGACAAGCACTTCGACCGGGTCACCGCGATCATCCGGTCGATGACCCCGGCCGAGCGCACCAACCCGAAGATCATCAACGGCTCCCGCCGGGCCCGCATCGCGACCGGCTCGGGCATGACCGTGATGGACGTCAACCAGCTGCTCAACCGCTTCGCCGACGCGCAGAAGATGATGAAGCAGATGGGCGGCATGATGGGCCTGCCCGGCGCGGGCCGGCGCAAGGCGACCAAGTCGCCGAAGAACAAGCGCAAGGGCACCAAGGGCGGCGGTCGGCCGCGTACCGGGGCGGGCGCCGGGCTGCCGGGCGGCTTCCCGGGCGGCATGCCGCAGCTTCCGCCGGGGCTGGACCCGGGTGACCTGGCCGGCGGCCAGGGCCTGCCGCCGGGCTTCAAGCTCCCGAAGATCGACTTCAACAAGCTCGGCAAGGGCGACAACCGCCCCCGTTGACGCGCGGCGGCAGTCGTGGGGCCCGACCGGAGTACGGCCGGGCCCCACGCCACCGGTTGATCAGGACACCAGGTCCGGGCGGTTCGTCACCCGCAGCGCGTTCAGGATCGGCTGGCCGTAGCCCTTGTGCGTCACGAACCGCACGTTGAGCTGGCCGTCGGTCACCCGCACGGTGTACGACCTGGTGAGTGCGGCGAGACTGCCCACCTCACCGGCCACGTCGAGCGACGGCAGCACCTCCTGGCCTTCGAGCAGCACGTCGAAGACCCGCTTGTCGGGGGCCTGTCGGCGTACCTCGGCGAAGTCCAGCTCGACGGTGTAGACGCCGTCACCGAGCCCGTCGACGCGGTACTCGTACATCCCCTCCCGCAGATCGGCGAAGCGGGCCGGATCATTGGTCCCGGTGATCGGGCTGCTGGTCGACTGCCGGTTGGAGTTGCCCAGATACCCCGCGCCGCCGGCGGCCCACGGCTGGTCGGGCGACCACGTCTGGCCCTCCACGTCCGTCCGTCCCGCCTGCGCTCCCGCGTTGATCGCCAGGGCGTAGCTCGGCACCACCAGGGTGACCGGGATGACCAGGACGGGCTGGCGGCCGCTGGCCGAGGCGACCCGCACCTTGGCCCGGTGGTAGGTCCCCGGTGCCAGGCCGGCGGTGCTGACCGCCACGCCGACGGTGTGTCGGCCGCCGCTGGCCAGCGTGCCGCTGGCGCCGGAGAGGCTCAGCCAGCCGATGTCCTGCGGCACTCCGTCGGCGTTGAGCTCGGTGACCGTGAACTCGGTACCGAGCGTCCCGGTGTTGCTCAGGCCGATCTCCCGGGCCCGGGTCTGCGCCGCCGGGGCGACGACGGCCAGCTCGGTGACCGGGGTGCCGACCCGGGCGGTGCGCAGCGCCGCCGAGCGGACCTCCGCCCCGCCGGCCGCCACCGTGACCGCGGCATTGGCGCTCTCGTAATGCTCCTTCGCGACGCTGAGCTCGACTGCGCCGGCCGGGGCCTGGATCAGGTACGAGCCATCTGCCTCCGTGGTCTCCGTCGCGGTCGCCCCGCCCACCCGGGCGGTCACCGTCGCACCGACCACCGGTTGCCCGTCGTTGCCGTCGGTGACCACACCGGTCAGCACGCCGTTGCGGGTGGTGCGGAACGCGATCACGGTGCCGTCGGCGACCGCCGCGGTGTTGTACGAGTACTCGAACCCGACAGTGCCGTCGACGTTCTCCAGTCCGATCGTCGCGCCGGTGCCGGTTCCCGGGCCGGTGCCGGCGATGTCCCGGTACCGGTAGGTGATCGAGCCGTCCTCGCCGATGGCCGCGCTGAAGGTCAGTCGCGTCGAGCGGTCGCTGAAGAGGGAGACGTTGCGCCACTCCACCACGAAGGAGCGGTGCGGCTTGACCCCGGTGACGGCGGTGTAGATGCCCGAGTCGGCCTCCACGTAGAGGTCGTCCCAGAACGGGAAGAGCGCGAGGTCCGGGTTGGTGGTGTTCGGCAGGGCGGTGTTGGCGCGGCTGGTCGACGAGGTGCCGAAGCCGAGCACGCCGTTGGTGCTCACCCAGGCGTCCCGGTACGACCCGCCGTAGAGCGGCACCCGGAAGGGCAGCGTGACGGCGCTGGCCCGGTCGTCCCCGGTCAACGGCATCAGCTCCGTGCCGCCGACGAAGGAACCGCCGGCCCCGCCGCAGGCGTAACCGAAGGCGTCCACCCGGTCGGGCATGCCGACGTCCAGGACGGTGTCCGCGTTGACCGTCGCCGGCCGGGTCACCACGTCGGCGCAGCGGTAGGCGTGGGCGAAACGGACGTCGTACTGACCGTGCGGCACCCTCACCAGGTAGCGACCCTGCGCGTCCGCGGTCGCGGACAGCGGGGTGCCGAGGATGGTGACGCTCGCGCCGCCGGCCGGACCGGCCGAAGTGGTCACCGTGCCGCTGAGCGTGGCCGACGGGGCCTGCTCGACGGTGATGTCCGCCTCGACGGACTGGTTCTCGGTGACCGTCACCGACCTCGTCGCCGTCAGGTAGCCGAACTTGCTGACCGAGACGGTGTAGTCGCCGACCATCAACCGGTCGAACCCGTACGACCCGTCGGCGGCGGTGGTGGTGGTCCGGCCCATCGGGCCGGTGACCGTCACGCTGGCCCCGGCCAGCGCGTTCCCGCCCGAGGTGACCTGGCCGGCGAGCGCGCCGAGCGCGCCCCGGGGGGTGGCGTTGACCGCCGCGTACGCGTCGAGCCGACCCTCGCCGAAGACGTTGTTGTCGTCCACCGTCCCACCGCAGGTGAGGGCGTTGACGTCGATGGCGGTGTCGTCCAGGATGCGCCTGGTCTCGGTGATGTCACCCTGGATGGCCGGCGAGGCCGACCACATCAGCGCCACAGTCGCCGCGGTGTGCGGCGAGGCCATCGAGGTACCGCTGAAGGACGCGTAGCCGCCTGGCACGGACGAGCGGACGTTGGCGCCCGGCGCCGCGATGTTCGGCTTGATGTCGCCGTTCTCGCCGGAGCCCCGGCTGGAGAAGCTCGCGATCGCGTTGTTCACGTCGAACGCGCCGGAGCTGTAGCTGATGGTGTACGACCCGGGGCTGCCGGAGGTGTTGCAGCTCGGGCCGCTGTTGCCGTTGGAGAAGGCCGGGAAGATGCCGGCGGCCAGCCACGACGAGACGGTCTCGGTGTACCACGGGTCGTAGGCGCTGGAGCCCCAGGAGTTGTTCACGACGTCGGGGGCGAGGTCGGGGCGAGGGTTCGCGCCGGTGAGGTCGGTGGGCGCGACGATCCACTGGCCGGCGGCGAGCAGCGACGCCCGCGAGCAGCTGTTGGTCTCGCAGCCCTTGGCGGCGATCCACTTCGCCCCGGGGGCCACGCCGATCACGTTCGCGCCGTCCGCGCCGACCATCGTGCCCATCGTGTGCGTGCCGTGGTCGTTGTTGTCGCACGGTGCCGCGGTGGGGCAGACGTCGGCCGGGTCGAACCAGTTGTAGTTGTGGTTGGTCGATCCATCACCGTTGCGGCCCCGGTAGCTGGCCGCAACGGCCGGGTGGGTGGCGTCCACCCCGCTGTCGATGTTTGCCACCACGATGCCCTCACCGCGTACGCCCAGCTCGTTCCACACCCGGGGGGCGCCGATGCGGTCGATGTTCCACTCCACCGCGTCGGTGCTGGGGACGACCTCGCCGGGCAGTGGTTCGGGGAGGTGTACCGGGTCGTCCGCGAGGATCTCGGCGACGTCGGAGCGTACAGCGATGTCGCCGAGCAGGTCGGCGTCACCGGTCACCTTGATCGTGTTGGCCAGCCAGAAGGGGGTGAAGTCGGCGCCCCGCGAGGCGAGCATCGAGCGCAGGCCGGCCTGACTGCGGTTGGCGTGCTCGGTCTTGATCCGGTAGACGTGCGCGGCCTTGTCGGCCTTGTGGCGCAGTTTGGCCGCGCCGGAGAGGTTGGCCTTGCTTTCCAGGAAGACCCAGAAACTCGACTTGCCGTCCTTGGCCAGCCGGCTGGTGACCTTCTTGTCGACCTTCGCGGCCACCGCCTCGGCTTCGGCCTTTTCGGGGGTCTGATCGGGGCGGGCGGCGGCGGGTGGTGCGCCGGCGCCGATCGGGAGGAGGAGGCCGGCCGCCAGGCCGGCCGCTGCCGTACGCCATCGTCGTGATGCCACTGTCTCGACGCTCCTTTGTGAGGCGAAACTGTGCGAGCCCTGAGGTGCGGGCGCTTTCGCAGCATCCTGGCGACGAAGGATCTTTTCATCAAGGCATGCTTAAATAAATAAATCTGTCAATCAACTGTTCGTCTCTTAGCGTGCTCTTCCGGCTACCGTGCGGAATCGGGGCTGTTGGGGTGACCCGGACTCGGGAAGACGGGAAGATTGATCGCGGCACCACTTCTGACGTCGAGACGGAGGACGGATGCCCTGGCGGGTCCGCGGCGTGGCCGCCGGACGACGAGGTTCGGGATCTGTGGCCGGTCGGCGACCGGGTCACCTTCGAACCGGTGCCCCGACGCGGAGGCCGTCGTGGACGACGGGTTGGTGCTGCCCGGCCTGGTCGATGCGCGCTGCCACAGCGGCATCGCTCCCGGCGGCGCCCCGATCAGCTCGCACGACGAGGCCCGCGAGCTGGCCCGTACCGATCGGGACGCGGGGGTGCTCGCCATCCGGGACGCTGGCTGGCTGTTCCCGTACCCGGAACTCGACGACGAGCCGGATCTGCCGCGACTGGCCCGTGCCGGGCGGCAGGTCGCCCCGCCGCAGGTCTACCTGCGCGACATCGGCGTGGAGGTCGGCGCGGCGGAGGTGGCCGCGACGGTGATGGCGCAGGCCGCCGCCGGCAACGGCTGGGTGGAGGTGGTCGGCGGCTTGCGCCTGCTCAACCGCTCTGCCGACGCGCAGAAGATGATGAAGCAGACGGGGGCGTTACTGGAGCCTGCCCGGGTGGTGGCCGGCGCAAGGCGAGCACGTCGCCGAAGAACAAGCGTGAGGGCACGAAGGGTGGGGGCCGGCCTCCGTCGCCGGCACCCGGGGTCCGTCGGGTCGGCCGGGCGGCGGCCGCTACCGCCACCCGGCCCCGGGTCACCGGCCCCGCGACCGCTTCGGTGGACGCTGACCCAGCAGGCTCTCCCGCCGCGCCTCCTTGTGCTCGACGCGGCGCCGCTGCCGCGGCGTCAGGTGCGGCCGGCCACTCTGCCGCAGGTAGTTGGGCACCCGTCGGTCGTTCGGAATCGGCATGCTCATCGCGCGACCTCCTCGTCGGGGTGGACGGCGAGGGGGATGTCCCGCAGCGCGGGCACCTCCTGCCGTTGCGGCTCCCGGGTCAGGGTCGCGGTGAGCCGCTCCGAGCTGACGTCCAGGTACGGCGGCGCGTCGCCCCCGGCGTGCTCCGCCACGGCGATGGCGACCGGCGCGCGGCACTGCCGGTCCGGGCGCACCTGGATGGTCTGCCCCGGCTGGACCAGGTACGAGGACCGGTTGACCTTGCCACCGTCGACGGTGAAGGTGTTGTGGGCGACGAGATCCCGCGCCGCGTCGACCGAGGGCGCGAAACCGGCCCGGTGCACCAGCGCGTCGATCCGCTGTTCCAACTGCCCGACCAGATTCTCCGTCGCGTCGCCCGGCTGCCGGCCGGCCGTCACCACCGCGCGGGCCAACTGCCGCATGCGCAGCTCGTACGCCGCCCGGACCTGCCGCTGGTCGGCGTCGCTCAGGTGGAACCCGCGCGGGGCGCGCCGCGGCCCGCCGCGGACGCCGATCGGGTGCCGCTGGCGGCGCAAGAAGTAGCCGTACGCCGGGTGCAGCGGGACCTCGTCCGTGGGCGAGGGACGTACCGTCGTCCGGACAGCCATCTTTCCTCCCTGACCTCTCGGGGTCCGACCACCGTCCACCAGCACCGGGTGAGGCCGCCCCACCCCATCCGGGTGAGCCTGCCGGGGTGACCGCCGGGGCGGCTCCGGCCCGGCGCGGCACGGCGGGAGGTGATCGGGTAGGACTGTGCACATGGCTCTGCATGTGCGCGGTGTGCTCCTGCCGGACGACGAGGTCCGGGATCTCTGGCTGGTCGGCGACCGGGTCACCTTCGAACCGGTGCCCGGCGCCGAGACCGTGGTGGACGGCGGGTACGTGCTGCCCGGACTGGTCGACGCGCACTGCCACATCGGCATCGCCCGGGGCGGTTCCCCGATCACCTCGCTCGACCAGGCCCGCGAGCTGGCCCGGATCGACCGGGACGCCGGGGTGCTCGCCATCCGGGACGCCGGCTCGCCGTTCCCGTACCCGGAACTCGACGACGAGCCGGACCTGCCGCGCCTGGCCCGCGCCGGGCGGCACGTCGCCCCGCCGAAGCGCTACCTGCGCGACATCGGCGTGGAGGTCGGCGCGGCGGAGGTGGCCGCGACGGTGGCGGCCCAGGCCGCCGCCGGCAACGGCTGGGTCAAGCTGGTCGGCGACTGGATCGACCGCGGCGTCGGCGACCTGGCGCCCTCCTGGGACGCCGACACGATGACCGCGGCCGTCGCGGCCGCGCACGCCGCCGGGGCCCGGGCCGCCGTGCACACCTTCTCCGAGGCGGCGGTGGAGATCATGGTGCGCGCCGGGGTGGACTCGGTGGAGCACGGCACCGGCCTGAGCCTCGACCTGGTCGACCTGATGGCCCGGCAGGGCACCGCGCTGATCCCCACGATGATCAACATTCGGACCTTCGGCGGCATCGCCGACCAGGCCCGGGCCAGGTTCCCCGGGTACGCCGACCACATGCTCACCCTGCGCGACCGCTTCCCGGAGGTGGTCCGGGCCGCGTACGAGGCCGGCGTGCCGATCTACGTCGGCACCGACGCGGGCGGCGGCATCGACCACGGGCTGGCCGCCGAGGAGATGCTGCTCCTGCACGAGCAGGCCGGCATGTCCGCCACGGACGTCCTCGCCGCCGCCTCCTGGGGCGCCCGCGCCTGGCTCGGCTTCCCCGGCCTGGTCGAGGGCGGCCTCGCCGACCTCACCGTCTACCCCGAGGACCCCCGCCGCGACCTGCGCGTAATCCGCACCCCCTCCCGCACCATCCTCCGCGGCCACCCCCTCCCCTGACCCCGCCCCGCCCCGAGCGCCCCCAACCCGCCCCGGCGTGCACTTTCACGGAAAGCGTGGCTATTCCGGGCCGCTTGGCCACTCATTCCGTGAAAGTGCACGCCGATCTTGGGGTGGGGTGGGGGAGGGCGGGACCCCGGGTCAGGGGGTTGCCGCGGTGAGGAAGAGGTGGAGGGCGAGGTCGGCCAGGGAGGAGGCGGTCTGGTCGATGGGGGCGCGGGGCAGGACGATGTGGCTGACCACGAGGCGGACGACGGTGTCGGCCGCGAAGGCCAGGGCCGCCGGATCGGCGGCGGGCAGGTGGTCGCCCGCCCAGTCCAGCAGGGCGCCGGAGGCCTCGGTGAGCACCAGTTCGGCGCGGGTGGTCAGGTACGGCAGCAGCGCGTCCGAGCCGCCCCGCGCGCTGGTCAGGATCGCCTTGATCAGCGGGTTGCCGGCCGCCTCGGTCAGCGTGTGCCAGATGGCCGCGTACGCGCCGGCCCGCACGTCGGCGCCGTGCTCGCGCAGGGCCGCGCGGACGTCGGCGACGAACCGGTCCACCTCGCGCCGGGCGAGTGCCTCGGCCAGCCCCGCCTTGCTGCCGAACTCGTTGTAGACGGTCTGCCGGCTGACCCCGGCCGCGGCCGCCACCCCACCCATCCGTACCCCGTCCCAGCCGGACGCGACGGTCTGCGCGCGAGCGGCGTCGACGATCGTGTCGCGCAGCCGCTGCCGGGCGGAATCCCTCAGCTCAACCATGGTGGTCGAAGTCTACGATCGCCCGCTCGGCCCGACGTCCGCCCGGCGGGCCCCGCGCCCGCACCACCGGTCCCAGGCCCATGGCCGCCGGGCCGCGCGGCGACGCGGACGCGGCGCGCCGCCTCCCGGGCGCAGCGGCGGGGCGGACGCCGCCTAGGATGTGCGGTCATGGCACGCGTGCTCACTCCCCGTGCGGAGGACTTTCCCCGCTGGTACCAGGACCTGATCGCCAAGGCGAAGCTGGCCGACAACGGCCCGGTCCGCGGCACCATGGTCATCCGACCGGCCGGCTACGCCATCTGGGAGCGGATGCAGGCCGAGATGGACGCCCGGATCAAGGCGGCCGGCGCGGAGAACGCGTACTTCCCGCTCTTCATCCCGGAGAGCTACCTGAAGCGCGAGGCCGAGCACGTCGAGGGCTTCTCGCCGGAGCTCGCCGTCGTCACCCACGGTGGCGGCAAGCAGCTCGCCGAGCCGGTGGTGGTACGCCCCACCAGCGAGACGGTGATCGGCGAATTCATGGCCAAGTGGATCGACTCGTACCGGGACCTGCCGCTGCTGCTCAACCAGTGGGCCAACGTGGTCCGCTGGGAGCTGCGCCCGCGGATCTTCCTGCGGACCAGCGAGTTCCTCTGGCAGGAGGGGCACACCGCGCACGCCACCCGCGAGGATGCCCGCGCCTACGCGCGGCGGATCCTGCACGAGGCGTACGAGGACCTGATGGTCAATGTGCTCGGCATCCCGGTGGTGGTCGGTCTGAAGACCGCCCGGGAGCGCTTCGCCGGCGCGACCGCCACGTACACCTGCGAAGGCATGATGGGCGACGGCAAGGCCCTGCAGCTCGGCACCAGCCACGAGCTGGGGCAGAACTTCGCCAAGGCCTTCGACATCAGCTACTCCTCCGCCGAGGGCGGCCGGGAGCACGCCTGGACGACCTCCTGGGGCACCTCGACCCGGATGCTCGGCGGCCTGATCATGGCCCACGGCGACGACAACGGCCTGCGGGTGCCGCCGAAGCTGGCGCCGGTTCAGGCGTACGTGATGATCGTCAAGGACGGCGAGGGCGTCGCCGAGGCGGCGGCCAAGCTCCGTGACGGCCTGCGGGACGCCGGCGTCCGGGTCGCGCTGGACGACCGCACCGACACCGCGTTCGGCCGCCGGGCCGTCGACGCCGAGCTGCGCGGCTATCCGGTACGCGTCGAGGTCGGCCCCCGCGACCTGGCGGCCGGCAACGCGGTCGTGGTCCGGCGTACGGACGGCTCGAAGGCCCCCACCCCGGTGGCGGACGTGGTCGGCGCGGTGCTGGCCGCCCTGGAGGCCGACCAGCGGGTGCTGCACGACCAGGCCCTCGCGCACCGCGAGTCCCGCACCGTCGAGGTGTCGACGCTGGCCGAGGCGATCGAGGCGGCGGCCACCGGCTGGGCCAAGGTGCCGTGGTCGGCGGTCGGCGTGGCGGGTGAGGCCGAGGCGAACGGTCAGGGCGTCACCGTGCGCTGCCTGCTCCGCGCCGACGGCTCGGTGCCCGACTCGGAGGACGAGTCGGACCTCATCGCCATCCTCGCCCGCGCCTACTGAGGTGCGCCCCGACGGTCCCGCCGACCGGTTCGCGCCGGGTCGTCTGATCATGCACCGCAACGTGCGGCACGGCCGGATCGGCTGGGTCCGGCCGGGCCGGGTGGTCAGCGACGACGAGCGCGGACTGCTGATCTGGATCGCCCGGGACACCCCGGTCGCCCACGAGGTCACCGAGGCCGGCCTGGGGATGCGGGCGATGCCCTTCGCCGAGTGGATCTCCTCGTCGTACCGGCTGGCGCGCGGCCGGTGGAGCGGCCCGCCGCTGCTGAAGTTCCTGCCCACCGGGGCGGCCCACTCGGTCTGGTGGTTCTCCGACGCGCGGGGCCGGTTCGCCAACTGGTACGTCAACCTGGAGGAGCCGGGCGTCCGCTGGGACGACGGCCAGGTCGCCGGGGTCGATGTGGTGGACCAGGACCTCGACGTGGTGGTGTACCCGGACCACAGCTGGCGGTGGAAGGACGAGGAGGAGTTCGCCGAGCGGCTCGCCTTCGGCGACAACTACTGGGTGGCCGACGAGGCGGCGGTACGGGCCGAGGGGGAGCGGGTGATCGCCCGGGCCGAGGCGGGGGAGTTCCCGTTCGACGGCACCTGGTGCGACTTCGTCCCGCCGCCGGACTGGGACGTACCCGACGAACTGCCGCCCGGCTGGGACCGTCCGCCGGTCCGCTGACCGTGTTCCGCGTCACCGCCACGCCGCGTCGGGTGACATGTCCGGGTCCGGTGTGAGAGATCGGCGCCGGATCTGGCAGAATGGGTCGCTGGTATCCGGCGCACGTCCGGCGCCCTCTAACCCGGGCGTGTCGCCAGTCCACCGAGCTGTCTCCGGCCCAACCCCACTGTGCCGGTCGGCGCTCACCCGTGCACCGCCCGTACCGGGCCGGTGAGATCGCAACAGGAGCGAAACAACTGTGGCCGTAAAGATCCGGCTCCTGCGGATGGGCAAGATCCGCAACCCGCAGTACCGCATCGTCATCGCCGACTCGCGCACCAAGCGCGACGGTCGCGCGATCGAGTTCGTCGGCGTGTACCAGCCGAAGGAAGACCCTTCGGTGATCGAGGTCAAGTCGGACCGGGTCCAGTACTGGCTCTCCGTCGGCGCGCAGCCGAGCGAGGCGGTGCAGCGTCTGCTGGAGCTGACCGGTGACTGGCAGAAGTTCAAGGGCCTGCCGGCCCCGCCGCCGCTGAAGGTCGCCCCCGAGCGTGCCGACCGCAAGGCGGCGTACGAGGCCGAGGCGAAGGCCGCCGCCGGCCTGGCTCCGGAGACCCCGGCCAAGCCGGCCAAGAAGGCCGCCAAGGCCGAGGCTCCGAAGACCGAGGCGCCGAAGGCCGAGGCTCCGGCCGAGGCCCCGAAGACCGAGGCTCCGGCCGAGGCCCCGGCCGCTGCTGCCGACGCCGGTGAGCAGGCCTGACATGCCGCTGCGTCCCGCGCTGGAGCACCTGGTCAAGGGCATCGTGGACCACCCGGACGACGTGCGCGTCCGGATGGTCGACTCCCGTCGGGGCAAGCGGCTCGAGGTCCGCGTGCACCCCGAGGACCTCGGCACCGTGATCGGGCGGTCCGGCCGGACCGCCAAGGCACTGCGCCAGGTGATCGGCTCCATCGGTGGACGCGGAGTACGCGTCGACATCGTCGACTCGTACTGATGCTGCTCATCGTCGGCAGGATCGGCAAACCGCACGGCATCCGCGGTGAGGTCACCGTGGAGGTGCGGACTGACGAGCCCGAAGCGCGTTTCGCCCCCGGCACGGTTCTTCGGACCGAGCCGGGGGCGACCGCCCCGGCCAACCCCGCCCCCGGCCCCGGGGTGCCCTTCACGGTCCCGGCCGAGCTGACCATCGAGGCGGCCCGCTGGCACCAGGGCCGGATGCTGGTCGCCTTCGAGGGCATTCTCGACCGCGAGGTCGCCGAGGCGCTGCGCGGCACCCTGCTCGGCGTGGACAGCGCCGACGTCGCGCCGCCGGAGGACCCCGAGGAGTTCCACGACCACCAGCTGGTCGGTCTCGCCGTGGTCACCCCGGCCGGCGAGCACCTGGGCGAGGTGGCCCGGATCGACCACGCCCCCGCCTCCGACCTGCTGGTCCTGCGTCGCCCCGAGGGGCGTACCGCGCTGATCCCCTTCGTCCAGGCGATCGTCCCCGAGGTCGATCTCGCCGGCGGTCGCGTCGTGGTCGACCCGCCGGCCGGTCTGCTCGACCTCTGAGACCGGAGCCACCCCCATGCGCGTCGACGTCGTGTCGATCTTCCCGGAGTACTTCGCCCCGCTGGACCTGTCGCTGATCGGCCGGGCCCGGGAGAACGGGACGCTGCGGCTGGCCGTACACGATCTGCGGAGCTGGACCCACGACGTGCACCGCACGGTCGACGACACGCCCTACGGCGGCGGCCCGGGCATGGTCATGCGGCCGGAGCCCTGGGGCGAGGCGCTCGACGCCCTCGCCCCCGACGAGCTCAGCCCCGACGGGCACACCCTGCCCCGGCTGCTGGTGCCGTCGCCGGCCGGCGTCCGGTTCACCCAGGCCATGGCCCACGAACTGGCCGCCGAGTCGCACCTGCTCTTCGCCTGCGGCCGGTACGAGGGCATCGACCAGCGGGTGCTGGAGCACGCCGCCACCCGGATGCGGGTCACCGAGGTCTCCCTCGGCGACTACGTGCTCTTCGGCGGCGAGGCGGCGGTGCTGGTGATCCTGGAGGCGGTCACCCGACTGCTGCCCGGGGTGCTCGGCAACGCCGGCTCGCTGGACGAGGAGTCGCACGCGCACGGGCTGCTGGAGGCCCCGATGTACACCAAGCCGGCGACCTGGCGTGGGCACGAGGTGCCGGAGGTGCTCCGCTCCGGCGACCACGGGCGGATCGCCCGGTGGCGGCGCGACGAGGCGCTGGCCCGTACCGCCGCCCGGCGGCCCGACATGATCGCCGCGCTGCCCTCGGAGAGCCTGGACAAACGGGACGTCGCCGCGTTGGACCGGGCCGGATTTCAGCTGCCGCCGGGGGATGTGGCAAAGTAGGGGGGTTGCCGCATCCACCCGCGCCCGCGGGCGGTTGCGAGGATCCTCGACCGGGGTCGGCCCGCCGACCACCACCCGGGGATCAGAATCACCCATCCGCGCACCGAGTCACGGTGCGCCGTGAGCCTCACGAGGACGCAGCGATGAACATCCTGGACGCCCTTGACGCCCAGTCGAAGCGGACCGACCTCCCCGACTTCCGTGCCGGTGACACCGTCAAGGTGCACGCGCGGGTCGTCGAGGGCAACCGGTCCCGTGTCCAGATCTTCCAGGGCGTCGTCATCCGCCGCCAGGGTGACGGTCTGCGCGAGACCTTCTCGGTCCGCAAGGTCAGCTTCGGGGTCGGCGTGGAGCGGACGTACCCGCTCAACGGCCCGGGCATCGACCGGATCGAGGTCGTGACCCGCGGTGCCGTGCGTCGCGCCAAGCTCTACTACCTGCGCGAGCTGCGCGGCAAGAAGGCCAAGATCAAGGAGAAGCGGGAGAAGCAGCCCAGCTGACTTCCCGCTCGCCACGCCGCCTGAGCTGCGCGGGTGTCGTATCGACCAGATCGCATTACCCTGGTCGTACGGGCGCAGCGGGGCAGCGACGCCGCGACGCTGGTCACGGCGTGCGAATGTCCACTACCGCCCGTGGGGCCTCGACGAGGCCCCCGGGCGGTAGTGTCGTTTCTGCGGACCGGGGAGTGGCGTGGTGCAGGTGCTTGACGAGGACGGCACAGTCGATCCGTGGCGCCGGCGGACCCGGCGCACCCGTCGACAGATGCCGCTCTGGCAGGAACTCCCGCTGCTGCTGGTCGTCGCCTTCTGTCTGGCCGTGCTGATCCGCACCTTCCTGCTCCAGGCCTTCTTCATCCCCTCCGGCTCGATGGAGGACACCCTCCTCATCGGCGACCGGGTGCTGGTCAACAAGGTCGTCTACGACGTGCGCGACCCGGTGCGCGGCGAGGTCGTGGTCTTCCGGGGCACCGACCGGTGGGTCCCGCAGGAGGTCCAGGAGCCCGAGCCCGGCTTCGCCGACAAGGTCGGGCGGACGTTCGGCGACCTGGTCGGGGTCAGCCGCCCGGGCGAGAAGGACTTCATCAAGCGGGTCATCGGCGTACCCGGCGACCGGGTGAAGTGCTGTGACGACCAGGGGCGCGTGCTGGTCAACGGCACCCCCCTGGACGAGCCGTACGTGATCCGCAACTCGCCGCTGGACGTGCCGCCCAACGCCCGCGAGTGCCGGTCCCGGCGCTTCGAGGAAGTGGTCGTGCCGCCCGGCCAGATCTTCGTGATGGGCGACCACCGACTGGTCTCGCAGGACGCCCGCTGCCAGGGCCCGGTGCCGATCGACAACGTGGTCGGCCGGGCGTTCATGGTGGTCTGGCCGTCCCAGCGGTGGACCTCGTTGTCGGTGCCGGAGACCTTCGACGGGCTCGCCCGGCCGGCCGCCGCCCCGGCCGCCCCGCCACCGGCCGAACCGACCCCGGTGGGCGGTGTCGCTCTCGTCCTCCCGGCGGTGACCCTGATGTCCGTTGTCGCGCGTTCCGGACGATCGGCCCGCGCCCGGGGACGTAGGCTCCACCCGTGATTGACGAGCAGACCGACAAGCCCCGCAGTTCCTTCTGGAAGGAACTGCCCATCCTCCTGGGCGTGGCGATCCTGGTGGCGGTGCTGGTCCGCTACTTCGTGTTGCAGACCTTCTTCATCCCGTCCCCGTCGATGGAGAACACCCTTCAGATCGACGATCGGGTGCTGGTCAACAAGTTGGTCTACGACTTCCGGTCACCGCACCGCGGCGAGGTCGTCGTCTTCAAGGCGCCGACCGAGTGGAGCGGCAACCCCGACGGCGAGGACTTCATCAAGCGGGTGATCGGCGTCGGCGGCGATCACGTGGTCTGCTGCGACGACGACAAGCTGGTGATCAACGGCAAGCCGCTCTACGAGCCGTACATCTTCTCGGCCAACGGCGAGCGGGACAAGCCGGCCGATCAGGAGTTCGACATCACCGTGCCGGCGGGGCGGCTCTGGGTGATGGGCGACCACCGCTCCGCCTCCGGCGACTCCCTGGAGCACTGGCAGCAGTCCGGTCGGAACATCGACAGCGCCACCATCCGCGAGGACCAGGTGGTCGGGCGGGCCTTCACCGTGTTCTGGCCGGTGGACCGGGCCACCTGGCTCACCGTACCCGAGCAGTTCGACGCCATCCCCAACCCGTAGCGGACCCGCGGCCGGCCCCCGGGCGTGGCAGTTCGTCACCGGCGTCTGGCAGGCTGGGGCGGTGACCGTCTACACCCCTCGCCGCGCGGCCCGGGTGCTGCTCGTCGACGCGGGCGGCCGGGTGCTGCTCTTCAGCGGCTGGGACCCGTCCCGTCCCGAGCACCGGTACTGGTTCACCCCGGGCGGCGGGCTGGACCCGGGGGAGACGCCCGCCCAGGCCGCCGCCCGGGAGCTGGCCGAGGAGACCGGGCTGCGGCTGGACCCGGGCGAGCTGGGCGCGCCGGTCTGGTCCGAGACGGTCGAGTTCCCCTTCGACGGCGTCTGGTACCGGCAGGAGCAGGAGTTCTTCCTGGTCCGGGTGGCGGGCTGGGAGGTGGACACCACGGGCTTCACCGACATCGAGCGGGCCAGCGTCTCGGGGCACCGCTGGTGGTCGGTCGACGAACTGACCGCGACCGGCGACCGCTACTACCCGGAGGACCTGCCCGCCGTGCTGACCCGGGCCCTGACCGACCCCAGCGGGGGCGCGCCGTGCTGACGCCCCCGCGCACGGTGGTGCGTCGCGAAGGTGGGCTCTACGCCCTGGAACGGGCCCTGCAACGGCGCGGCTTCCGGCACGTCGCCGGCGCCGACGAGGCCGGCCGGGGCGCCTGCGCCGGGCCGCTGGTCGCCGCCGCCGCGGTGCTGCCCGAGGGGCGGCGCGGTGAGATCGACGGGCTGGCCGACTCCAAGCTGCTCACCCCGGCCAGCCGGGAACGGGTGTACGAGGAGGTCGTCGCCCGCGCCCTGGCGTACGCGGTGGTGATCATCCCGGCCGAGGAGGTCGACGCCCGGGGCCTGCACGTGTGCAACGTCGCGGCGATGCGCCGGGCGCTGGCGTCGCTGACCACCCGGCCGGAGTACGTGCTGACCGACGGCTTCGGCGTGGACGGGCTGGACGTCCCGGGGCTGGCGGTGTGGAAGGGCGACCGGGTGGCGGCCTGCGTGGCGGCGGCCAGCGTGCTGGCCAAGGTCACCCGGGACCGGCTGATGGTGGAGCTGGACGGGCAGTACCCGGGCTACGGCTTCGCCGAGCACAAGGGGTACATCACGCCCGAGCACAGCGAGGCGCTGCGCGAGCGCGGCCCCTGCGTGGAGCACCGGTTCTCGTACGTCAACGTGGCCGCCGTGTCCGGCCGCGCCGGCCGTCCGCCGCGGTCCCGACGGCCCGTCGTCGGGCCCGCGTCCGAGCCGATGGAGCGCTTCGACGCGTCAGGGGGTACCGTCGGCGTGGCGTTGGGCGAGCAGCCTCGGCCTCCGGCGCCGGTGGGGGAAGATGTGGTCATGGAAGGCGGAGTGCGATGAGCGCGGAAGATCTCGAGAAGTACGAGACCGAGATGGAGCTGCAGCTCTACCGGGAGTACCGCGACATTGTCCGCCAGTTCTCCTACGTGGTGGAGACGGAACGCCGCTTCTACCTCGCCAACCAGGTCGACCTGCACGTGCGCAACTCCGACGGCGAGGTCTACTTCGAGGTCGAGATGCACGACGCCTGGGTGTGGGACATGTACCGCCCTGCCCGCTTCGTGAAGAACGTCCGGGTGATGACCTTCAAGGACGTCAACGTCGAGGAGCTGGAGAAGCCCGACATCTCCCTCCCCGCCGACTCCGGCTTCGGCGGCTGACGCACCGCTCTTCCCACCGGCAACCCCCACCCGCCGGCCCGCCCGACCTCTTCCCCCGACCTGCCGCCTGCCTCCTGGCGCCGGGCATTCCGCCCGCCACGGCTGCCCGCGTCGCCCCGGTAGTGCCGTACGCGTCCGGCGCTGCCGTGGCGCGCCGCCTCGCGGGTCAGTCCGCGAGGACCGCGACCTCGACCCGCTGGACCAGGTTGTTGGCGAACCCGCCCCGGTTCCACGGCTGCTCGACCGGCTGGGTCCGCCCCGACGCGTCGGTGGCCCGGGCGCCGAGGACGTACCGGCCCGGCTGCGGCGACCACTCGTACCGCCAGCGCCGCCAGGACCAGTCCCCGCCGCGCGGCGGGTCCACGATGGCCGCTGCCCAGGTCGCCCCGCCGTCGGTGGTCACCTCCACCGAGGTGATCGGCGCGTGCCCGGACCAGGCCCGACCGTCCACCGTGCACGGCCCGGGACGCAGCACCCGGGTGCGGGTCATGAAGTCCGGGAACCCCGGCGGGCGGACCAGGGCGCGCGGCTCGATCCGGGTCACCGGCTCGCCCGGATCGTCGGCGTCCCGGCGCAGCCGGTAGGCCACCGCGTTCTGGTAGCCGTCGAACTCCTCGGTCAGCACGGTGATGCCGCGCAGCCACTTCACGTGCGCCATGCCGTACCAGCCGGGCACGATCAGCCGCAGCGGCGCGCCGTGCTGCGGCAGCAGGGGAGCGCCGTTCATCTCGTACGCCAGCAGCACCTCCTCCCGCAGCGCGTCGGCGACCGGGAGGGCCCGCTGGTAGTCCTGCTCGACACCGCGTTCGACGCCGTGGTCGGCCCCGGTGAAGACGACGTCGACCGCCTCGGGCGCGATGCCGGCCTCACGCAGTAGCGGCGCGAGCGGCGTGCCGGTCCACTCGGCGTTGCCGACCGCCTCCACCAGCCAGGGCTGGCTCACCGGACGCGGGTGCAGCAGCGCCCGACCGTTGCCGGCGCACTCAAGCGTCACCTGCCGGGTCACCCGGGGGCGCGAGCGCAGCTCGTCCAGCCCGAGGATGAGCGGCAGGCGTACCGCCCCGTCGACGGTCAGCGCGTGGCCGGCCGGGTCGACGTCCGGGATGTCGTAGTGGATCAGCAGATAGTGCAGGCCGGCCGGGGTGACGTCGTAGCGCAACGCCTCCAACGGGATGCCGTGGTTGCGGGCGGCCAGTTGCAGCTCCTCGGCGCTGATCGCCTCGTCCGGCCCGGCCACCCGGGAGGGGCGGCTCACATCGTCCACGCTGGTCACGGCGGCCTCCCCGGTATCTGCCCTCGGCGCGTGGGCCCAGCCTAGTCGTCGCGCCGCTCCACCGGCCCGGTGCCGGCGCGGCTCGCGGCCGCGTCCCACGCGCCCGCCGGTCGGGTGCCGGCGCGGCCGGCTCCGCCCCCGTCGCCTAGCAGATCGACTCGATTGGTGGGCGTTGTCCACAGGGCGGCCCCGTCGTCCACAGCGGACGCGCTGTCCGGGTCGGCCGGTGGTCGATGCGGGCATGCTGCGGACATGCGGAGAGCAGTGCGGGCGGTGACGGTGTGGTGGGCGGTCCTGCTGGTCCTCGGCCCCCCGGGCGCCGTCGCCGCGGCGGCCCCCGGACCGGGGGCGGACCGGGCGGGCGGCGCCCGGCCCGTCGCACCGCCGGCCGCCACAGCCACCCGTGCCGCGTCGCCCTCCCCGTCCGGGCCGGCGGTCGGCCGCCGACCGCCCGCGACAGTCGCGGCGGCGCGTGCCACCCTCGGCGCGGCGGCCGGTGCGCCGGCCTTCCGGTGGCCGCTCGCTCGACGGCACGGCCCGTCCGGTGCGGCGCTTCGACCCGCCGCCCCGACCGTGGCTGCCCGGTCATCGCGGGGTCGACCTGGCCGCCGCCGCGGGGGCGACCGTGCGCGCCGCCGGCGCCGGGACGGTGCTCTTCGCGGGCATGGTCGCCGGCCGGCCGGTGGTCACCGTGGGGCACGCGGCGGGCCTGCGGACCACCTACGAGCCGGTCCGACCCGAGGTACGCCCCGGCGACCCGGTCCGGCCCGGCGCGCCGCTCGGCGTGCTGCTGACCGGGCACCCCGGCTGTCCCACCCCGGCCTGCCTGCACTGGGGGCTGCGGCGCGGTGCGGACTACCTCGACCCGCTGGCCCTGCTCGGGCTCGGGCCGGTCCGGCTGCTCCCGGTGCGCGACCCGGACGGCCCGCTCACCGAGCGGATCGCGAGCGGCCCGTTCCCCGGGCGGATGGCGAGCGGCGGGCTCGCCGAGCGGATCGAGAGCGGCCCGCTCACCGGGCAGGCGGCGAGCGGCGCACTCGCCGAGCGGACGGCGAGGGCCGCCTGCCGGTGTGGTCGGCGCGGGCCGGGGTCAGGGCCGGGCGAGCAGCGGGGGCAGCCGGACCGCCAGCCGTTCGTACTCCTCGGCCGTGTTGTAGACCTGCGCGCAGAGCCGTAGCCAGCCCCGACCGTCCCAGGCCATCACCGCCACCTCGGCGGCGAGCCGCTCGGCGATCCGGCCGCCCAGCGCGCGTGCGGTGTCGATGGTGGTGGCCACGCCGGGCGGCAGCGGCACGATCCGCATGGCGACCGCCGGTCCGCCCGGGTCCGGCAGGTCGGCCGGCGCCACCCCGAGGGCGTCCCCGACCACCCGTTGCCCGTACGCGGCCAGCGCCGCGTTGTGCGCCCGCACCCGGTCCAGGCCGAGGCTGCGCAGCGCGTAGAGCCCGGCCGGGGCGCTCAGCCAGCCCGTGTAGTCGAGGGTCGCCTGCCACTCCACGTTGCCCGGGAAGCCGGCTCCCTGCTCCCAGGAGACCACCAGTGGCTCGATCCGCTCCCGCCACGGCGGGGCGACCACCAGCACCGCGGTGCCCCGCGGGGCGAACGCCCACTTGTGCAGGTTGCCCACCCAGAAGTCCGCGCCGACGGCGCCGACGTCGACCGGCAGCATGCCGGGCACGTGCGCCGCGTCCACCAGCACCGGCACGCCCCGCTCCCGGGCCACCTGCACCATGGCCGCTACCGGGAAGAGTCGGGCGGTGGGCGAGGTGAGCTGGTCGACGACGAGCAGTCGGGTCCGCCCGGGTCGCAGACCGGTGCGGACGATCTCGACGACCTCCTCGTCGGTGGCGGTCAGCGGCACCCGCAGCGCCCGGGTGCCCGCCCCGGTACGGCGGCACTCCCGCTCGATGCTGAAGCCGACCGCGCCGTACCCGTGATCGGTGGTGAGCACCTCGTCGCCGGCCCGCAGGCCGAGGGACTGCAGGACCAGCGCGACGCCGGTGGTGGCGTTGCCGACCAGCGCCGTACCGTCCGGATCGGCGCCCAGGAAGGTGGCCAGGTGCCGCCGGGTGTGGCCGATCCGGTCGGCCAGCCCCTGGGTGAAGAAGCGCAGCGGGTTGGACTCCATCTCGTCGCGCAACCGCTGCTGCGCCCGCTGCACGCTGATCGGTACCGCGCCGAACGCGCCGTGGTTGAGGTAGCTGACCGCCGCGTCGAGCGAGAAGAGCAGTCGGGCCCCGGGAATCGGCTCGGGCGGCCGGGCGACGGTCACGCGGTGATCATATCCGTCGACGGATCAACCGTCGTCGGTTCGGCGTCCTCCGGCGGCAGCCCGCCGTCCGCGGCAGCGCGCCGTGCTGCCGGCGGTTCGACCCGGTGCGCCGCCGATCGGGCGACCGCAGTCTGCGGTCGTTGAGCAGCGGCGCGTCGAGGCTGGGGGCGGTGCGCAGCGGGTGGGTCAGGCGCGCGGGTGGGCCTGCCGGTACGCGGCCCGCAGCCGCTCGACCGAGACGTGCGTGTAGATCTGGGTGCTGCCGAGCGAGGAGTGGCCCAGCAGTTCCTGCACGGCGCGCAGGTCCGCGCCGCCCTCCAGCAGGTGCGTCGCCGCCGAGTGCCGCAGCCCGTGCGGGCTGACCCGGGGCAGGCCGAGGGACTCGGCGTACCCGGCCACGATCCGGCGCGCCGTCGTCGGGTTCAGCCGCCCGCCGCGCGCGCCGAGCAGCAGCGCCTCCCCGGAGCCGGGCACCGCCAGGGCGGGCCGCCCGGAGCGCAGCCAGTCGTCGATCGCCCGCTGGGCCGGCACCCCGTACGGCACCGAGCGTTCCCGGCCGCCCTTGCCGAGGACGCGGATCACCCGGCGGCCGTGGTCCACGTCGGCGACGTCCAACCCGCACGCCTCGCTGACCCGTACCCCGGTGCCGTAGAGCAGTTCCAGCAGGACCCGGTCGCGCAGTCGCACCGGTTCGTCCCCGGGGCGGGCGGGGTCGGCTGGACCGTCCTGCCGGGCGGCCCCGGTGGCCGAGTCGTCCCGGCGTCCGTCCGCGTCGGGCCCGGCCGGGTCGGGGCCGGTCGCCGTGTGCCCGGTCGGGTCGGCGGGCCGAGTGAGGTCGTCGTGGCGCGGGCCGACGATGCGTGCGGCCGCGTCGGGGCGGGTGCCGGCGGCGGGCCCGGTCGCTTCGGCGGGCCGGGTGGTGCCGGGACGCCGATCGGGTGCCTCGACGAGGGCGGCGGCCTGGTCGGCCCGGAGCACGGTGGGCAGGTCGCGGTGGGCCCGGGGGCTGGACAGCGGAGCCGCCACGTCGATGGGGAGCACAGCCGCGCGGTGGGCCCAGGCGCTGAAAGTGCGCGCCGCCGCCGCCCGCCGGGCCAGTGACGTCCGGGCCGCACCCACGGTGCGCTGCCGGGCCAGCCAGCTGCGCAGCACCGTCAGGTCCAGCTCGGCGGGTGCGGAGCAGCCCATCCGTACGGCGTGGTCGAGCAGCGAGACCACATCGGCGACGTACGCCCGCACGGTGTGCGCGGACCGGTTGCGCACCCGGGCCAGGTGGTCGGCGAAGTCGTCCACGGCCTCCCGCATGGCGGGTGGCAGCGCCTCGTGGGTGGCCCGGGTGGCCCGCGTCCCGCCCGTCATCGCCCCGCCCGTGCCGTCGACGGGCAGGCCGGAGCGGGGAGGCGTGGCACCGTAGGACGTCCGCCTGGCATGGGCTCAGCGTAGGCGCGTGCCGGGCGATCGGCAGAGGGCTGCGCATCGACACGACGCGGCGCGAGGACGCCCACCGGCCCAGCCGTTCCCTCCCAGGGGCGCGGCGTGGACAAAGTAGACCTGACCTTGCGTGGCGGCGCGCCGTCGGTGCTGGCCGGTGGTGGCGTGGACGGGGAGACTGGAGGCAGGGACGGCGCGTGCGCCGTCGCCCGGTTGCCTCGGCGGGGACGCCGACGGGAGGAGGGGACCGCTCATGGGCCTGGACGTCGTCCTCTACCGGCTGGTCCGTGGCGGCCCCGGCCGTCGGCCGTCCCCGGTCGCGGCGCAGGTGGTGCCCGACCCCGACGACCTGCTGCTCGACCTGCTCAAGCGGGGTCGGGGCGGCGGACGCACCCCGACGCTGGACCGGGTCGACCCGCTCGGTGAGCTGGTGGTCGGGGCGGAGCGGGCACCCCAGCTCCTGACCGAACTGGACTGCCTGGTCGAGGCCGCCCGCACTCCGGCCGAGACCGCGCAGGTGCGGCGGGTCGCGGTGCTGGTCCGCCGGTGCGTACGCGAGCGTGACCTGGAGATCCGGTTCGAGGGGGACTGAGCTCGGTCACCGCCCGGTCCCTCGCCCCGGGCCGGCGGGGCGCGCGCCGACGTGACGGGCCGCGCCAGGGCGTACCCGCCGTCCCGGCGAAGCACCATCGCCAACTCCTCCAGCAGGGAGAGCTTCCGCATCGCCGTCCGTACGTCGACCCCGGCCCGCGCGGCGAGCGCGTCGAGCCCGACCACCCCGCGCCGGGGCAGCGACTCCAGCACCATGGTCGCCTCGTCGTCGAGCAGGTCACCCGGCCGCTCCGGCCCTCGTGCGGGCGGGGCCAGGTCCGTCCCGATTCGGCCGACCTCCTCCAGCACGTGCGGCACCCCGGTCACTAGCCGCGCGGCCGGCTGGTCCCGCAGCACCTCGTGCGCCCCGACCGACATCGCCGAGGTGACCGGGCCCGGCACCACCATCGCCCGCCGGTCCATCGCGATCGCCCGGTTCACCGTCTGGGTCGCGCCGCTGCGGGCCGCCGCCTCCACCAGCACCGTCCCCCGGGTGGCGGCGGCGATCACCCGGTTGCGGATCAGGAACCTCGGCCGCAGCGGGTCGGCGCCGGGCATCCACTCGCTGACCAGCAGCCCGGTCTCGGCGATCCGGTCGAACAGGGCGGCGTTGCCCATCGGGTACGGCCGGTCGACGCCGCAGGCCAGCACGGCCACCGTCAGCCCGCCGGCGGTCAACGCGCCCCGGTGCGCCGCCGCGTCGATGCCGAACGCCCCGCCGGAGACCACGGTCCAGTCCCGCTCCGCCAGCCCGTACCCGATCTCGGTGGCGACGTGCAGGCCGTACCCGGTGGCGGCCCGCGCGCCGACCACCGCGACGGAGCGGTCCAGCGCCTCGCCGAGCGGCCAGCCGCCGCGTACCCAGAAGCAGAGCGGCGGGGCGGTCTCCAGGTCGACCCGCCGGCTCGTTCCGGACAGCACCAGCCCGTGAAGGTCGTCGAGGCGGGCGGGCCACTCCTCGTCCTCGGGCGTGAGGACGCGGGCACCGATCCGCTCGGTACGGGCGAGCGCGTCGGCGGCGACGGCGCGGGCGTCCTCGCCGGCCATGCGCGCCGACACCGCCGTACGCAAGCTCGCCTCCGGCGCGCCCCCGTCGAGCAGCAGGTCCAGCGCCGCCACCGGACCGAGCTGCTGGACCAGCCGGTGCACCGACCGGGTGCCCGGCTCGGTGAGCCAGGTCAGCGCCACCCGGGCCAGCAGCCGCTCCTCGCTGGTGCTCATGCTCCCTCTCCCGTCCTGAGCTGGATGGCCTCCAACACGTCCTCGCGCTGCGGCCTGGCCCGCCCGTCGAGGTCCGCGATGGTCCAGGCCGGCCGGATAATCCGGTCGAAGCCACGGGCCGAGACGGCCCCCGAGTCCAGCCGGCCGCGCAGCTCGGCGGTGTCCCGGGCGGGCAGCCGCCAGGGCGGCCGTCGCAGGTACGGGCCCGGGATCTCGGCGTTGAGCCCGCGACCCACCGGAGCCCAGCGCAGCGCCGCGGCCTGCCGGGCCGTGGCGACCCGGGCCGCCACGGTCGCCGAGGACTCGCTGGCCACGGCCGCCTCCATCAGCTCCGCCGCCCGCACCGGCAGCAGCTTCACCTGCACGTCGATCCGGTCCAGCAACGGCCCGGAGAGCCGGCCCAGGTACCGCCGCCGGGCCAGCGGACTGCACTCGCAGTACGCGTCGCCGGCCGGCTTCGCGCACGGACACGGATTGGCGGCCAGCACCAACTGGCTGCGGGCCGGGTACTCGGTGCCGCCCCCGCTGCGGGCCAGCTGGATCCGGCCGTGCTCCAGCGGTTGCCGCAGCGCCTCCAGTGCGCCCTTGCTGAACTCGGGCGCCTCGTCGAGGAAGAGCACGCCACGGTGGGCCAGCGAGACGGCCCCCGGCCGGGCCAGCCCGGACCCGCCGCCGACCAGGGAGGGGATGGTCGCCGTGTGGTGCGGGGCCTGGAACGGCGGCCGGCGCAGCAGCCGGCCGCCCGGCGGGAGCAGCCCGGCGATCGAGTGCAGGGCGGTGACCTCCAGCGCGGCGGCGTCGTCCAGCTCCGGCAGGATCGAGGGGAGCCGCTCGGCGAGCATGGTCTTGCCGGTGCCTATGTCCCCTTCGAATTCCCGCCAGTTCTGCGCATCGATGTTTGCAAGATTGCAATCAAGCGTTGTTCCTGTTCGGATTTGATACGCCAAGTCGATCTGGACTTCAGAAGAAGTGCTCGGCGAGCATCGGACCGTGGCTCCCTGGGGCGGGTCGCGGTGGTTCGGGTGGGTCGTTTCCTGCCCTGTGGCTGTCTGTAGTGGGGGATCTCCTGCTCGCGGCCCCTTGACCGCAAGCCTTTGGGGCATGACGGCGCCGAAGGCGTGGGGGACAAGCCCGCAGCCATGCCAATGGGCGGCGCGAAGCCCACCCGTGTTTCGCGTGCACGGCGGACCGTTTGCAAGATCAGGTCAGGGGTCGGCTTGCCACGCCCGCAACGCCCTGGCCGCCGCTACGGTCTCGGGGTGTTCGTCGCCGAGGAGCCGCTCCCGGTCGGCGACCACCGTCTTGAGGAGGTTGATGGCGTCGGTGGTGCGTCCGGCCTGCCGGTAGGAGGCGGCGAGGTTGGCGCGGGCGGTCAGTGTGTGCGGGTGTTCGTCGCCGAGGCGCCGCTCCCGGTCGGCGAGCACCTTTTCCCCGATGGTGATGGCTTCGGTGGTGCGTCCGGCCTGTCGGTAGGAGGCGGCGAGGTTGCCGCGGACGGTCAGCGTGTCCGGGTGGTCGTCGCCGAGGAGCCGCGCGGAGTCGGCGACGACCTTTTCCTTGATGGTGATGGCGTCGGTGGTGCGTCCAGCCTGGTGGTAGGAGGAGGCGAGGTTGGCGCGGGCGGTCAGTGTGTCCGGGTGGTCGTCGCCGAGGAGCCGCTCCCGGTCGGCGAGCACCTTTTCCTCGATGGTGATCGCGTCAGCGGTGCGTCCGGCCTGCCAGTAGGAGGCGGCGAGGTTGGCGCGGGCGGTCAGCGTGTCCGGGTGGTCGTCGCCGAGGAGCCGCTCCCGGTCGGCGACGACCTTTTCCTCGATGGTGATGGCGTCGGCGGTGCGTCCGGCCTGCCAGTAGGAGGCGGCGAGGTTGGCGCGGGCGGTCAGGGTGTCCGGGTGTTCGTCGCCGAGGAGTCGCGCGGCTTGTTCGGTCATGTGGTGCCAGTAGGTGGTGGCGGGGGTGGGTAGGCCTGCGCGGAGCAGGCTGTTGCCGGACTGGTAGAGCAGCGGGTGTCCGTGGGGGTGCCAGAGCAGGTCGCCGGCGATGTCGGCGAGGGTGGTGGTGTTGGTGCGTAGCGTGGCGGTGAGGTCGGGGGTGGTGTGGTCGTTGGCTGGCCACAGGTGTAGCAGGGCGTCGGCGGCGGCGTGGGCGAGTGTGGCCGTGTTGGTGGTGGTGGTTTCTCGGGTGGCGCGGGCGGTGAGGGCGTGGATGCGTACGGCGCGGGGGCCGTTGGTGGGGGTGTGGGTGAGCAGGCTGTAGCGGTGTAGCAGCCGCAGGGCCTTGCGTGCCTGGTCCGGGGTGACGGGCTGGCCGGTGTTGTGGGTGCGGTGGGTGGTCAGGTAGTCGGTGACGGCGGTGGTGGTCCAGAGGGTGTCGGGGTGGCCGTTCGGGTCGAGGAGGGCGGCCAGGGCGAGGGCGGGACGGGCCAGTCCGGCGGGGGTCGTGGTGTCGGCGGCGTCGAGGGCGAGGAGGAGGGTGACGGTCACGGGTCGGCCGTAGGCGTCGGGGTCGGCGTCTGCGGGCATGAGTTCCGCCAACTGTTCGCGCCTCGTGTAGCGGGCCAGGTAGGCCGCGCAGCTCTCCTCTTGGTTGATCATGTAGGCGGTGGCGTGGGACAACGCCAGGGGCAGGTGCCCCAACGCCGCGGCCAGGTCGCCGGCGCTGCCGTCGAGCAGGTGGGCCAGCTGGGCGTTGGTGAGCCGGTCGGTCAGGTACGCCAGCGACTCACCCTCGGTGTACACGTCGACGTCGAATTTCTGCCGGCCGGAGCTGGTGAGGGTGGCGTCTTGTAGGCGGGTGGTGGCCACAGTCCATCCGGTAGACCGGTGCGGCGGCCACCACCGGGTCAGGTGGGCGGGGTCGGTGATGTCGTCGAGGACGACCAGCCAGGTGCGGTCGGTGATGTGCAGCCACTCCAGCAACGCCCCAGCATCCGCGACCGGATCCGTGCCGTCCGCGCCAGGCACACCGACCCGTACCGCCGCGCGGGCGTAGGTGGTGATGACCTGGTCGGGGCTGCTCGCAGGCACCCACACGAGCAGGTCCGTGCCATGCTCGACGGCGTCGTGGGCGAACCACGCCGCCAGCTGCGACTTCCCGACACCCCCGCCGCCGGCCAGAACCTGCGTCCCCGCAGCCGCGCTGCCGGCACCGTCCTCCGGTTGGGTCAGGACGATGTCGTCACCGCGGCGACGGGCAGCCAGGATCTGCTCCCGCAGGCCTCGTCGAGGTTGGAACGCCGACGCCAACGGGGGAGGCTGCCCCACCAGCGCCGGCCACACCGGTACCGCGCGGGGATGGTGATGGTGCTCGTGATACTCGGACGTGACATCGCCGATGATGACGCCGGTGTTGGCGAGACCAGCGCGGTCGGCTGACGCGTTTCCGGACCCGGTGACCGTAGCCGCGTCAGGCGTCGTGTCCGGTGGAGTCTCGCTGGTGGTCACGGTCGGGGACCGCGCTGGATGCCGGTGTTGGCCACCGAACCCGGCCCCTCGGCGGTCGCGTCCCCCGAACGCGTGACCTGCGCCGGCCGACCGTCACCAGCAGCCTGCAACCCGGTATTGGCCCGACCGCCGCCCGTGGCGGTGGCCTTCCCGGACTCCTCAACCCGATCCGGATCAGGCATCGACACACCCCCTGGCTGGGGCCGGGGCAGCAGATACGGCGCACCCAAAGCGACCAACGCCACCACGGCCCCGATACTGCTGGCCACCTTGTCCGCCTTGTCGAGGCCGACAGCGGCAAGGTAGACCACCAGCGCCATGACGATCACGCCGAAGACGACACGCCCGGCCCACACCCACCGCGGACTCCGACCGGGCATCGCACCCACCTCCCACGATCAGGGGCATGATCAAATGCTGATGGTTGACTCCAGCTACGAACACATCCACCTCAAGCGATCCCGACATCACCGTTCCGTGACTGTCTTAACCGGTGATTAAGTGGTTGGCCGCAGTGGGTGGGTCGAGGTCGCCAAGGGTTAAGGTCCTCAGCTTGCCGGAGCGCTCGCCGACCGTGGGTGCTCCGGCGAGCAGGTCGGCGCGGCGGCAACAGAACGCGCGGAGAACGTGACGCGGGTAGCGTGCGGGCGGCGCAGTGATGCCTGAGCGTGTCCTATAGGCCCTGGTCCTCGCGGTACATGGTCAGGTAGTCCACCGCACCGAGCAGGTAGGTGATCACGTTGCCGCACACCTCGCGCAACTGAACGATGTTCACCTGCTCGACCGGTACACGCCCGCTCGCGTCCGGGGCGCGGTGGAGGCGGAAGGTGCTGGCCGTCGGCTTGCGAACCTGCGAGTACCGGAAGGCATCCCCGCTCGGATCGAGCTCGTGTAGCTCCCCGATGGTCTTCGCGACGTCCGGCGCCATCGTCTTGTCCGCCGCGTGCATCGACAGGACCGCGAAACAGGCGTCGAGTTGGGCGGCCAGCTCGTTCAGGTCATGGGTTGCGAGCCACGTATCGGCTGCGACCGGCTTGTTGCGGCGGGTCAGGGTCGGTTGCGGGTGACCGTCGTGGTCCAGGCACTCCCACGCCTCCCGCAGCGCCTGCTTGAGCAGCAGTTCGATCGCGTGCCGATACGTGTAAACGATCGGTAGGAACAGCCCGTCGTCAGGACCACGCGTGATCCAGTTCTCCACGGCGATGTCCGCCATCCGGCGGAAGCCGTACGCGATGACGGCGTCGTCGGACGTCAAGTCCCCGACCACGGCGTTGTGGTGCCAGTCGGCACCGGCCGGCACCCACCCGAACTGGTCCGTACCCGTCTGCTGTGTCACACGCACCATCATCGTCGCGAGATTGAACCGGCCGCCACTGCGTTTCGCCGTGGACCACGCGGTCGTCGCTCAGACATGCGCCGAGATTGCGGCGGTAGCATCTGGTAACCATCGGCGACGGAGCACTCATCGCGCCGACCATGGCGATCAGCAAGACACGGGCACCGTCGGATACTGATCAACGAACCGGATCTGCGAAAGTGTGTCAGATTCCGGGATGGGGCTTGCCCGCGCCGAAGCAGGTCAGCCGGTGCAGCGTGTCGACCGCCCGGACCCGGATCCCGGGGATGACCGCCGCCTCGGCGGCGTTCTCAGGTTGAGCGTGATCCGCCGGTTGGGCCAGCGCTGACCCGAGTTGACGATGGCGGCCCGCACCCGGTCGCGCGCCTCGTGCAGGGCGCTGTCAGGCAGCCCCGAGATGACCACCGCCGGCAGCCCGGCGGCCAGGTCGGCCTCGACCTCGACCAGGTGGCCGGTGACCCCGACCAGCCCCACGCTGAACACCTTGGCGTAGCTCACGCCAGCACCCCCGGCGTACGCATCAGAACGCTCCCTTGAGGTGCTCGACGCGGGGCGCGCCGGTGGCGGGCAGCCGGACCGCTAGCACGTCGAAGCGCACTTCGTCGGCGTCGACCCCGCTCTCGGCGAGCCAGCGGGCGGCGAGCCCGCGCAACCGGCGGGCCTTGGCCGGCACGACCGCCTCGGCCGGGTGCCGTAGTCGTCGGTGCGTCTGGTCTTCACCTCGCAGAAGGCGAGCACCCGGCCGTCCCAGGCGATGATGTCGATCTCTCCGTCGGGGCAGCGCCAGTTGCGGGCGACCGCCGCAGTCCGGCCCCGATCAGGTGCCGGACGGCGCACCGCTCGCCGTACGCGCCGACCGCCTGGTTCCGCTTCGTCATGCCGGTCAGGGCGGTCCGGCCGGCGGCCGCGCCGGGGCCCGCGGCGGGGGGCCTGTGGACGACGAGCCGGCCTGCGGACAGGCGGACGATCATGGGTGTCCCGTGCTAGGGGCCCGGCCGCCGCCGGCGGGGGAGGGCTCCGCCGCCGAATAGCCCGGACCTGTGCCGGGAGGGACGAATGGCGCCGGTGGGGTGGGTCGCATACGGTGCCGGACGTGGACGCACGACGGAGCTATCCCGAAGATCAGGAGTCGCGCTGGTACCCCGCCGGGCAGGAGCGCGGCTACGGCGAGCCGGACAGGCGCGGCGCGGGCGAGTCCCGCATCCGGGACGACGAGTACCCGACCCCCGAGCAGCGCGCCGCGGAGGAGGGCCGGTTCGCCGATCCGGGCGGCCCGGGACGGTACGGCCAGACCGGGCGTTACGCCACGGCGGACCCGCTCGGTGACTCCCGGGGCGAGTCCGAGGGATACCGCCCGACCCGCTCACGCCGTGCCGACGACCCCGACGTCTCGGGCGAGCTGCCGGGCGACCGCCCCGGCCGGCGGGCGGCCCGGGAGACTGCCGACCCCCTCACCACCACCGGGGCGGGTCCGCTGACCTCCGTCGACCGGCTCTCCACCACCGGTGCCGGGCCGCTGACCAGCGGTGTCGACCGACTCGGCGGCCCCGGGTCGGCCGGCGTGGAGGTGGGGGAGCGGCCGGGTCCGGTCCGGTCCGCTCCGCTGGGCGGGTACCCGATCGTCGAGCCGCCCCGCCCCGCCGAGCAGGCGCACCCGTTGGAGATGCCGACCGGCCCGATGCCCCCGGTCATGCCCCGCCTGGACGGCCCGATGGGCCCCGAGGCGGCGTACCGTCCGGCCGGCGGGTCCTCCGACGGCGTCTACCGGACCCGCCGGCCGGCGCTGGCGGTGGTCCTCGTCGTGCTGGTGCTGGTCTTCGAGCTTCCCGCGCTGCGGGTGCTGCTGCACGGCCTGACCGGCGACCCGGTCTCGACGTCGCACGTCGTCGTGGGCACCTTCCTCGTCACCGGGCTGCCGATCTTCGCCGCCGGCCTGTACGGGCTGCGCACCGGCGGCCTGGCGATGGCCGACGGGGCGCGGGGCTGGCTGCGCCCGCCGACCGCCTACCTGACCGTCGGGCTGGTGCTCTTCCTCGCCGCCGCGCTCGCCGCCGGCTGACGCGGGCGCCGCCGCGCTCGCCGCCGGCTGACGCGGGCGCCGCCGCGCTCGCCGCCGGCTGACGCGGGCGCAGCGCGCTCGGCGTCGGCTGACCCGGGCGGGACGCCGCCGGCCGACCCGAGCCGGCCGGCGGTCGCCCTGCCCGGGGCCCGGGTCGGTGCGGTGCGGTGCAGGTGCCGGAGATCCCGTCGGCGTGCCGCGTCCGGATTCGCGACGGGAGCATCGGGTTCGCGCACCCGCCAGCTCGGTGGCGCGACAGGCGCGTACACTGGTCGACTGGCGACCGCCTCGCGCGGTCGACCTCGCGCGCCCTCTCCACGGTTCGTCGTGGGGCGGCGGCCTCCCTGGTCCCGATCTTGGTCGGGTCCGTCATGGCCGACGACCGGGCGCCAGGCGTCCGGCCGCCGGCCGGACGGGACAACCAGGGACAATAGGAGTACCCACCATGGCCGTCGTGACCATGCGTCAGCTGCTGGAGAGCGGTGTCCACTTCGGGCACCAGACCCGGCGCTGGAACCCGAAGATGAAGCGCTTCATCTTCACCGAGCGCAACGGTATCTACATCATCGACCTGCGCCAGACCCTCGACTACATCGAGAAGGCCTACGAGTTCGTGCGTGGGACCGTCGCCGAGGGTGGCAGCATCCTCTTCGTCGGCACCAAGAAGCAGGCCCAGGAGGCCATCGCCGAGCAGGCGACCCGGGTCGGCCAGCCGTACGTCAACCACCGCTGGCTCGGTGGCATGCTGACCAACTTCCAGACGGTGTACAAGCGCCTTCAGCGGATGAAGGAGCTGGAGGCCCTGGGTGACCTGACCGGCACCGCCGCGGGTTACACCAAGAAGGAGACCCTGCAGCTGTTCCGCGAGAAGACCAAGCTCACCAAGACCCTCGGTGGTCTGCGGGACATGCAGAAGCTCCCGGCCGCGATCTGGGTGGTCGACACCAAGAAGGAGCACATCGCCGTCGACGAGGCCCGCAAGCTGGGCATCCCGGTGATCGCGGTGCTCGACACCAACTGCGACCCGGACGAGGTCGACTTCCCGATCCCGGGCAACGACGACGCGATCCGCTCGGCCGAGCTGCTGACCAGGGTCGTGGCCGCCGCCGTCGCCGACGGTCTGATCGCTCGCTCCGGCCGCCGCCGGGGCACCGACGAGAAGCCCGAGCCGGGCCAGGTTGGCGCCGACGAGCCGCTGGCCGAGTGGGAGCGCGAGCTGCTCGAGGAGCCGAAGAAGGCCGACGAGCAGCCGGCGCAGCAGGCTGAGCAGCCGGCGCAGCAGGCTGAGCAGCCGGCCGAGCAGCCGGCGACCGCCGCCGCGGAGTGAGCGCACCGCCGCTTCCCCACCGTCCGTTTTCACCGACGGTGGGGAAGCGGCGGGTACGCCGGGCACATCCGGCCCGGATCCGGGTAACCGGCACCCAGACCATCCCACCCCGCAGTTCCGACATCGAAGAGAGAGCCATGTCCAACTTCACCGCCGCGGACGTCAAGAAGCTCCGCGACCTCACCGGCGCCGGCATGATGGACTGCAAGAAGGCGCTGACCGAGGCCGAGGGCGACTTCGACAAGGCCGTCGAGATCCTGCGTGTCAAGGGCGCCAAGGACGTGGGCAAGCGGGCCGGCCGTACCGCCGCCAACGGCCTGATCGCCCACTCCGGCAAGGCCCTGCTGGAGCTCAACTGCGAGACCGACTTCGTCGCCAAGACCGAGGCGTTCGTCGCCCTGGCCCAGCAGCTGGTCGAGCACGGCGAGCGCAGCGGCGCCAGCAACGCCGAGGAGCTGCTCGCCTCCGAGCTGGACGGCAAGACCGTCGCCGACCTGGTCCAGGAGCAGTCCGCCAAGATCGGCGAGAAGCTGGTGCTCAACCGCTTCGCCAAGCTGGACGGCAACGTCGCGGTCTACCTGCACCGCAAGAGCCAGGACCTGCCGCCGGCCGTCGGCGTGCTGGTGGAGTACGCCGGCCAGACCGACGAGGCCGGTGACGCCGACGCGCGCGGCGCCGCCATGCAGATCGCCGCCATGCGGCCGAAGTACCTCACCCGGGACGAGGTGCCGGCCGAGGTCGTCGAGTCCGAGCGGCGCATCGCCGAGCAGACCGCCCGCGAGGAGAACAAGCCCGAGGCGGCGCTGCCGAAGATCGTCGAGGGTCGGGTCAACGCCTTCTTCAAGGACTACGTCCTCGTCGAGCAGGCGTCGGTGGCCGACAACAAGAAGACCGTGAAGCAGGTGCTGGCCGAGGCCGGCATCGAGGTGACCCGCTTCCTGCGGTTCGAGGTCGGCCAGGCCTGAGCCGCCGGATCGGGCGTGACGCGCCCGAGGGCAGGGAACGTCGACGAGGAGGCCGCCGGTGTACGTGACAGGCACCGCGGCCTCCTCGTCACATAGGGTCGGCAACGGCAGTTGCGGGGTACATGGCGTGCAGGACGTGCGCGCGGGGAAGGGCGGGGCGGATGACGCAGGTTGTGAGTGACCGGAGCCTGGAAGCGGACGACCCGACGGCGCCGCCGCCCGGGCGGGCCCGCCGGGTGGTGCTGAAGCTCTCCGGCGAGGTCTTCGGCGGCGGGTCGATCGGCGTCGACCCGGACGTCGTCCAGGCCATCGCCCGGCAGATCGCCACCGTGGTCCGCCGCGGCGTGCAGGTCTCCGTGGTGGTCGGCGGCGGCAACTTCTTCCGCGGCGCCGAGCTGCAGAAGCGCGGCATGGACCGGGCCCGGGCCGACTACATGGGCATGCTCGGCACCGTGATGAACTGCCTCGCCCTCCAGGACTTCCTGGAGAAGGAGGGCATCGAGACCCGCGTGCAGAGCGCGATCACGATGGCCCAGGTCGCCGAGCCGTACATCCCGCTGCGCGCCATCCGGCACCTGGAGAAGGGCCGCGTGGTCATCTTCGGCGCGGGCGCCGGCATGCCGTACTTCTCCACCGACACCGTCGCCGCCCAGCGTGCGCTGGAGATCCGCGCCGACGTGGTGCTGATGAGCAAGAACGGCGTCGACGGCGTCTACACCGCCGACCCCCGGATCGACCCCTCCGCCAGCAAGTTCGACTCGATCACCTTCTCCGAGGTGCTGCGCCGCAACCTGCGGGTGGCCGACGCCGCCGCGTTCAGCCTCTGCATGGAGAACGGCCTGCCGATGCTGGTCTTCGGCGCCCAGGGCGACGACACGATCATTCGCGCCGTCGGCGGCGACAAGATCGGTACCCTGATCACCGCCTGAACTCCCCCGGCCGACCGTCTCGGCGGTCCTCCGACGGACAGCAGCAGAGCCCACCACGAGTAACAGAAGGAGGCGAGGAGACCGGTGATCGACGACACCCTCCTCGAGGCCGAAGAGAAGATGGACCGTGCCATCGAGCACGCCAAGGAAGAGTTCGGCGCCATCCGCACCGGCCGCGCCAACGCCGCCATGTTCTCCAAGGTCGTCATCGACTACTACGGCACCCCCACCCCGCTGCCCCAGATGGCCTCCATCGGGGTTCCCGAGCCGCGCATGGTGATCATCAAGCCGTACGACAACTCGCAGATCAACGCCATGGAGAAGGCGATCCGCGACTCCGACCTCGGCGTGAACCCGAACAACGAGGGCAACCAGCTGCGCATCCTGCTCCCCCAGATGACCGAGGAGCGCCGCCGCGAGATGATCAAGGTGGCCCGGCACAAGGGTGAGGAGGCCAAGGTGGCCATCCGCAACATCCGCCGCAAGGGCAAGGAAGAGCTGGACCGGCTCGTCAAGGACGGCGAGGTCGGCGAGGACGAGGGCCGCCGCGCCGAGAAGGAGCTCGACGACCTGACCCAGCGGTACGTCGCCAGCGTCGACGAGCTGGTCAAGCACAAGGAAGCCGAGCTGCTCGAGGTGTAGCCGCCCGGACGGGACGCCCCGTCCCGGACGCCATCGAGGCCCGCTCCCCGCAACCGGGGAGCGGGCCTCGCCTCGTTCAGCGCGGGATCCGCACGCTCCGGGTCGTCTCGGTCAGCGTCGTCCCCTGGTACGCGTCGTGCAGCTCGAACCGCACGACGGCCCGCCCCGGGTGCAGGACCGGGTCGGCCCGGTAGCAGCTCATCGAGAGGCTCGTGGTGCCGCCGTCGCAGGTGATCTCGTCGGCGCCGTACCGTGCCTGTACCTTGCTGCCGGTGGCCGGCTGGCCTCGTCCGCCGCCCCCGGCCGCCCGGTGCAGTAGGCTCGGCACGATTCCCGGCCACCGCGCGGTGAACGGCGGGAATCGGCCGGCCGTCGGGCCGGTCAACCGGACGGAACAGTCACGCGTGTAGGGGATGGCCTTGGTCTTGCGGCATGTGGTGGAACTCGTACCGTTCCCGCTCGGTGCGTGATGTCCCACCCCGACCCCTACGGCGGCGCCGAGCCTCGCGGCTGGGACCGCCCCGAACGCCCGCCCGCGCTGCCCTGGCCGGAGCATGACGTCGAGCCCACCGGCCCGTGGAACCGGCAGTCCGGCGCCGACCTGTACGCCGGGCCGCAGGCCCGCCCCCGGCCGACCGCCCGCCGGTACGACGAGCCCGCCCTCGACCCGTACGACGGGCACGGCGACCCGTACGACCGCCACGACGTCGACCGCTACGGCGCCTATGACGACGGGTACGACCGGCGCGGTCCCGGGCGCCCGCCGCGCGACGACGAGATGCCCACCTCCTCGCTCCCGCCGGTCCGCGACGACGACATGCCGACCTCCCAGTTCCCCCCGGTGCGGGAGGCCGCCGAGCCGGAGCGCGACCCGCAGCGGCCCCCGGGCCGGCGGCAGCCCGGCCGGCGCCGGGCCAGCGCGGACCGGCCGGCGACCGGGCAGCCGGCGGCCAGCCGGGCCGGCCGCAACCTGCCGGCCGCGATCGGCGTGGGCCTCGGGCTCGGCGCGCTGATCCTGATCCCGCTCTTCTTCTACCTGCCGGCGTTCCTCGCCGTGGTGGCCGGCGCGATCGGCGTGGGCATCTGGGAGATGGCCCGGGCGGTACGCCGCAGCGGCGCCCATCCACCGCTGGTGCCGCTGATCGCCGGCGGCGTGCTGATGATCGGGCTGGCCTGGTACGCCGGGCCGGACGCGCTCAGCCTGGGTCTGCTGGTCACCGTGCTGGGCACGATGATCTGGCGGCTCGGTGACGGCCCGGGCGGCTTCCAGCGGGACCTCACCGCGGCCACCCTGATCGCGGTCTACGTGCCGTTCCTCGGCGGCTTCGCGGCACTGCTCGCGGCGGCGCCCGACGATGGCCACCTGCGGGTGCTGGCGACCCTGGTCGCCGTGGTGCTCTCCGACACCGGCGGGTACGCGGCGGGCGTGTCCTTCGGCAAGCACCCGATGGCCCCCTCGATCAGCCCGAAGAAGTCCTGGGAGGGCTTCTCCGGGTCGGTCTCGGCGGCGGCGGTCGGCAGCGCCGTGCTGCTCTGGCTGCTCTTCGACCTGGCGCCGTGGTGGGGTGCGCTCTTCGGGGTCGCGGTCTCCGTCGCGGCGGTCCTCGGCGACCTCGGCGAGTCCATGATCAAGCGTGACCTGGGCGTGAAGGACATGAGCAACCTGCTGCCCGGGCACGGCGGCCTGATGGACCGGCTCGACTCGATCCTCTTCGCCGTCCCCACCGCGTACCTGCTGCTGGCGGTCTTCGTGCCGGTGGTGGGCTGAGGCATGAATCACGTCCGGCAGACCGTGTCCCCCGCCCGGTGGGGGTCGATTCGGCACCTCCGGACGGGTGTGTTCCCCGGCCGGCGTGACAGACTGGACCGGCCATGACGAGCCTGCCTGTGATCCCCGTAGACCCCGACGCCCCCGGGCGCCGGCCCGCGATGCCGCCCCGCCACCTCGCCGACCTGGACCTGCCGGGCCGGCAGGCGCTGGTGACCGAGCTGGGCGAGCCGGCCTTCCGTGCGAAGCAGGTCTCCAACCACTACTTCGGCCGGCTGGTGCGCGACCCGGAGCTGATGACCGACCTGCCGGCGGCCACCCGGGAGCGGCTGGCCGGGGCGCTGCTGCCGACCCTGCTCAACCCGGTCCGCGAGCTGGCCTGCGACGACGGCGCCACCCGCAAGGCGCTCTGGCGGCTGCACGACGGCTCGCTGGTGGAGAGCGTGCTGATGGGCTACCCGGACCGGGTCACCGTCTGCATCTCCAGCCAGGCCGGCTGCGGCATGGCGTGCCCGTTCTGCGCCACCGGCCAGGCCGGGCTGACCCGCAACCTGTCCACGGCCGAGATCGTCGACCAGGCGGTCTACCTCGCCGGCGTCGCGGCCTCGGGCGCGGTGGCCGGGTCGCCGCCGCGGCTGTCGCACGTCGTCTTCATGGGCATGGGCGAGCCGCTGGCGAACTACAACCGGGTGGTGGCGGCGATCCGTCGGCTGGTCGCGCCGGCCCCCGAGGGGCTGGGCCTGTCGCAGCGGCACATCACCGTTTCCACGGTCGGCCTGGTTCCGGCCATCCGCCGACTGGCCAGCGAAGACCTCTCAGTGACCCTTGCGCTGTCGCTGCACGCGCCCGATGATGATCTGCGCGACGAACTCGTGCCGGTCAACCAGCGCTGGAAGGTAGCCGAGGTGCTGGACGCAGCGTGGGACTACGTGGCCCGGACGGGGCGCCGCGTGTCGATCGAGTACGCGATGATCAAGGACGTGAACGACCAGCCGTGGCGGGCGGACCTGCTCGGGCGGCTGTTGGCCGGCAAGCTGGCCCACGTGAACCTCATCCCGCTCAACCCGACACCCGGCAGCCGGTGGGACGCGAGCGCGAAGCCGGTCGAGCGCGAGTTCGTCCGGCGACTCCGCGAGGCCGGGGTGTCCACGACGGTGCGGGACACCCGGGGGCGCGAGATCGACGGCGCGTGCGGGCAGTTGGCTGCCGCCGAGGACAGGGACACCGATGCGCCGCGCGGGCGTGACCGGGCGTAGCGACGAGACCAGGAGACATAGTGGCGAGTCAGGGTCAGCGTTTCCGGCGTAAGGCGCTCCGCCGGGGATACAAGGTCGACGAGGTGGACGCCTTCCTGGACCGGGTCGAGGCGACACTCGCCGGCCAGCCGGTCGGCGCGCCCGTGGCCTCCCAGGAGGTCCACGACGTCGTCTTCCGGGTCCGCTTCAACGGCTACGACGAGTGGCAGGTCGACCTGCACCTGGACCGGGTCGAGCGGCAGCTGGCCGAGCTGGAGGAGCGCGGCGGCCTCGGCGGTCGCGGCGCCGACCCGCGGGGCGCCGACCCCCGTCTCGGACCGCCCATGCGCGACGACCACCGCGGCCTGTCCCCGGTGCCGCAGCCGCTCCCGCCGCGTGCCATGCCGGCGCAGGCCGGCCCGCAGGGCTACGGCAACCGGTACGACGAGCCCACCGGCGCCTTCGCCGGCGGGTACGACGCCCCCCGGGGCGGCTACGACGCGCCGCGCGGTCCGGGTGGTCCCGGCGGCCCGGGTGGGCCGATGGGTCCGGGCGGCCCGGGTGGGCCGGGTGGGCACGGCGGTCCGCCGCAGCGCGGCCTGCCCCCGGGTTCGGGTGGCTACGGCGCCCCGGAGGAGCCGCGGTTCGACGGTTTCGAGGCGGGCCGGCACGGCCGGGCCGACATGACCGCCGAGATCCGGATGCCGGAGCGGGACCAGCGCGACATGCGCGGGCGCGGCCCGGCCGGCCCGCCGATGCCGCCGCAGGCGCTCGGTGGCCCGCCGATGGGCGGCCCGCCGCCGATGGCCGGTCCGCCCGTGGGCGGCCCGCCGATGGTGGGCCCGCCGATGGCCGGTCCGCCCGGCAGCGACCTCTACCGGGTCGACCAGATCCGGCGTAGCTTCCAGGTGCGTCGCTTCGGCAGCGGATACGACCCGGACCAGGTGGACCGGTTCTTCGAGACGCTGCTCGGCGGCATGCAGGGCCGCAACCCGATGCCGGTGAACCCGAAGGACCTGGACACCCTGCGCTTCGGGCTGGTGCCGGGCGGCTACTTCGAGGCCGAGGTCGACGCCGCGCTCAAGGACGTGCAGGACATCCTCTTCGGCCGCTGACCGCGCGAGGGGGACCGCCGCGACGAGACAGCAGCGACGGGACCGGAGCGACGGGGACCGACGTGACGAAAGGGCCCACCCCCGAGGGGGTGGGCCCTTCACGCGTTCGTGGTCCGGCGCGGCGGTCGGGTCAGGAGCGCAGGCCGTTGCGGCGCAGCACGGCGTCGCCGATGACGATCGCCAGCAGCAGCACGGCCAGGCCGACCAGCCAGATGTCCTCGACCCTGCCCTCGTGGTTGCCGCACAGCATCGCCAGCAGCGCCAACGCGGAGAGCACCGCGCCGATCCGTCCGGACCTGCGGTGCCCGGGCTTGTGCTGATCTGGCGCGGTTACCGGCTCGCTTCCTGCCACTGTCGGTCCTTCCCTCGCGATCGGATCTCCGGTTAGTCTGGCACGCCCCGCGGCGGGCCCGGCGCAGGGTCCGGCCTGATGGGGGTACGGCGTCGCGGGTCGGCGACCACACCGCCTCCGGTAGCGTTCTGACGTACACCTTGATTGTCGTTTTGAGGGGGACTGCGGTGCGAGTGACCGGTACGGGACATGCCAGCATGCGGATCGACACGGCCGCGGGCAGCATCCTGTGCGACCCGTGGGTCAATCCCGCCTACTTCGCCTCGTGGTTCCCCTTCCCGGACAACTCCCAGCTCGACTGGGCGGCGCTCGGCGACGTCGACTACCTGTACGTCTCGCACCTGCACCGGGACCACTTCGACGCCGCCCACCTCAAGCGGTACGTCTCGAAGGATGCCACCGTGCTCCTCCCCGAGTTCCCCACCTCGGAGATGGAGGACGAGCTGCGGGCGCTCGGCTTCACGAAGTTCCTCAAGGCCCCGAACGAGCAGGTCGTGGAGCTCGACGGCGGCCTGAAGATCATGATCCAGGCGCTGACCAGCCCGACCGACGGCCCGATCGGTGACTCCTCGCTCTGGGTGGAGTACGACGGGGTCCGGCTGCTGAACCAGAACGACGCCCGCCCGACCGACCTGAGCGTCTTCGCCGAGCTGGGCCACGTGCACGCGCACCTGCTCCAGTTCTCCGGCGCGATCTGGTACCCGATGGTCTACGAGCTGCCGCAGGCGGCCAAGACCGCGTTCGGCAAGCAGAAGCGCGACCGGCAGTTCGACCGCACCTGGCGCTACATCGACGACCTCAAGGCCGACCACGTCTTCCCGATCGCCGGCCCGCCGTGCTTCCTGGACGACGCGCTGTGGCAGTTCAACGACATCCACGGCGACGAGGGCAACATCTTCCCCGACCAGTCGGTCTTCCTGGCCGAGTACGCCAAGGTGGGCGGCACCAACGGCATCGTGCTGCTGCCGGGCAGCGTCGCCGAGGTGACCACGGAGGGCGCGAGCACCACCCACCCGGTGCCGGTGGAGGAGTTCTTCGCGAACAAGACCGCGCACCTGGAGGAGATGCGGGAGCGCAAGCGCCCGATCATCGAGGCGGAGAAGGCGTCCTGGCGGCACCCCGAGGTGGACGTGCTCGGCGAGATGAAGCGCCGCATCGAGCCGCTGCTGGACGAGTCGATCTACCTGGCCAAGGGGGTCGGCGGCCCGGTCCGCTTCGACCTGGTCGGCTACGACGGCGAGAGCGTCGAGTCGATCGTGGTGGACTTCCCGGGCAAGGAGGTCCGCCCGTACGCGGACGAGAAGGTGCGCTACCGGTTCCGTACCGAGCGGGCGCTGATCGAGCACCTGCTGCACATCGAAGAGGTGGACTGGGTCAACTCCCTCTTCCTCTCCTGCCGCTTCTCGGCGGCCCGGATCGGCCAGTACAACGAGTTCGTCTACGCCTTCTTCAAGTGCCTCTCCGAGGAGCGCCTCCAGTACGCCGAGGGCTGGTACGACGAGCACGAGCGGGCCGTCGACGCGGAGGACATCACCATCGGCGACTGGGTGGTGCAGCGCCGCTGCCCGCACCTGAAGGCCGACCTGAGCCGGTTCGGCATCGTCGACGGCGACCAGCTCACCTGCCAGCTGCACGGCTGGAAGTTCGACATGCCCAGCGGCCGCTGCCTGACCAGCGTCGGCCACAAGATCCGCGCCCACCGCGCCGACGAGCAGACCCCCGCCCCCGCCGGGGAGGCGCTCACCTAGCGGTTTCCCCGCGCCCGCCGCCCCCGCCGGGTGACCATCAGGTCGGAAGGGGGGCGGCGTGGCCGACGGCGCGGGCAGGAGCGGGTACCGGTTCAGGCGTGACCGGGAGATGGGCCGGGACGCCTCCCGGGTGGAGACGTTCAGCGACGGCGTCTTCGCGGTCGTGCTGACGGTGATGGCCGTCGAACTGCTCCAGTATGGTCCGGCGAGGGTCGGCGGGAGGGAGCTTCCCGACGCCCTCGCCCACGCCTGGCCGTCCTACCTGGCGTACGTGATCACCTTCGTGATCGCCGGCCAGATCTGGCTCGGCCATCACAACATGTGGCGGTACGTGGTCCGGGTCGACCAGCTGCTGCTGGTGTTCAACCTGCTCGTGCTGCTCTTCGTGGCCGCCATCCCGTTCACCGCCGACCTGCTGTCGGACAACCTGCGCGGCAGTGCGACCGAGCAGCGGCTGACCGCCGCCCTTTACCTCGGCACCGTGCTCGGCGAGTCGCTCTTCTTCAACCTGAGCTGGTGGTGGGCTCGGAGGCGGCGGCTGCTCCACCCCGACCTGGATCCCGAACTGGCCCGGGCGGTCTCGCGGCGATTGCTGCTGCGCCCGCTGCTCTACCTGATCGCCTTCGCCTTCGTCTTCGTCGACCCGATCCTCAGCCTCGTCCTCTACCTGCTGCTCGCTGGTCTCTCCCTCATCCGCCGCCCCGGCGATCTGCCCCCCGCCGAGGCCGGCGGTGAGGTCAGCGACCGAGGTCGCTGAGGATGCGGCGGGCGGCGTTGTGGCCGGCGGCGCCGATCACGCTGCCCGCCGGGTGGCAGCCGGCGCTGCCCGCGTAGACGCCGTCGACGCCGGTCGCGTACGGCATGCGGTCGGTGAACGAGACGGTGTTGTCCACGTGGTGGATGTGCCCGCCGGTGATGCCGAAGTGCGCCTCGATGCCGGGCGGGGGCAGCGGCACCGCGTCGGCGATCAGGTCGCCGGCGCCGGGGGCGTACCGCTCGCAGATGGCGATCAGCTTCTCGACGTACCCGGGCATGGCCTCGTCCCAGGTGGTGCCGGCCAGCTCGTAGGGGACCGACTGCACGAACAGGGCCGAGGAGTGGTGGCCGGCCTCGTCGGAGAGCGACGGGTCGACGGTGGTGTGCAGGTACCACTCGATGGTCGGCTCCTCGGGCAGCCGGCCGGCCTGCACGTCCGCCCACATCGCGCGCAGCGCGGCCATCGGCGCCTCGCCGCCCCCGCCGACCAGCGAGGCCGAGCCGGGGAGCAGGTGGATGGTGGAGCCGAACGGGCTCGGCGCCCCCGCCGGCAGGCAGGCGAAGCGGGGCAGCCCGGTCAGCGCCAGGTTCAGCTTCAGGGTGGTGCCGGGGCGGCGGACCGCCGTCATCCGCTGGTGCAGCGGCGCCGGGAGCGCGCCGTCGGGCAGCAGGTCCATCAGCCGGTACGGGTCGCAGGCGCCGAGCACCACGGGGGCGGCGACGTGCCGGCCGTCGGCGAGGGTCACCCCGCTGGCCGCGCCGCCGTCCAGGGTCACCCCGGTCACCGGCGTACCCGTGCGGATGGTGGCTCCGGCGGCGCGGGCGGCCTCCGCGAAGGTCCGCGAGACGGTGCCCATGCCGCCCCGGGCGATCATCCAGGTGCCGTCGGCGCCCGGCAGCCGGCACATGTTGTGCACCAGGAAGTTGTGCCCGGTACCGGGGTCGTCCGGGCCGGCGTTGAGGCCGGAGAGGCCGTCGGTGACCGCGTACATGCTGACCAGCAGCTCGGAGCGGAAGTCGAAGCGGGCCAGGTGGTCGGCGACCGAGCCGCGCACCAGGTCGACGAAGACCTGCCGCAGCGCCGGCCGGACGTACCGCTCGGCGGTCTCCTCCACCGGCAGCGGCTCGGCCAGCCAGGCCGGCGCCAGGTCCTCGCGCAGCTGGGCCAGTTCGGCCTGCAAGGCGTCGTCGGCGGCCGCGTCGGCGGGGGAGAAGAACTCCGCGAGCTGCTTGCGGGTCGCCGCGGTGTCGCTGCCGAAGAGCAGGTACGGCGAGCCGATGCCGCCCGGCGTGGGCAGGAAGTAGTGCGGGTCGCGGCGCAGCACCGGGATCCGCACGTCGAGCGTGGCGAGCAGCTCCGGTGGCATCAGCCCGAGCAGGTACGACCCGGTGGAGTGGCGCAGCCCGGGGACCTTGGGGAACGGGTTCTCGGTGCGGGTGGCCCCGCCGATCTCCTCCGCCGCTTCCAGCACCAGCACGTCCAGCCCGGCCCGGGCCAGCAGGACGGCCGAGACCAGCCCGTTGTGCCCGGATCCGACGATCACGACGTCGGCGCGGGCCGGCAGCTCACTCGCTTCGCTCATGCCCGGGCAGCCTAGTGCGGCGCGGCCCCCGGCGGGAGGGCTTCAGCGGCCGGAGGGTTTCAGCGGCGCTGGGCGCGCCAGCGGCTCAGGGCCAGGGTGGCGGAGTAGCCGGCCAGCACGATCACGTGGAACAGGTAGAGCCAGAGCAGCACCGCGACGCCCGCGCCGATCTCGTCGAAGCCGCCGAAGGGCGCCCCCAGGTCGATCGGGAGCGAGGCGAACAGCACGAACCCGTGCAGGAAGCCGGAGAGGTTCGCCGCGGTGAACGAGCCGACGGCGAGGGTGGAGAGCCAGTCCGGGGAGGCCGGTCCGACCACCCGGAACACCCACATCACCACCGGGGTGAGCACCAGCCACACCCCCAGGAACGACAGCACCACGCCGAGCGCGCCGACCCAGCCGCCCTGGCTGACCAGGTGGGTGGTGGTGGGCAGGGCGATCAGGATCGACAGCAGCAGCGCCGGGGCCGGGGCGAGCAGTGGCAGCAGCAGCAGCCGACCGCGCCAGCCCACCAGCGCCTCGTCCGGGTTCGGCGGCGTGGCGACCGAGACGAACGCCCGACGGAGCCCCTCGCCGTAGAGCGACGCCGGCAGCAGGGAGGCCAGCGCGAGCAGCGGGGTCAACTCCACCCCGGCCGCGACCAGCGCCTCCACCGCCCGGGGCGCCCCGATCGCGTCCGGCAGCGTGTTCACCGCGTACGAGGTGAGCCGGCGGACCCGCTCCCCGCCTGCGAGCAGCGAGGTCAGCCAGATCGCCAGCAGCGCCACCGGCACCACGGCGATCCCCCCGTAGAAGGTGATCGCGGCGGCGTGCAGCGAGATGTCCCGGCCGCGTACCGGCCGGAAGGCGGCGCTGATGATCCGCTTCGTGCGCTGCCATGCGTGGCCCATCGCGATCTCCTTCCCCCTCCCGGGCCGGGGCACGCATTACGATCGCGCCTCATGACGGTGCTCACCACGGAACGCCTGGTGCTGCGGGACTGGACCGACGCCCCGGCGGACCTGGATCGGATCTTCGACATCTACTCGCGTACCGAGATCACCCGTTGGCTGGCCGTGTCCGGCCTGCCGCTGACCGACCCGGGCCAGGCCCTGGACCGGCTGGCCATCTGGCGGAAACGGCACGCCGGCCAGGGCGGCCGGTACGGCACCTGGGCGATGGAGGTCCGGGACACCGGCCGGGTCGCCGGCACTCTGATCCTCAAGCCGCTGCCGGGGGCGGACGGCGTGACGGAGACCGACGACATCGAGGTGGGCTGGCACCTGCATCCGGACTCCTGGAGGCACGGGTACGCCACCGAGGCGGCCCGCGCGGTGCTGGCCCGCGAGTTCGCCGCCGGCACCCCGCAGGTGTACGCGGTGATCCCGCCCGGCAACCACCCGTCGATGGCGGTGGCCCGCCGGCTCGGCATGGTCCACCTGGGCCGGCGCACCGACTGGTACGGCGGCGAGGTGCTGGAAACCTTCGTTCGCCGGGCCGACGCCTGACGCCTGCCGGGACAGCGGAGAACGCCGCACGGGCCGTATCGTCCTCCGCCGTGATGATCAGTTTCGAGACGCAGCCGGACCGGCGGCGGCTCACCGCCGCCCTGCGCCGCGCCTACCGGCACACGCTGCTGCTGTACTGGCTCTGCCCGGTCGTGCTGCTCCTGCCGGCCCTGGTCGCCGTGCTCCTCGGAGATCCCCTGGAGGCGCTGCCCTGGGTCGCCGCCGCGGTGACCGCCGCGGTGCTGTCGCCGCTGGTCCTGCGGGCGCTGGTCCGGGCCAGCTGGAAGATGCACGGCATCCCGATCACCTGGACGATCTCCGACGAGGGCGTGCGCGGCGCGAACGCCCTCTCCGACAGCGTCGTGCGCTGGGAGGCGCTGACCGGGGTGGAGCCCATCCCCGGCCAGTTGCTGTTCCGGCTCAGCCGGTACCAGGTGTTCCCGGTCCCGATCGACGGTCTGAGCGTCGAACAGCAGGCCGAGCTGTACTCCTACCTGCGCGGCCGGAACCTACTCACCGCCGATCCGGTCGAGCCGAGGCCGCAGGCCGTCCGGCGGTAGGTCGCCCCCGCCGGACCGTCACGGAGCGTAGTGCCCACCCACCGGACATGCTGGTGAGCGATATACCTGAGAGGCATATTTATGCCTCTCAGGTATATCGCTCACCAGGCACAGGTCGTCCTCGCCGCGACACGCCGGGGGACGGCGCTGGCTGGGGCCGGAGCTGCTGTTCCGGCGGGTCGTGCGGCACTGCTGGCGGCTGTACGACCGCCCCACCTCCCGGCAGATCGACGCGACCGGGGTGCGCCGGATCACCGAGCTGGCCGACTCGGCTGGTCCGCTGGGAGCGCGCGACAGCACGGACCGGCAGGGCCGGGCGCTGACCTTCCCGCTCGCAGCGTGGACCGCCTTCGCCCACGTCGTCGCGACCGACGGCCTCACCGCCATCCGCCGTCCGCCGTCCGCCGACCGTCGGCACCCGTGGCCCGGTGAGTGGCCGTCGCTCCGCCGACCTGGGATGACGCACCGGTTGTGCGTCGGCGGCGGGTGGGGGCAGCGCGACTGGGCTGGGCGCCAGCAGACTGTCCGCCGAGGGGTGAGCCCGGATGGCCCAGGCCGCTTTCGCGCCCGAGCCGACGCCGCCGGGCTGAGGCTCCCAGCGGGCGCACAGCGACGCCGGGGCAGAATGGCCGCGTGACAACTCCCCGCGACCTCGTTCTGCTCGGCTCCACCGGCTCGGTCGGTACCCAGGCCATCGACATCGTGCGGCGCAACCCGGACCGGTTCCGGGTGGTGGCGCTCGGGGCCGGCGGCGGCAATGTCGAGCTGCTCGCCGCGCAGGCCTTGGAGCTGGGCGTGGACGCGGTCGGGGTGGCGAAGTCGTCCGCCGCGCAGGATCTCCAGCTCGCCTTCTACGCCGAGGCGAGCCGGCGCGGCTGGGCCACCGGGGACTTCCGGCTGCCGAAGATCGTCGCCGGCCCGGACGCCATGACCGAGCTGGCGCAGTGGCCCTGCGACGTCGTACTCAACGGGGTGGTGGGGTCGTTGGGGCTGGCGCCGACCCTGGCGGCGCTGCGCGCCGGCCGTACCCTCGCCCTGGCCAACAAGGAGTCGCTGGTGGCCGGCGGCCCGCTGGTGAAGGCCGCGGTGACGCGGCCGGGGCAGATCGTGCCGGTGGACTCGGAGCACTCGGCGCTGGCGCAGTGCCTACGCGGCGGGGCCCGCGGCGAGGTGCGCAGGCTGGTCGTCACCGCCAGCGGCGGGCCGTTCCGCGGCCGGCGGCGCGACGAGCTGACCGAGGTGACACCCGCGCAGGCCCTGGCCCACCCCACCTGGAACATGGGCCCGGTCGTCACGATCAACTCCGCCACCATGGTCAACAAGGCGCTGGAGGTGATCGAGGCGCACGAGCTGTTCGACGTGCCCTACGCCGACATCACCGTGATGGTCCACCCGCAGTCGGTGATCCACTCGATGGTCGAGTTCGTCGACGGCTCCACCCTCGCCCAGGCCAGCCCGCCGGACATGCGGCTGCCGATCGCCCTCGGCCTCGGCTGGCCGGACCGGGTGGCCGACGCCGCCGCCGCGGTCGACTGGACCACCGCGCACACCTGGGAGTTCGCCCCGCTGGACGACGAGGCGTTCCCGGCGGTCGCCCTGGCCAAGGCCGCCGGCGAGACCGGCCGCTGCCGCCCGGCGATCTACAACGCGGCGAACGAGGAGTGCGTCGCCGCCTTCGTCGCCGGCCGGCTGCCCTTCCTCGGCATCGTCGACACCCTGCGCCGGGTGTTGGAGGAGGCACCCGATTTCGGCGAACCAGGTACCGTCGAGGACGTGCTCGCGGCCGAGTCGTGGGCACGCGCGCACGCGCAGGAGATCATCTCGGGGTCGGGGAAGGAAGCTTGATGCTCTATCTGCTCGGGGTGGTCGCGATCGCCCTGGGGATTCTCATCTCGGTGAGCCTGCACGAGGCGGGTCACATGCTGACCGCCAAGGCGTTCGGGATGAAGGTCACCCGCTACTTCGTCGGCTTCGGCCCGACCCTCTGGTCCTTCCGCCGCGGTGAGACCGAGTACGGCATCAAGGCCATCCCGCTCGGCGGCTTCTGCAAGATCGTCGGGATGACGCCGCAGGACGACGACGTCGAGCCGGGCGACGAGCACCGGGCGATGTGGCGCTACCCGGTCTGGAAGCGGACGATCGTGATGTCCGCCGGCTCGGTGACCCACTTCGCGCTCGCGATCGTCGCCATCTGGCTCGTCGCGATGTTCGTGGGGATGCCGAACAGGGACCTGCCCAACCCGCTGCCGGCGCACGTCAAGGTCGTGGACTGCGTCATCCCGACCGACGCCCAGCGCGAGTGCGCCCCCGGCGATCCGGTCAGCCCTGCCAGGCAGGCCGGGCTGCGCGACGACGACAAGATCCTCGCGGTGAACGGGACGCCGGTGGCCGACTACACCGAGCTGGTCAAGAAGGTCCGCGACCTGCCCCCGGGCAAGGCCACCATCCGCTACGAGCGCGACGGCGTGCAGGACGACGCCCAGGTGACGCTGGCCGCCGTGCAGCGCAAGCCGCTGGACGACCCGAACGGCGCCCCGAAGACCGTCTCCGCCCTCGGCGTCGCCGGCCCGTCCCTGCCGCCGGGCGTCCCGGCCACCGTCACGTACGGCCCGGTCGAGGCAATCCCGGCCACCGCCGGCTACACCAAGGACCTCGCCGTCGGCACCTACGAGGCGATGAAGCGGATCCCGGAGAAGGTGCCCGCCCTCTGGACCGCCGTCACCGGCGGCGAGCGGGACAAGGACACCCCGATCAGCGTGGTCGGCGCCAGCCGGCTCGGCGGCGAGGCGTTGGCGAACGGCTTCTGGCAGATGCTGCCCTTCCTGTTCATCTCGCTGAACTTCTTCGTCGGCGTGTTCAACCTGCTGCCGCTGCTGCCCCTGGACGGCGGCCACATCGCCATCGCCTGGTTCGAACGGGTCCGCTCCTGGCTGTACGCCCGGATCGGCCGCCGTGACCCGGGCCGGGTGGACTACATGAAGCTCATGCCGCTCACGTACGCGGTGATCCTGGTCGGTGGCGCGTTCACGCTGCTGACCGTGACCGCGGACGTCGTCAATCCGATCACGCTCTTCTCAAGGTGAGTGCCTGAAGTGACCGCTGTCAGTCTCGGTATGCCCGCCGTGCCGCCCCCGCCGCTCGCCCCCCGTCGGGTCAGCCGCCAGATCATGGTCGGCTCGGTGCCGGTCGGTGGCGGTGCGCCGGTCTCGGTGCAGTCGATGACCACCACCCTCACCTCCGACGTCAACGCCACCCTTCAGCAGATCGCCGAGCTGACCGCGTCCGGCTGCCAGATCGTCCGGGTCGCCGTGCCCAGCCAGGACGACGTCGAGGCGCTGCCGGCGATCGCGCGCAAGTCGCAGATCCCGGTGATCGCCGACATCCACTTCCAGCCGAAGTACGTCTTCGCCGCGATCGACGCCGGCTGCGCCGCCGTCCGGGTCAACCCGGGCAACATCCGGCAGTTCGACGACAAGGTCAAGGAGATCGCCAAGGCGGCCGGCGCGGCCGGCGTGCCGATCCGGATCGGCGTGAACGCCGGCTCGCTGGACAAGCGGCTGCTCGCCAAGTACGGCAAGGCCACCGCCGAGGCGCTGGTCGAGTCGGCGCTCTGGGAGTGCTCGCTCTTCGAGGAGCACGGGTTCCGGGACATCAAGATCTCGGTCAAGCACAACGACCCGGTGGTCATGATCCGGGCGTACCGGCAGCTCGCCGAGCAGTGCGACTACCCGCTGCACCTGGGCGTCACCGAGGCCGGCCCGGCGTTCCAGGGCACCATCAAGTCGGCGGTCGCCTTCGGCGCGCTGCTGGCCGAGGGGATCGGCGACACCATCCGGGTCTCGCTCTCCGCGCCGCCGGTCGAGGAGATCAAGGTCGGCAACCAGATCCTGGAGTCGCTGGGGCTGCGCGAGCGGGGCCTGGAGATCGTCTCCTGCCCGTCCTGCGGCCGGGCCCAGGTCGACGTCTACAAGCTGGCCGAGGAGGTCACCGCCGGCCTGGAAGGGCTGCCGGTGCCGCTGCGGGTCGCCGTGATGGGCTGCGTGGTGAACGGCCCGGGTGAGGCCCGCGAGGCCGACCTCGGCGTCGCCTCCGGCAACGGCAAGGGCCAGATCTTCGTCAAGGGCCAGGTCATCAAGACCGTGCCCGAGGGGCAGATCGTGGAGACGCTGATCGAGGAGGCGCTCCGCCTCGCCGACGAGATGGGCGCCGAGATCCCCGAGGAACTCCGCGACCTGGTCCCCGGCGCCACCGTCACCGTCCACTGACCGACGGAGTCGGCACGCGGGTGCGGCCGTCCCCGCGGGGACAGCCGCACCCGCCCTTCCCGGGCCGTACCGGCGGGCACGGTGGGGCCCTGGGTCGCGGTCAGGCCGTCGGCGTCGGTCTGGGTACGGCGGCGAATCCGGGCAGCGTGAACCACCGGGGCAGGGCCCGTCGGAGCGCTTCGGGGCCGGACACCGCCACCGCGCCGCCGCGAAGCGCCTCCGGCCAGCTGAGGTCGCCTCGCCAGACCCCCACCATGCCGCGCAGGCTCGCGGTCACCGTCACGGTCACGCCGTGGCCGGGATCCACATCGCAGACGTCGGCCTCCTCGCTGGTGATGACGAGCCACCAGTCACGAAGGGCGGCCGGCACGTCACGGAAGCGGAACTGGATGACGGTCCGCCCGTGCGGGACGGCGCTGTGATCGACGTTGCGGTGCATGTCCCACAGCAGCAGCTTCGGGTCCAGGTCCTCGTCCCCGAGTTCACCGATCCAGCGGACCCCCCACGCGCCGAGTGCTTCGAGCACCGGCCGCAGCTCCTGCCCGGCCTGGGTGGGGACGTACCGTACGTCGTTGCCGTCAGTGTGCCGCTCCACGACGCCGGCCCGGACGAGTTGGTGCAGCCGCCGGGACAGCAGGGTGGGTGACATCCGCGGCAGGCCGCGGCGCAGTTCGTTGAACCGCTGGGATCCGCTCACCAGCTCCCGGACGACGAGCAGCGTCCACCGCTCGTCGAGGAGTTCCATGGCCTTCGCGACCGGACAGAACTGCTGGTAGGAGGTCCCCATGGCTGCAGGCTATGCCGCCTGCGCAACCGGGATCAGGACCGGCCGGCCGCCGGTACAGATCTCGTACTAGTTCGCCGGTCTTCCGCTGCCTAGCGTCTGAGGGCAGGACGGGTGGAGGAGACGAGACGTGATGATCGAGCAGACCGATGCGATGGAGATCGACCGGGCCGTGAAGACCCGGCATCGACAGATGTGGGCACTGGGTAACTACCCCGCGCTCGCCGAGGAGATCATCCCGGAACTGGGGGCGATCCTGGTCCGGGCGGCCGGTGTGAAACCGGGGGACCGGGTGCTGGACGTGGCCGCAGGCACCGGCAACGCGGCCATTCCGGCGGCGCTGGCCGGGGCCAGCGTGCTGGCCAGTGACCTCACCCCGGAGTTGTTGGCGGCCGGCCGGGTGCTCGCCGCAGAGCGTGGTGCCGAGTTGGAGTGGCAGCAGGCCGACGCCGAGGACCTCCCGTACGCCGACGGTGAGTTCGACAGCGTGCTGTCCTGTGTGGGCGTGATGTTCGCTCCCCGGCACCAGGTCAGCGCCGACGAACTGGTCCGGGTCTGCCGGCCGGGCGGGACGATCGGCCTGCTCAACTGGACGCCCGAAGGCTTCATCGGTCAGCTGTTCGCCACGATGAAGCCGTACGCGCCACCACCGCCGCCCGGCGCGCAGCCCCCGCCGCTCTGGGGCAGCGAGGAGCACGTCCGCGCACTGCTGGGTGACCGGGCCACCGACGTCGTCACGCGCCGCCAGACCGTCATGGTCGACAGGTTCGCCGGCCCCGACGCGTTTCGCGACTACTTCAAGACCCACTACGGACCGACGATCTCGGTGTACCGGGCGATCGCCGGCGACCCCGAGCGGGTGGCCGCCCTCGATCACGACCTCACCCAGTTGGCGCGGCGGCACACGCCGGACGACGGCGTGATGCGGTGGGAGTATCTGCTTCTCACGGCGCACAAGTGCGGTTGACGCCGGCTCCGGCAGGAGCGGCGGCCACAGGCTGGACCGCCACTCCTGCCCGGGGGGACGAGGCCGCGGGGGAGCGACCGCCGGGCGGCGGTCACTCGGATTCGGCGAGGATGGCGTAGAGCTTGCGGCGGGTCTCGTCGAGGACCTGGGCGGCGCGTTCCCGCTGGTCGTCGGTGCCGGTCATCATCACCTGGCGCAGCGCGTGCATCGCCTGCGCGCCGGCGTCGCGGATGTCGTGCCAGCTGTTGACGGTGTTCTCGGCGAACTCCGCCCAGGGCGGGGTCTGTGCTGCGGCGGCGGCCTCCTCGCGGCCGGCGTCGGTGAGGCCGAACCGCTTCCGTCCGCCGGCGGCGGCGTCCGTGCTGGCGGCGATGACCCCCTCGTCCTCGAGCAGTTGGAGGGTCGGGTAGATCGAGCCGGGGCTGGGCCGCCACGCCCCGCCGGTGCGGGAGTCGATTTCCTGGATCATCTCGTACCCGTGCATCGGCCGCTCGGTCAGCAGCGCCAGCACGGCACCGCGGACGTTCGGCCGGCGACCCCGGCCCCGACCCCGGCCGCCCCGGCCCCCACCCCAGCCGCCGTGCCCGTGCGGGCCGGGCGGGACGGGCGGGAAGCCGAACCCGCGTCGACGGGCCTCGTGCATCGCGTGGAAGTGCTGATGGAATCCCATGCCACGATCCCTTCTCGGACTGTCGCTGATGCATCGACGATATATCGGCAACGTGTCGGCGACAAGGGACTGGTTGAAGCGGACACCAAACCGTACGTACGTCTTGTTAGAGTGTCGGCGTGCGCCTGCTTCCCGAACCGGGCCCGGCCCGGACCCTCGCCCTCTCCACCCTGGTCAACACGATCGGCCGGGGCACCTGGCTGACCGTCAGCGCGCTCTTCCTCACCCGCTCGGTCGGCCTCTCGGTGCGCGAGGTCGGCGTCGGCCTCACCGTCACCGCGCTGGTCAGCCTGATCGCCAGCACGCCGATGGGGTACCTGGCCGACCGGCACGGCCCGCGCGGCATCCAGCTCGCCGCGCTGGTCGCCTCCGGCGCCTTCACCGCCGCCCTGGTGACCGTCCGGTCGTTCCCGACGTTCCTGGTCGTCGGGGTGCTGATGGCGGTCGCCGACGCCGCCAGCCGGGGTGCCCGGGGCGCGCTGATCGCCGGAGCCGTCCCCGCCGACCAGCGGGTCCGCACCCGGGCCTGGCTGCGCGCCGTCACCAACGTCGGGATCTCGGTCGGCGCAGTGGTCGCCGGCGTCGGGCTCGCCGCCGACACCCGCGCCGCGTACGTCGCGCTGATCCTGCTCGACTGCGTCACCTACCTGCTGGCGGCGGTGGTGCTGCTCCGGCTGGCGCCGGTCCCGCCGGTGCCGGCGCCCACCCACGGGCCACGGCTGATCGCGCTGCGGGACCGCCCCTTCCTGGCGTTCACCGTGCTCGACGGGCTGATGTCGATGCACTTCGGGCTGCTCAACATCGCCCTGCCGCTCTGGATCGCCGACCACACCACGGCGCCGCACTGGCTCATCTCGGCCTGCATGCTGGTCAACACGGTGACGGTGGTGCTCTTCCAGGTCCGCGCCTCCCGGGGCACCGAGGAACTGCCCGGGGCCGCGCGGGCCGCCCGGCGGGCCGGCGTGGTCATCGCAGTGGCCTGCGCGCTCTTCGCCGCCAGCGCCGGCGTGCCGACCCCGGCCGCCGTGGCGCTGCTGCTGGCCGGGGCGCTCGTGCACGTGGTCGGCGAGCTGTGGCACGCGGCGGCGGGCTGGGGAATCTCCTTCGGCCTCGCCCCGGCCCGGGCGCAGGGCCAGTACCAGGGGGCGTACGGGATGGGCATGCAGCTCGGCGGGATGGTCGCCCCGGTGGTGGTGACCAGTCTCGCGGTCGGCTGGGGCGCGCCCGGCTGGCTGGTGCTCGGCGGGTTGTTCCTGGTGCTCGGCGCGCTGGTGCCGCCGGTGGTGCGGTGGGCGGCGCGGACCCGGCCGGCCGAGCCGGTGGCCGAACCTGTCACCGTCTGACCGGTCGGCCGGCGAGTGACCGCCCACATCTGGCAGGCTGGTAGCCGTGCTGACGGTGCCGGTACGCCAACTGGGGGAGTCGGAGCGCCGCGCGGTCGAGCGGCTGCTGGACCTCGACCCGTTCGCGGGCGCGCAGGTCGCCGAGCGGGTCGCCGCCCGCGGCCTGGCCTGGTGGCGGGCCGAGGGGCGGATCCTGGGGTACGGGGCGCGCCGCAACCTGGAGTCGATCTGCTGGCTGGGCGGCAACCTCACCCCGGTGCTCGCCTCGGAGCCGGCCGTCGCCGCCTTCGCCGAGCAGCTCGCCGCCGAGGAACGCCTCTGTTCCTCGATCGTCGGGCGGGCCGACGCCGTGCTCGGCCTCTGGGACCGGCTCGCCACCCACTGGGGTCCGGCCCGCGACGTCCGCCCCAACCAGCCGTTGCTGGCCACCGACGCGCTGCCCCCGGTCTCCGCCGACCCGCAGGTGCGCCGGGTGCACGCCGCTGAGATCGACCGGCTCTTCCCGGCGGCGGTGGCCATGTACACCGAGGAGGTCGGCGTCTCGCCGCTGGCCGAGGACGGTGGACGGGCCTACCGGCGGCGGGTCACCGACCTGGTGCGGGCCGGTCGGGCGTACGCCCGCTTCGTCGACGGCCGGGTGGTCTTCAAGGCCGAGCTGGCCGTGGTGACCCGGCGTACCGCCCAGGTCCAGGGGGTCTGGGTGGCCCCCGAGTGGCGCGGGCGGGGGATCGCCACCCCGGCGATGGCGGCGGTGGTGCGCGACGCGCTGCTGCGGGTCGCGCCGACCGTGAGCCTCTACGTCAACGACTTCAACCTGCCCGCCCGCCGGGTCTACGAGCGCTGCGGCTTCCAGCCGGTCGGCACCCTCGCCACCGTGCTGTTCTGACTGTCCCGTCCGGCCCGCCGGCCATGGCGGGGATCACGCCCGCCCCGGTCCGGGAAACGGACGTACGGCGCTATGCTGGGCATGTTTTTATACTGACCAGTCAGTTCAAGCATGTCGGGATGTCGGATGAGGATCGTCGAGGCGCACGGGCTGGGGCTGCGCACCCGGCGGGGCTGGGTGTACCGGGACGTCGACCTGACCGCCGAGGCGGGTGAGCTGCACGTCGTCACCGGGCCGCCCGGCAGCGGGCGTACCTCGCTGCTGCTCGCCCTGGCCGGCCGCTTCCCGCACAACGAGGGCACCCTGCGCACCCGGGGGCCGGCCGCGCTCGGCCAGGTCGCCGGGGTGCACGAGCCCGACCCCGCGCTCACCGTCGCCGAGCACATCCAGGAGCGGCTGCTGCTGCTCGGGCCCGTCCCGCGCCGCCGTCGCCAACTGGTGCCGGTGGCCGCCGTCCGGGCCCGCCGGGCGTACCGGCGGGACGCCTTCGCCGCCGCGATCGCCGGGGCGGGCTTCACCGACGTACCCCTCGATCCGGACGTGCACGGCCGCGACCTCACCCCGCAGCAGCGGCAGGTCCTCGGCCTGGTCCTGGCCACCCTGAGCGGTCCCAGCCTGATCGTCGCCGACGACGTGGACGCCGGCTCCGACGCCCCCGAACGGGCCTGGCTCTTCGATGCCCTGGCCCGCCTCGCCGACCAGGGCTACGCGGTGGTCGCCAGCGCCCGCGCGGTCGAGCCCGGCGCCCGGGCCGTCGTGCACCGGCTCGGCGACCCGTCGCTGCCGGTCCGGCCCGACCTGAGCCTTCCGGCCCCCACCGCCCCGGCGCGCACCGTCGCCGTCCCCGCCCAGGCCGTCCCGACGGACGTCACCGACCCGGATGCGACCGCCGACCCCGACGCGACCGCCGAACCGGAGGGCGCCGGCGGGCCGGCCGGCGACCCCACCACCCCCGACATCGTCGACCCCGAGGTGAACCGATGAGCGTCTTCCGCCTCGCCCGCTTCGAGCTGCGCCGGATGACCCGGGGCCGGCTGCCGCGCGCCGCGCTCGCCGTGCTGACCGTGATCCCGCTGCTCTACGGCGCCCTCTACCTCTACGCCTTCTGGGACCCGTACGGGCACATGGACCGGATCCCGGTGGCCCTGGTCAACGCCGACCGGCCCGCCACCGCCGGCGACGGCAGGGTGGTGCACGCCGGTCAGGACCTGACCGACGAGCTGCTCGACCGCAAGGTCTTCGGCTGGCACGTGACCGACGCCGACGACGCCACGGCCGGCCTGCGCAGCGGCCGCTACCACCTGGTCTTCTCCATCCCGGCGGACTTCTCCGCGACCCTCGTCGCCAGCCCCGAGCCCGACCAGCCGGCCCGGCGCGGCGAGCTGCGGGTGGTCAACGACGACGCCACCAACTACCTCTCCGGCCTGCTCGCCCGCTCCGCGTTCAGCGAGATCCGGGCCGCCGCCGCGGAGAGCACCGCCAGCGGCTACTTCGACAAGATGCTGGTCGGCTTCACCGACCTGAAGGCCGAGACCGGCAAGGCCGCCGACGGCGCCGGCCAGCTCGCCGACGGGCTCGGCACCTCCCAGGACGGTGCCGGGCAGCTCGCCGACGGGCTGGGCCGCTCGGAAGCGGGCGCCGGGCAGCTCGCCGCCGGGCTGGACCGCAGCGCCCAGGGCGTCGACCAGCTCTCCTCCGGCCTCGACGAACTCCGCACCGGCGCGAAGCAGCTCGCCGACGGCAGCGCCCAGGCGGCCACCGCCACCCGGGCCGCCGCCGACAAGGTGGACGCCCTCGCGGACCGGGCCGAGCCGTTCCTGCGCGAGAACGCCGACGAGATCGGCACGGCCGCCACCGTCATCGCCGAGGGCGCCGACGCGCTGGCCGACGGGCTCGACACACTGCCGGAGCAGGCCGACATCGTGCTGACCCAGGCGCGCAAGGTCGCCGACCGCCTCGACGCGCTCGTCGCGGCGCATCCCGAACTCGCCGACGACCCGACCGTCACCGCCGCCCGCGCCGCCGCCGACAAGGCCGTCGCCGAGGCCGAGAAGCTGGCCGCCACCATCGACCGGACCGACCTGGCCGCGCTGCAGAAGAAGATGCGGGAGGTCGCCGCCACCGCCCGCGAGGTGGCCGCCGCCGCGCCGCACCTCGCCGACGACGTGGCCGGCGCCAGGACCAAGGTGCACCGGCTCGCGGACGCCATCGACCGGATCGCGAAGGGCAACGCCGAGCTGCGGGACGGGCTCGGCACCGCCGCCACCGGCGCCGACCAGCTGCGGGGCGGGCTGTTCCGGCTCTCCACCGGGGCCCGGGACCTCGACGGCGGGCTCGCCCGGCTCAGCGGGGGCGGCGACCGGCTCGCCGCCGGCCTGACCAAGCTGGAGGGCGGCGCCGGCCAGCTCGCCGACGGGCTGGCCGCGGGGGAGAAGAAGATCCCCGGGTACGACGACGCGGCCGACCGGGCCGGCATCCTCGGCGACCCGGTCTCGCTGGACCGCACGTCCGAGCACCCCGCCGGCTCGTACGGCGTCGGGTTCGCCCCGTACTTCCTCGGGCTGGCGCTCTGGGTCGGCGCGATGATCACGTACATGCTGCTGCGGCCGGTGAACCGGCGGCACGTGATGTCCGACGCGCCCGCCTGGCGGGTCGCGCTCGCCGGCTGGCTGCCCGCCGTGGCGATCGGGCTGGCCCAGGCCGGGGTGCTCTTCACCGTGGTCACCCTGGTGCTCGGCCTCGACCCGGAGTACCCGGCGGCGACGTTCGGGCTGCTCGCGCTGACCTCGCTGGCCTTCACCGCGATCATGCAGTGGCTCGGCGCGCAGCTCGGCCCGGCCGGGCGGCTCGCCTCGCTGGCCCTGCTGATGCTCCAGCTCACCTCCTCCGGCGGCACCTACCCGGTGCAGACCTCGCCCGGCTTCTTCCAGGCGATCCACCCCTGGCTGCCGATGACGTACGTGGTGCAGGGGCTGCGGCACAGCATCAACGGCGGGTCGTCGGCGACCGTGGTCACCGCCGCGCTGGTCATCGTCGCCTTCGGCGCGGCGGCGCTGGTGCTCACCGTCGGCGCGGCGCGCCGGTCCCGGCGACTGACCCCGGCGAAGCTGCACCCCGAACTGACCATGTGAGGATGCTGATGGGCCGGACGGGGGTACGCGAGCAACCCCTCCCCGGCTCGCACCGGTCCGCCACGGGCCGGTCGGGCGGACGGGGTTCCAATAGTTGACTTGACGGTATGCGATAGTATGCAGTTGTGAACTTGAAAGAGTGGGCGAAGCGGGAAGGGGTCCACCCGGTAACGGCGTATCGCTGGTTCCGGGAGGGCAAGCTGCCTGTGCCCGCTCGCCGGGTCGGTGGTCTGATCCTGGTGGAGTCGCCCGCCGATCCGGCCCCGGCCGAGACCGTGGTGGTATATGCCCGGGTGTCCTCGGCGGACCAACGCGCTGACCTGGACCGGCAGGTCGCCCGGGTCACCGCCTGGGCCACCGGGCAGAACCTTGCGGTGGCGCGGGTCGTCACCGAGGTCGGCTCGGCGCTCAACGGGCGCCGTAAGAATTTCCTCGCGCTGCTGCGGGACCCGGCCGTGACCACGATCGTGGTGGAGCACCGGGACCGGTTCGCCCGCTTCGGCGCCGAGTACGTCGAGGCCGCGCTGACCGCCCAGGGCCGTCGGCTGCTCGTGGTCGACCCGGCCGAGGTGGACGACGACCTGGTCCGCGACGTGACCGAGATCCTGACCTCGCTGTGCGCCCGGCTGTATGGCCGCCGGGCGGCGGCGAACCGGGCCGAGCGAGCCGTGGCCGCCGCCACCTTGGGTGATGCCGAGTGAAGCGGTACGAGGCCCCCGCGGGCTGGACCGTGCAGGCGTACAAGTTCGCCCTGGACCCGGCCGACGAGCAGAGCCTGCGTCGGCATGCCGGGGCGGCCCGGTTCGCCTTCAACCACATGCTCGGCCGGCTCAGCGCGGTCAAGGCACAGCGCCTGGCGGAGGCGTCCTACGGGGTCGCCGAGGCGGACCTGACGCCGTGGCAGGGCTGGTCGCTGCCGGACCTGCGGCGCACCTGGAACCACGTCAAGCCGTGGGTGGCGCCGTGGTGGCAGGAATGCTCCAAGGAGGCGTTCAACACCGGCCTGGACGCGCTCGCCCGGGCGCTGGCCAACTGGGCGGCGTCACGCAGCGGCAAGCGTAAGGGCCGCAAGATGGGCTGGCCCCGGTTCAAAGGCAAGGCCGCGGCCCGGTCCGTGCGGTTCACCACCGGGGCGATCCGGGTGGACGCCGACCGGCGGCACGTGGTGCTGCCCCGGCTGGGCCGGATCCGGACTCACGAGTCGACCCGCAAGCTGGCCCGCCGGGTCGAGGCGGGCACCGCGAAGATCCTGTCCGCGACCGTCACCGAGACCGCCGGGCGCTGGTTCTGCTCGTTTCAGGTCGCGGTCAAGCGGACCATCGAACGCCCGGCGCACGCCCCCCGGCTGGGCCGGGTCATCGGGGTCGACGCCGGGATCAAGCACCTCGCGGTGCTGTCTACCGGCGAGATGGTCGACAACCCGGCCCCGTTCAAGGCGGCCCTGAAGCGGTTCGGCAAGGCCCAGCGCCGGGCCAGCCGCCGGATCGGGCCGTACGACCCGGCCACGCACCGCAAGCGCACCCCGTCGAACCGGTGGAAGCGCGCCCAGACGCAGGCTGCCCGGCTGCACGCCACCGTCGCCGCGGTCCGCGCCGACGCCTGGCACCAGCTCACCACCCGGCTCGCCCAGCAGTACGACACCATTGCGGTGGAGGATCTGCACGTGGCCGGCTTGAAGCGCAACCACAGGCTGGCCCGGGCGTTGTCCGACGCCGCCCCGGCCACCCTGCGGCGGCAGTTGCAGTACAAGACCGGCTGGTACGGCAGCGTCCTGCACGTCGCCGACCGGTGGTACCCCAGCTCGAAGAGCTGCTCGCAATGCCAGACGGTGAAACCCAAGCTGTCGCTGTCCGAGCGCACATTCCACTGCGATGCCTGCGGCCTGTCCCTGGACCGGGACGTCAACGCTGCGCGCAACCTTGCCGCCCTCGTGCGGCACGTCGACCTGGAGTTGCCGGGCGACGTTAAAACAGGACGTGGAGCCTGTGTAAGACCCGTAAGCCCCGCACCCGCGGGCCGGGCAGCGGGTGTCGAAGCGTCCAGGCCGCTTGCGGCCAACGCCGTCCGGCAACGGGCGGCTGCCGATCATGAGCTATCTAACGCTTAGTGAAAGGTAACGGCGAGTGACGGACGGACGGTCGCGGCGACGGGAGGACACCCGGCAGCGCCTCTTCGTGGCGGCGGTGGAACTCATCGCCGAGCAGGGCTTCTCCGCCACCACCGTGGACGACATCGCGGCCCGCGCCGGGGTGGCCAAGGGCACCGTCTACTACAACTTCGAGTCCAAGACGGTCCTCTTCGAGGAGCTGCTGCGGCACGGCATCGGCCTGCTCACCGCCGACTTCCGGGCCGCGGTGGCCGGCCTGCCGCCGCGCGACGCGCTCGCCGCCCTGGTCCGGGCCGAGCTGGAGTACATCCAGCGGTACCGGGCCTTCGCCCAACTGCTGCTCTCGGAGATGTGGCGGACCAACCGCGAGTGGCAGCAGACGCTGCGACTGCTGCGCGGCGAGGCGATCGAGGTGATCGCCGACACGGTCCGGGCCGGGGTGGCCAGCGGTGACCTCCCCGCCGACCTGGACGTGCGGACCGCCTCCTCGGCGCTGTTCGGCGTCGGCCTGGTGGTGGCCGTGGACTGGCTGGTCTTCCAACCCGACCGGCCGATCGAGGACGTGCAGGAGGCGCTGCTCGGCATCGTCCGGCGGGTCGCCCAGACCTGACCTTCGATACATCTGGGCAGGTCGGAGGCGGCGGGGGCGCGGTAAATGCGTTGAATGGTCGCGGCCCGAGGGCCAGGCTGGACCTACCGCCACCACCAACCCGAGTCCGGAGGGACCCTCCCATGCGCCTGCTCCGTGATCTCTGGGCCGCCGCGCCACGCCGGATGGCGGTGGTGGTCGTGCTGATCGTGCTCGGGGCCGCCGGGCAGGCCGCCGCCTCGGCCCTGGCCGGCCCGGTCCTGGTGCACCGGTCCACCGCCTTCTTCGCCGTGCTGGTGCTGGCGCTGGTCGCCGCCGTCCTCAGCGACCTCGTCATCGGCCTGCTGATGGCCGGGCTCACCGCCGACTGGTCCGCCGACGTCCGCCGCCGGCTCTGCCGGGTGGCGCTCGGTCAGGACCTGACCACCCTGGAGACCACGCCGGTCGGCGAGCTGCTGGACCGGATCGACAACGACGTCTACCAGGTCGCCTCGGAGCTGCGGAACACCGGCGTACGGCTCGTGCAGGGGCTGGCGGTCTGCCTGCTGGCCACGGTCAGCGCCCTGTTCGTCTGGTGGCCGGCCGGTGTCGGCATGCTCGTGCTCACCGCCCTGCTCGGCGTCGTGCTGCGCCGCCCGACCGCGCGCATCGCCCCGGCCCGGATGGCCGAGGAGGAGGCCTGGTCGGACCTCGCCGCGGTGATGGAGGAGGCGGTGCACGGCCAGGACGACGTGCGGACCAGCCTGGCCCGGCCGTACGTGCTGCGCCTCTACGCCGGGCGGGCCGCCGAGGTGCTGGCCCGGTGCCGGCGGGTGTTCCTGATGTCCGCCCGGGTCACCACGATCGCCGCCGGCGCGATCCGCGCCGGCATCGCCGCCGTGGTGCTCGGCGGGGCGTGGGCGCTGGCCACCGGCCGGATCGACGGCGCCCGGCTGACCGCGATCTGGCTGCTCGCCATCGCCTTCGGGGCCACCGTGGAGCATCTCGCCCGCTGGGTGCCCCACCTGCAGTACGCGCTCGGCGCGTGGGCCCGGGTGCAACTGCTCTCCGACGCCCGGCAGGAGCCGGCGGGCGGTGCGGCCCCGGCCGAGGGCGACCTGAGCGTTCGCGGGCTCACCTTCCGGTACCCGGACACCGCCGACGGGGAGCGGGGGCCGGCGCTGCGCGACATCCGGCTCACCTTCGTCCGCGGCCGGTCGTACGCCCTGGTCGGGCGGACCGGGTCGGGCAAGTCGACGCTGGCCAAGGTGCTCACCCGCGCGGTCGACGTGCCGCGCGGCACGGTCTTCCTCGGCGACGCCGACCTAGTGGACCTGGACGTCGAGCAGTTGCGCCGGTGGGTGGCCGTGGTCCCGCAGCGCACCGAGATCCTGGCCGGGACGCTGGCCGAGAACGTCGCGCTCTTCGACCCCGACCTGCTCGACGACGCCACCCGGGCGCTGGAGGAGCTGGGGCTGGCCGGCTGGATCGCCGAGCTGCCCGACGGCGTCCGGACCCGGCTGGGCGAGGGCGGGCACGTCCTCTCCGCCGGTCAGGAACAGCTGGTGGCGTTCGCCCGGATCCTGGTCCGCGACCCGCACGTGGTGATCCTCGACGAGGCCACCGCCCGGTTGGACCCGGTCACCGAGACCCGGGTGCGGCAGGCCACCGAGCGGCTGCTCACCGACCGGATCGGCATCGTCATCGCGCACCGCCTCTCCTCGGTGCGCCGTTGCGACGAGGTGGTGGTGATGGCCGACGGCGCGGTGCTGGAGGCCGGCCCGCTGCGCGAGTCGGAACGCTTCGCCGAGCTGCTGGCCAGCAGCCACGCCGCCGCGTACGCCCCGGCCGGCGCGGGCCGGGGCGGGGTGGACCTGCTGCCCGGGCCGCGCGACCCGTGGGAGGTGGAGCCGCCGGCGTCGGCACCGGCGGTCGAGCGGCCGGCCGCCGTGGCGGTGCCGAAGACCGACCCGCCGCCGCTGCCCGCGCCGCCGCCCGCGCGCACCATGCGGGAGATCCTCCGGCTGGGCACCAACGACCCGAGGTACGGCCTGGTGTCGGTCGCCATGTTCGTGGTGATGACGCTGCTCGGCCTGGACGGCGCGGTGCTGCCGTGGCTCTGGGCCGACGTGGTCGACGGCGGCAGCCCGTGGCTGCCCGCGCTCGGCATCGCCGCCGCGCTGCTGGTCGTCCTGCCGCTGCCGTTCTACACCAACCTGTGGTTCCCGCAGTGGTGGGTACGCCAGATGCTGCGGATCAGCCTGCGCCTGGTGCACGGGCAGACCGGGGCGCGCCGGGTCAGCGGGCACACCCCGGCGGAGGTGGTCGCCCAGAGCGGCGACACCGAGCGGGTGGTGCAGCTCGCCGACAACCTGATGGACCAGTTCATCGCCCTGGCGATCGTGGCCACCATGACGGCGGTGACCGGCAGTTTCGTACCGGCGTTCTTCTTCGCCGGGACGATGGTGGTCTCCGGGCTGGCGGCGACGCTGTTCGGGCCCCGGCTGGAGCGGTCCGCCCGGGGCACGGTGGCGGCGCGGGCGGCCTTCGCCACCGCGCTGGTCTCCGCGCTCTCCGCGGCCCGCACGGTGAAGCTGGCCGGCGCCACCCGGCCGGTGCTGACCCACCTGGCCGCCCTGGACACCGTGCGCAGCGACCGGCAGCGCCGGGAGATCTCCGCGCAGGTGTGGGCGCGTTCCACGCCGTCGCTGGTCAGCGGGCTGCTGCCGATCGGCGCGTGGGCGCTCTACCTGGCCGGTGGGCTCTCCGCCGGGGCGACCCTGGTGGCGGTCTCCACGCTGGGCGCGGCCCGTTGGTTCGCCTGGACCACCGCGTCACTGGTCTCGCACTACCCGTCGGCGCGGGTCTGGACCCGGCGGACGGCGGCGATGTGCGGGGTCGGGACGTACTCGGCGGCGGTCCCCGGGGTCGACCTGGCCGCCGGCACCGCGCCCGCGCCCGTGCCGCCGGCCCGGCGTCCGCTGCGCCGGCTGGAGCTGGCCGGCTTCGGGGCCCTGCACTCCGATGGCACCCTGGCCGTGCGGGACGTCGACCTGACCGTCGACCGGGGGCAGCTGGTGCTGGTCGTCGGGCCGGTCGGCTCCGGCAAGTCCTCGCTGCTGCGCGCGCTGGCCGGGATCGTGCACCACGTCGGCGCGCTGCGCTGGAACGGCGAACCGGTGACCGAGCCGGAGCTGTTCCTGCGCCCGCAGCAGGTGGGGTACGTCGGGCAGCTGCCCCGGGTGCTCTCCGGCACGGTGGCCGACAACATCGCGCTCGGCCACGAGGTGGACGCGGCCGGGGCGGTGTCGACCGCGCAGCTCGACCACGACCTGGCTGCCGCCGGGGGTGGGCTCGGGCTGCTTATCGGGCACAAGGGGACCCGGCTCTCCGGCGGCCAGTTGCAGCGGCTGGCGCTGGCCCGGGCGCTGGCGCCGCGTACCGAGCTGCTGGTGGCCGACGACGTCTCGTCGGCGCTGGACGTCACCACCGAGCTGGCGCTCTGGGCGGCGCTGCGTGAGCACGGCGTGACCGTGGTCGGCTCGACGTCGAAACGTGCGGCGCTGGTGCGGGCCGACCACGTGGTGGTGCTGCGCGACGGGGCGGTCGCCGCGCAGGGCCCCTGGCGCGACCTGGAGGACGACTGGGGTCACCTGGCCGGCTGACCCCGGCCGGGTGATCCACGGTTTGCGGCGTGTCGCGGTGTCCCTGGACGGGGACACCGCG
>NZ_JARXXY010000014.1:0-177133 GCF_029893845.1 Micromonospora sp. A200 | reverse complement strand
GCGGCAGTGGCAGATCGGCCGGCTCCTGCAGGTCCTCACCGACAAGGCCACCCTCGCCGGCATCACCGTCCGGCTGGTCGACGAACGCGGCACCTTCTCCACCTGCCCGGCCTGCGCCCGCCGGGTACCGAAACCCCGCGGGCGGACCCTGTCCTGCCCGCACTGCGCGTTCTCCGGGCACCGCGACCTCGTCGCGGCCGCCAGCATCGCCACCCGAACCCCGGGCGGCGGACCCACCACCCCGACAGCCGTCGTGCTGCCGCAGGTGGTCACGCACCGTCGAGCCGGCCGGCACCTCCCCGGTGCCGGACGGTCCCGACGTGACCCGCGGCGCCCAGCATGGGTGGCGCGAGGATCAGTTGGCCCGCGGAGGCCCGCCCACCACCCGGTGGGGAGTCGCTCGCCCAACCGGCGAGGATCCACAACACCCACCGGACACCCGGTGAACGTTAGTGGACACCGCACTAGAACGGGTCCCCGCAGACCCGCCACTCGCCGTCCTCCTTCACCACCGGCAGCCGGCGCTCCTCGGCGGCCCCGCCGTCGCGGGTGACGCGGACGGTCACCTCACCGATCGGGCGGCCGGCCTTGGTGCGCACCGACACGTCGAGGATCTCGTAGCCGCTGACCACCGGCGGGGTCTTCACCCAGCCGGCGAAGCCGACCTCGCTCCACCGGCCGCGCGCCTGGTCGCAGAGCCGGTCGTACGCCCGGTCGACCTCGCCGGCGGACAGCTCCCGGAAGAACCCGTCGGCGGTCTCCCGCACCGGGCCGCCGGCCTGCATCACCACCTGCACGTTCCAGGCGCCCAGCCCGGCCACGCCGACCAGGCACAGCGCCATCGTCAGGCCACCCAGCAGCAGACCGGTGCGTACCGGCCGGCGGGGCCGGGCCGGTCGGGTCCACGCCTGCTCACCGCCCATCACCTGCGACCGTATGCGCAGCGTCCGGTCCGCGCAGGAACATCGCTCCTGTCGCATTCGCCACGGCACCGTCCACGGGCGGCCGCGGCGCTGGCTTCGGCACGGGGACATCGCCGGCGACCCACCACCATCTCGACCTGAGGGGTTGCCGCCGCAGTTGAGGGTTGAGCCGGGCTTCGAGCGCGAAGTCCGGCTCAACTTTCACAAGGAGCTTCAATGAAAAAATTGAAGCCATGGACGCCGACGACATGAAGCGACACATCTGCGACTCGTTCGAGGGGGTCACCGCCGTCGACGGTGGCGGCGACACGTTCCTCGTCTACGACCCGCTCGGTGACCTGCCCGCCGACCGGTGGCTGCCGTTCGCCACGATCGTGACCGGCGACCACTACGACACCGCCTCGGCGTTGGACCGGCCGGGGGCGTGGCGGCTCAACATCGGGCTGACCCGGGCGCGGTACCTGTCGTTGTACCCGACACCGCCGGCCGCCGTCGACCACACCCGCGCCGACACGCTGCTGCCGCACCCGGTCTACGCCGCGCAGCACTGGGTGTGCGTCGTCGACCCCGGCCCGGCGACCCGGGAACTGGTCTCCGAACTGCTCGCCGACGCGTACCACTTCGCCGTCCGCAAGCACGCCAACCGGGGCCGCCGCCGGCACGCCGACTGAACCTGTCAGAAGATGTCAGGTACCTGCGGCAGCCTTGCGGTCATGACAGTCACCGCCGACCTCGCCATGGTCAACCTGGACAGCTCCGACCCGGCCGCGCACGCCGACTTCTACCACCGCGTCCTCGGCTGGGAGATCACCCACAGCGACGCCGACTACGCCATGATCAGCAGGCCCGACGGCGTCTCGATCGGGTTCGGCCGGGTCGACGGCTACCAGCCGCCGCGCTGGCCCGACGAGACCTCCGCCAAGCGCTACCACCTCGACCTGTACGTCGACGACCTGACCGTCGCGGAGAAGGAGTTCGTGGCGGCGGGCGCGACGAAGCCCGAGTTCCAGCCCGGCGACGGGCGCTGGGTGGTGCTGCTCGACCCGGTGGGCCAGCCGTTCTGCATCTGCCCCCGCCCGCGCGGCTGACGGCCGCCGCCGGCCGGACCGGGGGCGACGTTGGTCGTCTCCCTGGTGCGGCGCGGGTCAGCCGCGGCGGCGGGCCCGCGCCGCCCAGATCGCGTACGCCGGGTCCCGGTCGAGGTTGTGCCGGTCCCGGTCGTAGCGGCGGGTGGTGCGCGGATCGGCGTGACCCATGGCGTCCTGCACGTCCTCCAGCGGCACGCCCTCGGCGCGGGCGGTGGTGGCGAAGGCGTGCCGCAGCGAGTGCGGCGACAGCTTCGCCGCCGCCGGAATGCCGGCGGCCAGGGCCAGCCGGCGGACCAGCCGGAACACCGAGTGCCGATCGAGTCGACCGCCGGTGGCGGTGGCCAGCAGCGGGCCGGTGAGCTGCTCCACGCCCACCCCCTGCGCGGCCGCCCGGTCGGCCAGGTACGCATCCACGGCGTACGCGGTGCCGGGGGTCAGCGCCCGACGGCGTGGCTTGCCGCCCTTGCCGACGAACCGCACGCTGCGGTGCCCCCGCTCGGCGCCCAGGTCGTCGAGGTTCAGCGAGACCAGCTCCCCCACCCGCAGGCCGAGGTCGGCGAGCAGGGCGATGGCGGCCCGGTTGCGGGCGGCGGTCGGGCCGGTGTCGGTGTCGGCGGCGACCAGCAACGCGTCCACCTCCTCCGGGGTGAGCCCGATGGTGGCCGAGTGGTCCCGGTCGACGCGCGGCCGGTCGGCGCCGGAGACCGGGTTCGCCTCCACCGCCCGCAGCTTGACCAGGAACTCGTACCAGCTGGAGAGCGCGGAGAGCTTGCGGGCGACGGTCGCCGGGGTCAGCGGCCGGCCGGTCCGCGCGCCCAGGGTGGCCTCCAGGTCGCGGCCGTAGGCGTTGACGTCGAGGAAGTTGGCGTGCAGCGGGTCCAGTTCACGGGCGGCGCACCAGGCCAGCCAGCCGGCGATGTCCCGCCGGTACGCGGCGCGGGTGTGCTCCGACAGCCGCCGGTTGCGCAGCCACGCCTCGGTGAAGTCGACCGGCCCGGTCGGCAGGGCGGGCCGGGCCGAGGCGCGGGGCAGGACCGGGACGTCAGAACGCAGCATGTGAAAAAGGCTCTCAGCCTCGGCGGCCAATGACCACGAGGCGCGCCCGAGCGGATCCGCGCCGCGCGCTACCGTCGTCGGGTGCGCGCCAGCCGGCTGGTCTCCCTGCTGCTGCTCCTGCAGGCCCGGGGGCGGATGACCGCCCAGGAACTCGCCGAGGCGCTGGAGGTCTCGGTGCGTACCGTCTACCGCGACGTCGAGGCGCTCGGCGCCTCCGGCGTGCCGGTGTACGCCGACCGGGGCCCGGCCGGCGGTTACCGGCTGCTCGGCGGCTACCGCACCCGGCTGACCGGGATGACCTCCGACGAGGCGGCAGCGCTGTTCCTGGCCGGGGTCCCCGGGCCGGCCGCCGAGCTGGGCCTGGGCGCGGTCCTCACCGCGGCCGAGTTGAAGCTGCGCGCCGCCCTGCCGCCGGACCTGGCGGAGCAGGGTGACCGGATCCGGCAGCGGTTCCACCTGGACGCGCCCGGCTGGTTCCGGGACCCGGAACCCACCCCGCACCTGACCGCGCTGGCCGACGCGATCTGGGAGGAGCGCCTGGTCGATCTCCGCTACCAGCGGTGGAAGCGCCCCCGCGAGGTCAGCCGGGTGCTGGCGCCGCTGGGCGTGGTGCTCAAGGCCGGCCGCTGGTACCTGGTGGCCCGGGCCGGGGAGCAGGTCCGCACCTACCGGGTCGCGGCCGTCCTGGCGCTGACCGTGCGCGACGAGCGGTTCGACCGGCCCGCCGACTTCGACCTGGTCGCCTTCTGGCGCGAGTGGACCGACCGGTACGAGCGCGGCGTCTACCGCGACGAGGCGCGGGTGCGGGTCACGGCCGCGGCGCTGGAGTTCATGGCGTACGTCTTCCCGCCGGCGATGAGCCGGGCGGCCCGGGCGGCGGCCGAAGCGCCGGACGCGCAGGGCTGGCTGCACACGACGGTGCCGATCGAGTCGGTGCGACACGGGCACACCGAGCTGCTGAAGCTGGGCGCGCAGGTGGAGGTGCTCGCCCCGGCGGAGCTGCGGGAGCTGATGGCGGCCAGCGCCCACGCGATGGCCGCCATCTATCCGACGCCGGCGGACCCCTCCACCGGCAGTCCCACCGTCACGAGGTGAGCTGCTTGTGCCCGTTGCCGCTGCTGCCGGCGGTGACGGTGACCCGGCGCGGCTTGGCGCGCTCCGCGATCGGGATGCGCAGCGTCAGCACGCCGTTGTCGTACCCGGCCTCGAGGCGATCGGCGTCGAGGGTGTCGCCGAGGAACAGCTGCCGGGTGAAGGTGCCCATCGGACGTTCGGCGGCGACCAGCTCGACGTTGTCGCCGGTGGGGCGGCGCCGCTCGGCGCGGACGGTCAGCACGTTGCGCTCGACGGTGCAGTCGATGCTGTCGGGGTCGACGCCGGGCAGGTCGAACGCGGCGTAGAAGTGGTCGCCGTCGCGGTAGGCGTCCAGGTGCATGACGGCGGGGCGGCTGGTGGTGCCGAACAGCTGTTCGGCGAGCCGGTCGATCTCACGGAACGGGTCGGTACGCATCAGCATGGGTCGTGCCTCCTCGGTTCTCCTGGCCGAAGGTGTCTTAGTTGAGTCGGTGCGACTCAACTTCCTCTTCTCTATTTAGCGCGCCGCGCGCCCGGCGTCAACTCGCGGAGGACCTTCTCGAACCAGTGCTCTGCGTACACGTCGTCGTTGTAGGCGGGGATCTCGTGGTAGCCGTGCCGGGCGTACAGGGCGCGGGCCTCGACGAGGTCGGCGCGGGTGTCCAGCCGGATCCGGTCGGCACCGGACGCGCGGGCGTGCCGCTCGGCGCCGGCCAGCAGCGCCGCGCCGCCGCCGCGGCCCCGGTGGGCGGGGTGGACGTAGACCCGGGTCAGTTCCGCCCAGTCGGGCCGTCGCCGCAGCCCGGCGCAGCCGGCGGGTCGGCCGGCGCGGTACGCCATCAGCAGCAGCCCGGTTGGCGGGACGAGGTCGTCGCTGGGTGACTCGACCATCGCCGCCTCGACCTCGCCGGGCCTGGCGGGTCGACGGTGGTAGCGGCGGACGATCTCCTCGAAGTACCGCCACAGCAGATCCGCCGCGTCGGGGTCGGCGGGCCGGGCCGGCATCAGCGTCCAGGTGGTGGGGTCAGTGGTGCGCACCCGTCGATCCTCGCGCCGAGGTCAACGGATTTCCGTCGACGGCACCTGGCCGGAAACGCGGCGGCGTCCCCGTAGCGGGGACGCCGCCGTCACGCGTCGATTGTCAGCGGGCGCGCCGTGGCAGGAAGGCGATCAGCACCGCGGCGACCGCCAGGTGCATCAGCGCCAGCATCACCTTGGCGCCGGTGGTGGCCTCGGTGGCGACGACGGGGACGAGGGAGAGCAGGGCGATCAGCACCGCGAGTGTGATCCAGATGGCGGTGGCCCGCCGGCCGGCGAAGCGCTCCAGCAGGACCAGCCCCGCCCAGCCCACCAGCGCCGAGCCGAGGGAGAAGACGATGACCGGCACGACGCCGACGACGAACGCCGGCTGCCCGGGATTTTCGACGGTGTAGTCGACCCCGGCGACCGCGCCCACGATCCAGAGCACGACGCAGGTCAGGACGGTGACGGCCACGCCGAGGGTGCGGCGGCGCAGGGGCGGGGTCGTGGCGGTGGGATGCGTGGTCGCGGTCATGCGTGCTCCTCGGTCAGGGGACCAGACAGGTGCGACCGTACCAGATAGTTTTGCTCGGAACTATCCTGCTCGGGACTAGCAGGCGGGGCGGACGCCGCAGGCCCCGCCGCCGGCGAGTCGGCCGCCGACCAGGGCGCTGATCGAGCGCAGGAACACGGCGCGGTCGGCCTCGGGCAGGGTGGCCAGCACGTCCTGCTGGATCCGGCCGGCGATCCCCTGCGCCTCGTCGAGGACCTTCTCCCCCTCCGGGGTCACCTCGACCAGCCGCGCCCGCCGGTCGCTCGGCGAGGGCAGGCGGCGGGCCAGGCCCGCGCCCTCCAACTGGTCCAGGGTCACCACCATGGTGGTCTTGTCGATCCCGCACAGCTCGCCGATCTGCCGCTGGGTGAGCCCCCCGGGCCGCGCCTTGAGCAGCACGCAGTGCGCGCGCGGGGAGATGCCCAGCCGGGCCAGGCCGGCGGCGTGCTCCGCCATCAGCGCGTGGCTCGCCCAGGAGAGCAGGAACATCAGGTCGGGTGAGCCACCGGGCGAGCGCGAGGTCATGCTCCGAGGCTAACAACACCGTCCGGCACCAGATGGTTTGCGCCCCGGACGGTCACGGCCCGATCCGCCAGTAGATCCCCTGCTCACGGGCGAGCAACTGCTCGTCCACCAGGTGGCGACGCAGGGTCACGTGATCCGAGCCGCCGCCGTCGCACCAGCGCCGCAGGATCTCGTCGACCGCCTGTTCCGGGTAGCGCACGCCCGGCTCGAACGCAGCCACGACGTGGGCCAGCAGCACCCGCCGCCGGCCGCGCTGCGCCGGCAGCCGCACCACCACCCCATCGCGCAGGAAGGTGCGCAGCACCCGGTCCGTCGGTTCCTCCGCGGCGGCGTCCGGTGCCGGCGTCCGCGCGGCCTCGCGGAACCGGTCGGCGTCGACCCGCAGGTCACCGCCCGCGTCGGTGATCACCCCGGTCTCGACCAGCCGCCGCAGCGCGGTGACCACCTGCCGGGTGGGCAGACCGGTGCGGTCCGCCACCGCCGTCGCGTCGGCGGCGCCGAGCACGATCGCCGCGAAGACCTGTCGCCGTAGGTGGTCGGCGAGGGCGCCCGCCAGAGTCTGGGCCGTCATGCCGGCCACCCTGCCAGTCGGCTCACCGGCGACGCCAGGCGTTTTCCCGCCCGGCTCAACCGGTGCTGCGCTCGGCGTGCAGGGAGACCCGCCGCAGCAGGTCGGCCAGGAGTCGGCGCTCGTCCGGGGTGAGCACGCCGAGCAGGCGGTGCTCCTCCTGGCCGATCACCTCGATCGCCGCATGCCAGGCGGCGCGCCCGGCGTCGGTCAGCTCCACGTCGACCCGGCGGCGGTCCACCGTCGACGGGATGCGCCGCACGAAGCCACGTCGCTCCAGGGCGTCGACCCGGGCGGTCACCGAGGCGGGGGCCATCGCCATGTCGTCGGCCAGCTCGCCGGGGGTCGCCCGGCCGCGCCGCCCGGCGAGGGCGTGCAGGGTGTCGTACTCGTGGGCGGGCAGGCCGAGCTCGGCCAGGGAGCGGTCCTTGACGGTGCGCAGGTGCCGGGTGAAGCCGGACATCCGGGTGACCGCCCCCTCGACGTCGGGGTCGAGTTCCGGCAGCACGGGCAGCCAGCGCTCGATGTGCCGATCGGTGCGGTCGCGTGCGGTCATGCCGGCCACTGTACGTCGACAGCTAAATATTCGTTGACGAAATGTTCGATGTCGAAATAAGTTGTCGGGGTGACCCATCCTCTCCGCGTACGCTCCTTCCGGCTGCTGTTCCTCAGCCGTACCGTCTCGGGCCTGGGCGACGCGGTCGTACCGGTCGCCCTCGCCCTGGCGGTGCTCCGCGCGACCGGCTCCACCGGCTCGCTGGCCCTGGTCCTGGCCTGCGCCATGGTCCCCCGGCTGCTCCTGCTGCCCCTGGGCGGCGTGGTGGCCGACCGGTTCCACGCCCAACGGGTCGCCGTGACCACCGACCTGGTGCGCTGCGCCGCCCAACTGGTGGTCGGGGTGCAACTGCTCGCCGACGCCCCGTCGCTGACCCACGTGGCGGTGGCTTCCGCAGTCGGCGGCGCCGCCTCCGCCTTCGCCATCCCCACCGCCGCGCCGCTGGTCGCCGGCACCGTCGAGGCCGACGGGCGGCAACGCGCCAACGCCCTGCTGGGGGTGACCGCCAACGCCAGCCGGCTCGCCGGCCCCGCCCTCGCCGGCCTGCTGATCTGGGCCGCCGGCCCCGGCTGGGCGTTCGTCCTCGACGGGATCTCCTTCGCCGTCAGCGCCCTGCTGCTGGCCGCGATCCGGGTCCGGCACGTGCCGGTGCCGCACCGCTCCCTCGGCACCGACCTGGTGCGCGGCTGGCGGGAGGTGCGCGCCCGCGACTGGTACTGGACCAGCCTGGTCGGGCACGGCGTGTGGAACGGCGCCGCGGCCGTGCTGATGACCCTCGGCCCCGCGGTCGCCGTCGACCGCCTCGGCGGCGAGGGCGTGTGGGTGCTCATGCTCCAGGGCGGTGCCGTCGGCATGCTGGCCGGCTCGCTGATGGCCAGCCGGTTCCGGCCCCGCCGGCCCGTCCTGGTCGGCAACCTCGCCCTGGCCACGTACGCGGTCCCGCTGGTGTTGCTGGCCGCCGCGGCGCCCGCCCCGGCGGTGATCGCCGCGTACTGCCTCGCGCTGACCGCGCTGGGCTTCCTCAACCCGATCTGGGAAACCGTCGTGCAGGGGCAGTTCGCGCCCGAGGTGCTCGCCCGGGTCACCTCGTACGACTGGCTGATGTCGCTGGGCGCGATGCCGATCGGCTACGCGGTCGCCCCGCTCGCCGCCGGAGCCTGGGGCGCGTCCGCGCCGCTGGCCGGGGCGGCGCTGCTGGTCGCGCTCGCCTGCGCCGGCACCGCCGCCGTGCCCGGCGTACGGCGGCTGACCTGGCCCGCCGCCCCGGCGCCGGAGCGGGCCGGGACGGCGGTGGGCTGACCGGTCAGAGCGCGTGACCGGTGGTGGCGTCCACGTGCTCGGGGACCTCGTCGTGCCGGTCCCCGACACTGGACGTGCCGGACGGCTCGAACATCAGGATGGACGCCCCGTCCACCGAGGACGGCCGGTGCGACGTCCCGCGCGGCACCACGTACACCGCGCCGCGGGGCAGCACCACCGTCCGCTCGCCGTCGCCGTCGCGCAGCGCGATGCGCAGCTCGCCGTCGAGGACCAGGAAGAACTCGTCGGTGTGGTCGTGGACGTGCCAGACGTGCTCCCCGGCCACCTTGGCGATCCGTACGTCGTAGTCGTTGACCCGGGTGACGATCCGCGGGCTCCACAGCTGGTCGAAACCGGCCAGTGCCACCGCCAGGTCGATCGGCTCATCGCTCATCGGCCCATCCTGGCACCGCCGCGCCCGCGCGGGTGTCCCCCGCAGGGCTCAGAGGAAGCGGTGCATGATGTGCAGGCCGACCCGCTTGCCGTCCGGCAGCGCGAACGCCTCCGGCACGGTGCCGATCACCGTGAACCCGAGCCGCCGGTACAGCTCCACCGCCCACGTGTTGGACTCCGCCACCGCGTTGAACTGCATCGCCGCGTACCCCTGCCGGCGGGCCCAGTCCAGGGCGTACTCGACCATCGCCCGGCCGACGCCCCGGCCCCGCGCCTCGGCGGACACCATGAAACTGGCCGTGGCGACGTGCGCGCCGGGCCCGGGCTTGTTCGGGCCGATCTTCGCCGTGCCGAGGACCCGGTCACCGTCGAGGGCGACCACGGTGACGCCCGGTGATGCCTCCACCCACATGGCGCGTGCCGACTCCTCGGTCAGCCCCGGGTCGTAGACGAAGGTGTCGGCCGCGACGACGACCTCCCGCACGATCGACCACACCTGCGGCCAGTCGGCGTCGGCGAACTCTCTGATCAGCATCGGAGCAAAGCTAACCGCAGCGCCGCCGCGACGCCAACCGGGTTCGACGGTGCCGAACCGTGACCGGTACGGGACAGCGCGGCACGCACCCGAGCGGTCACCATGGGAGCGTGGCCGTACCCGTCACCGACCGCCCGGACGCGGCAGCCCCCGCCGGGCCGCCACCACCCGGGCCCCACACGAAGGGGCCGTGGCTGGTCGCCGGCGCGGTCACCGTCGTGCTGCTGGCGCTCGCCCACCGGTACGGCTACCACCGCGACGAGCTGTACTTCCTGCTCTGCGGTCGGCACCTGGACTGGGGCTACGTCGACCAGGGGCCGCTCGTCCCGGCCCTGGCCCGAGCGATGGACACCCTCGCCCCGGGCAACCTCGTCGTGCTGCGTACCCCGTCGGCCCTGATCGCCGGGGCCGCGGTGCTGCTGGTGGCGGCGCTGGCCCGCCAGTTCGGCGCCGGACGCGGCGGGCAGCTCCTCGCCGCCGGCACCGCCGCGGTGGCCGGCGTCGTCCTCGCCACCGGGCACCTGCTCAGCACCACCACCGTGGACCTGCTGGTCTGGCTGGCCGCGGCATACTGCGCGGTCCGGGTGCTGCGCGGCGACCCGCGCTGGGCGCTCGGCCTCGGCGCGGTACTCGGCGTCGGGATGCTCAACAAGCTGCTGCCCGCGCTGCTCGGCGTGGGCCTGCTCGCCGGGGTGGCGATCGCCGGGCCGCGCCGGCTGCTGCGCGACCGGTGGGTGCTCGCCGGCGTGGCGCTGGCCGCGCTGCTCGCCGCGCCGAACCTCGCCTGGCAGGCCGCGCACGACTTCCCGCAGCTCGCGGTCGCCTCGTCGATCGCCGACGGGGACAGCTCCTACAGCGGCCGCCTCGACGCGGTCGTGCTGCAACTGCTCATCATCAGCCCGATGGCGGTGCCGATCTGGGTCGCCGGGCTGGTCGCCCTGCTGCGCCACCCCCGGTGGCGGACCTACCGGGCGCTGGGCTGGGCCTGGCTGGTGGTGTTCGGCATCGTGCTGGTGGCCGGCGGCAAGGGCTACTACGACGCGCCGCTGCTGCTGGTGCTCACCGCCGCCGGCGCGATCGTCACCGTCGACTGGGCGCGCACCGTGCCGCGTCGGGTCCTGCTGGCCGCCGCCGCTGTCGTCGCGGTCACCGGCAGCGCGGTGCTGCTGCTGCCCACGCTGCCCGCCGACCGGCTGCCCGGCTTCGTCGTCGAGGTCAACTACGACGCCGGGGAGACCATCGGCTGGCCGGCGTTCGCCGACTCGCTCGCCGCCGTGCACCGCGGCCTGCCGCCGGAGCAGCGGCAGCGCACGGTGATCCTCACCGGCAACTACGGCGAGGCCGGCGCCGTCGCCCGCTACGGTCCCGCCCGCGACCTGCCCCGCGCCTACTCCGGGCACAACAGCATGGCCGAGTTCGGCCGGCCGCCCGCCCACGCCGACACCGTGATCGCGGTCGGCTGGGACCGCCCCGACCAGCTGCGCGGCTGGTTCCGGCAGGTCACCCTCGCCGGCCGGGTCGACCAGCGCGTCGACGTGGAGAACGACGAGAACGGCGGCCCGATCTGGCTCTGTCAGGGCCTGCGGCGCCCGTGGGACCAGATCTGGGACCAGGAGGTACGCCACGCCGGCTGAGCGGGGCACCGCCGGGAATCAGCCCGCCGTCGCCACCACCACGAACTCGCCGTCGTCCCCCGCACCCACCGGTTCCCCCTGCCAGCCGCCGTGGATGCGCCGCACCCGGAAACCCGCCTCGGCGAGCGAGTCCCGCAACTCCCCCTCGGTACGGAACCGCAGCACCGCGTCGCCGCGCAGCTCACCGTCGGCGAAGCCGAAGTGACGGGTGAAGCGCACGACGCCGTTTTGGGCGTCGGTCACCTCGGTCCAGGTGACCACGACGGAGCCGTCCGGCAGGTGAACGGACCGGCGCGAGTCGACCCGGTTCCACCGCTCCCAGCGCCGGTCGGCCGGATCCCGGGAGTCGAAGAGCAGCCGGCCACCCGTACGCAGCGCCCGACGCAGCGCGGCGAGGACCCGCCGCCACTCGTCGTCGTCCACCACGAACTGCGCCACGTGGCTGGTCATCACCGCCACGTCGTACGCCCCGCCGGGCAGCACCTCCGCGCCACCCTCGATCCAGGTGACCCGGTCCGCGCCGGGCTTGGCGCGCGCCGCGTCCAGTGAGGCGCGGGCCGGGTCGACGCCGGTGACGGTGTGCCCGGCGGCGGCCAGGGCCAGCGCCAGCCGGCCGGTGCCGCAGCCGAAGTCCAGCACCCGGACCGGGTCGACGCCGACCTCGGCGAGGAAGAAGTCGTCGTCGGGACCCCACGGGCACTCGACGTCGTAGACCGCGACGAGGCGGGGATCGGCGAACTCCGCGTTGCGCACCGCCGCACGCTAACCGGACGGTTCCCGATCCGACCGGAGTGGCCGTGGCCGTGGCCGTGGCCGCAGCGCAGCATTCTGCTCGGTGGGAAGATCAGCCAGCCAGTCGACGATGGCGGCAGCTGTCCAGGACTGCGCGTGGCTGCCGGCGGGCTCACCGGTCTGCGGGTCGTAGTACTCCCCGAAGTTGCGATCCGCCACCATGGCGAGGGTCTGTTCCCGCCATCGATCCGCAAGCGCATCCTCGCCGTGCCGCCGCAGCGCCCACACGAACAGCCAGTTGAGGAATGGCCAGGTCGGGCCACGCCAGTAGGTACGCGGTTTGAACCCCGGGTCGTCCGGCGAGACGGATGGCGGCACCTTGAAACGCAGTGAGGGATGCTCGGCCCACCGTGGCCCGGCGAGGATCGCGGTCTGCTCACGCCGCACCGTCTCGTCCCCCCCGCAGAGCGCCACCGACCAGGACGCCACCGACTCGGCGGGGATCCAGGACCCGCGGATCTCGTCGAAGTCGCGGCACCGGCCGGTGACCGGGTCGAGGGTCGACAGGACCCCCTGCCGGGCATGCTCGGCAAGCAGCCGTTGCTGGTCGGCGATGTCCCCGCGCCCGAGGCTGTCGGCCATCCGCGCGGTCTCATCGGCTGCGAGGGCCAGCACCGCGGTCATGAAGACGTCCCGGACGCGGAAGGACACCACTTTTTCGATCATCTTGTCGTCGTAGCCGACCGACTTCATCTCCCTGACCAGCGTGAGGTAGCGCTGGTACTCCTCGTCGCTCGGCCGGTCGGCCAGATCGGTGACAACCTTCGTGTCGTGGCGGCGCAGTTCGACGAGCTCGTCGACGGTCACACCCGCGTACGCGGAGTCCCACCGTGGCGAGTTGTCCATGCCGGACTCCCAGCCATGATGGATTTCAATCAGCCCACGCCCCGACGGGTCGCGGATGTCGGTCAGCCACTGGTGCCACGCGACGACCTTGGGCAGATGCTCGGCGACGAAGGCCTCCGCACGGACGGCGTCCGCCCCGCCCCGCGACCGGGCGATGTCGAGGATGCGTGCCAGGGCGATGGCGTGCGCGGGGGGCTGGCAGATTCCGCTGGTGAGCACCCCGCCGGGCTTGGCCCTGGCCGAGGTGGTTCCCCACACGTCCGGCCCGGGAAAATAGCCGGGCACGTCGGAGAAGACGATGTGCGGAATCATGCCGGTCGACCACTGCGCGTCGAAGAGGTTACGCAGCTCCAGCAGCGCCCGCTCGACGGACATGTGCGCCAGGCCGATGGAGATGAAGGCGGCATCCCACGACCATTGATGGGGGTAGAGCGCCGGCGCGGCCTTCACCATCCCGCCGAGGTCGTTGTCGCGCAGAACCCTCCGCGCCGCCTCATCCAACGTCGACGCGTCCACAACAAGGCTCCTGTCGTTCATTGGCTCGTCACCAGACCCAGCCCGGTCTGAGGGTCGTAAAGCCGCACGGAGTCGGGGGCGAAGTGAAGGAGGACCGTCTCGCCCGGGGAGACCCGCTGGCTCGGTGGGACCTGGACCTTGAGGCTCTGGTCGGCCACCTTGACCGTCAGTAACGTGGCGGCGCCCAACGGCTCGACGACGTCGACGACAGCGGGAACCAGGTCCGGAGTGTTCGCGGCGATGGAGATGGCCTCGGCACGGATGCCGATCCTGATCGGACCACGCGGTACGGCCGCCGGTGCGGGGATGGAGGCGCCCTCACCGAAGATGATCCGGTCATCGGCTACCTGACCATCGAGAAAGTTCATTGGCGGCGACCCGATGAACCCCCCGACGAAGGTGTCCGCTGGGCGGTCGTACACCTCCATCGGGTGTCCGAGTTGGGCGATCTTGCCGGCCTCCATCACCGCCACCCGGTCGCCGAGTGAAAGCGCCTCGACCTGGTCGTGGGTGACGTAGACGGTGGTCGTGCCGATGTGCTCGACGATCTTCTTCAGCTCGGCGCGGAAGTTGAGCCGCAGCAGGGCGTCGAGGTTCGACAGTGGCTCGTCCATGAGCAGGACGTCGGCGTCGACGACGATCGCTCGCGCCACGGCCACCCGCTGGCGCTGGCCGCCGGAGAGCTGTGCCGGGTAGCGGTCCAGGTACGGAGTCAGCTGGAGCAGCTCCGCCGCCCAGGCCACCTTCTTGGCGATCTCATCCTTGGGCATCTTTCGGGTCATCAGGCCGAACCCGATGTTCTGGCGTACGCGCCGGTGTGGGAACACCGCATACGACTGGAACACCATCGACAGGTTGCGCCGGTTCGGTGGCAGGTAGGTCATGTCCCTGCCACCGATCGCAATCGCCCCGGCATCGGGCAACTCGAGCCCGGCGATCATCCGCAGCAGCGTCGTCTTGCCGCAGCCGGACGGGCCGAGCAGGACCATGAACTCGCCGTCTTCGACGTGCAGGGAGATGTTCTTGGTGGCCGGCTCGGTGCCGCCAGGATAGGTTTTGACCAGGTTACGAATTGAGATGTCAGCCATGGTGGTCGTCCACTTTCACTGTGCGGCGCGGGAGGCGGAGCCGGGTCATCGGATGGTGGTCCCCCACATGTTGATCAGGTACTTGCGCATCACCGCGATGAAGATCAACGCCGGGACGATGAGGAAGAAGCCGCCGGCGAAGCGGAAGGTCAGCGGGGAGTCGGACAGGGACGAGAGCACGGTGGCCGGCAGCGTCCGCTGGTTGAGGGTGAGGATGGTGGCGCCCAGCACCTCGTTCCAGCTCAGCACGAAGGTGAAGATCGAGGCAGCCGAGATCCCGGGCAGCGCGAGCGGTAGGACGACGCGGCCGAAGGCACCGAGCGGCCCGCAGCCGAAGATGCGGGCCGCTTCCTCGACATCGACCGGGACCGCGAGGAAGACGCTCGCGGTGACCAGGATCGTCGTCGGCAGCGTCAGCGCCGTGTGCAGCAACACCACGGCGAGCGGCGTGTCGTACATGCCGACGTTGAGGAACAGTTCGGCCAGCGGCACCGAGAGCACGACGATGGGCAGCGCCCGGGTGAAGAGCAGGAAGAGTTGGTACTGGTCACGGCCCTTGAAGGCGTACCGGGCGATGGCGTATCCGGCCGGCGCGCCGACCACGAGGGAGAGAGCCAGCGTCCCGACGGCGACGATCAGGGAGTTGATCAGGCCAGCACCGACACCGGTCGAGCTGAGGAAGGTTGACATCGTCTCGACCGAGAAGGCAGTCGGCAGGAACCGCAGCGGAAACTCGTTCATGGCGGCTGGAGAGGAGAATGCCGCGACCGCGATCAGGTAGAACGGCACGACCATGAACAGGCTGACCGCGACGCACGCCAATTGGAGGAGTAGGCGGTTGCGCTTGAGCCGACGTAACGGCCTCAGATCGACGGGTACGTCGTCGGACTGTTCGGTGCGCGAGGGTGCCAGCGTGCTCATCGGGCCGCCCCCTTTGTCCCGTCGCGTAGCACTCGCAGGTAGAGGAACGCCGCCGCCATCGACACGAACATGACGACGAGCGCGAGCGCCGAGGCGACATTCGGGTTCTGCAGCGCCGTGTAGAACCGGTAGGTCTCCCCGACGAGCAACGGGAAGTCCTGGCCGGTCAGGGCCTGCGCGACGGCAAAGGTCTGGAAGGCGAGGATCGTCCGAAGGATCAGAGCCACCTGCAGGCTCGGCTTGAGGAGCGGCAACCAGACGTGCCGCAGCCTCGTCCAGTAGGTCGCCCCGAAGACGTTGGCCGCCTCGTCGTAGTCCTTGGGGATTCCCTGCAGGCCGGAGACGACGATGACCATGACGAGCGACGTCGCCCGCCACAGCTCGGCGACGAGGATCGCCGTGAACTGCGATGTCGGGTTGGTGTAGGAGAGCCACGACACCGGGCCGACACCGATCGTTGACAGGGCCGAGTTCAGGTACCCGTTGTCGGTGAAGATCGCAAGCCAGACCAGACCCGCGGCCAGGTCGGAGACGGCGATCGGCACCGCCCAGAGATAGAAGTAGAAGCCCTGGCCCTTTGGCCGCTGGTGCAGCAGCAGCGCCATGACGATGGCGAGCACGAACTGCACAGGCAGCAGAACGACGATGAGGAGCAGCGTATTCCGCACGGCGGGCCCGAACTGGCCGTCGCCGACCATCCGCTCGATGTGGTCGAGGCCGAGCCCGTCCGGCGACTGGAACGCCTGCAGGATGCCGGCGACCATCGGCCACGCGAAGAGCAGCAGCATGAGGATGATCGACGGGGAGATCAGCAGCAGCGCCGGCGAGAGCCGGCGCGATCGGCTGGCACGACCTCCCCGCGTGCCTTCTCGTACCAGTTCCGTCCTGGTCATGGCTCAGGCCACGCTGCAGGTCTGACCCGCAACCGCCTTGTCCGGCGTCCAGCATGGAACCTTGGCCTGGTCGAGGATGCCCTGCAGGATCTTGGCCTGGGCGCCGAGCACCGCTGCCGGTTCCTTGCCGTCCTTGCAGATCTGCGCGAAGCAGTCCTTGTAGACCTGCGACACCTCGCCGTCGCGCTTGCCCAACCCGACCGGCGGCACGGCGACGATGGCGTTCACCGCGTTCTGCTGCGCGCCCACGGCCTTTGCCTCGAGGCTGACCGCCGGCGGTAGGTCCGTCGGGAGGTCGCCCTTGACGACCGGGAAGAACGCGTTCTGCCGCAACGTCTCCGCTTGGGCCGGTAGTTGCGACAGCGCGGTCATGACCTTGGTGGCCTGGTCGAGGTCGGCACCCCTGGGTACGCCGAAGCCGGCGACGACGAGCATGTAGCCCTGCCCCTTGGGGCCCGTCGGGGAAGGCAGCATCACCCAGTCGTCGGGCTTGTCCTTGGGAGCATTGACCAGACGGGCCACGTGGTCCCAGCCGACCAGAACCTCACCGCGTGCCATCGGTTCCTGCAGGTTGTCGTAGTTCGTCGACGCGGGGTTCATGTTCGCCCAGAGTTCCTTCATGTACTTCCATGCCGTGACCGCGTCGGCGGATGCGAATCCGGTGACCTGTCCGCCGGTGAAACTCGGCAGCAGGAAGCCCTGGAAGAAGCGGTGATAGAGGCCCTTGGGCCCGGCGGGGAAGCCGAAGACCGCCTTGCCGGTGGCCTTCCTGGCGTTGATCGCCCACTGGAGGTACTGGTCGTAGGTCAGTTTGTTCTGGTCGGCACCCGACGGCAGGTACGCCAGCGTCGACTTGTGCGCCGCCACCACGTAGGTGGCCTGCATCCACGGGATGTACTTCACCGTGCTGCCGCCGAGCGTCGCCAGCGACCAGAGGTCGTCCGAGATGCCGGCGGAGGACAGCTGAGACTTGACGGTGTCCAGGTCTTCCAGGTTGTCGGCGAGGGCGGCGAGGTCACCGTGCAGGCCCCCCACCAGTCCGATGCTGACCTTGTTCGCCTTGACCTGAGCGGAGACCTGCGTGACGACCTCCCCGGCCGTCATGGAGTTGTAGGCGATCTTGAAGTCCTTGACATGCGTCGAGAGGATCTTCTCGTAGCGCTGCTTTTCTTCGATCGGCGTGAACTGGGTGGAGATGAAGGTGAAGTCTCCACCGCCGGACGTGCTCGCGCCCTGACAGCCCGACAAGGGCCCGGCCAGGAAGGGCATCGCAGTCACCCCGAGACCGAACTTGAGGGCTGTGCGCCGGGAGAGGGGCCTGTCGTTGATCGAAGACATCAAGACCTCCACTGTGGTGGGTGTCGTCGTCGACACCCTTCTGTCAGGCTGCTGAACATAAGTGCCGTCCTCATGGTCGTCAAGGGTTGCGGGGGGTTGTAACGTCTGTATCCATGCACGATCCGCCACGGCTGCAGGCTGCCGCCGCCCCCGCGGGAGTGGCATTGTCCGCCGGTCGGTTGCTGCACCTCATCCGCAGCGAGTCGGGGGTGACCCGTGCACAGTTGTTGGCCCGCACCGGCATGTCGCGGACCACCCTGACCGAACGCCTCGAGCAACTCACCGCCGCACGCTTGATCCGCGAGAGCCGCAGCACCGATCCGACCGGCGGCCGACCCGCGAAGATCATCGAGTTCGACGCCGTCGACAAGGTCGTGCTGACCATCGATCTCGGGCACACTCACGCCCGGGTGGCGGCCGTGTCCATCGCCGGGGTACCCCTGGCGGCGACCGAGATCGCCGTGAAGGGCAGGTCGCCGTCGGAACTCGTGCTGACTGCATTGATCAAGGCAGCCGAGGAGGTACTGCAACAGTCTCAGGGTTGGGAGGTTGTCGGCATCGGGTTCGGCGTGCCCGCGCCGGTGGTGCAGGAGGGGCAGACCCACTGGGACAGCTCACCGATGCGCGGCTGGTCCGAACGCCTCATCACCGACACCTTGCAGGGGCGGTGGCCGGTCCCCCTCGTTCTCGAGAACGACGCGCGCGCGTTGGCCATCGGCGAGGACAGCCTGATGTCCTCCACCGAGTCCGGTGTGGACATCCTGCTGGCTGTCAAGTTCGGCTGGGGTATCGGCGCAGGAGTAGTGATGGACGGCCAGCCCCTGCGGGGTTCGACCGGCGCGGCCGGCGACATCGGTCACACCCGTGTGACGAGGGACGGCCCACGCTGCCGGTGCGGTCGACGCGGTTGCCTCGCCGCGTACGCCTCTGGGCGAGCGATTCTGCGGCAGCTGCGGCATCGCCGCGTGACCAGCCTTTCTGAGGTGGTGACGCTGCTGGACGGTAAGGATCCCGAGGTGACGGCCACCGTACGGCGCGCGGGTGAGGCGATCGGTCATGTCCTCGGCGGGCTACTCGCCTGCATCAATCCGTCCGTCGTGGTCCTCGGTGGCCTGCTCGGACACCATCCACTGGTCGTGCGGTCCGTCCGTGCCGAGGTGAAGAACAGCACCCTGCCCCGGGTGATCGAGCGGACCAGCATCCAACCCAGTCGTCTCGGGGAGGACGCCGGCACGATAGGAATGGCCCGGCTGGTGGTTCAATCGCTCTACAGCCCGGAGGCCGTGGACAGCCGGCTGAAACTCCTGACAATCTGATCTAGCTTGATCTTCAACCTGCGGTGGGCGAGCTGCTCAGCACCTGGACCGCGTGGTACGTCCCCTGGGTCGGAGTCGACCGCCATGCCGAGCCGATCGAGCGAGGCCGACACCGTACTCCGGCTGAGCTCGCCACTTGCACCGTCCACCAACAGCCGAAGTACCCGCTGCGACAGCCTTCCGTACCGCGACTGCCACCAGACCCTGTCCTCCATCGCGCGCTGCTCCGGGCTCAACGGCAGGTCCGATCTGACTCTGGTGGGGCCTGCGGCGCCCATGGGACCAGACCTGGGACCAGGAGGTACGCCACGCCGGCTGAGCCGGATACCGCCCGGGATCGTCAGCCCGCCGTCGCCACCACCACGAACTCCCCGTCGTCCCCCGCACCCACCGGTTCCCCCTGCCAGCCGCCGTGGATGCGCCGCACCCGGAAACCCGCCTGCGCGAGCGAGTCCCGCAACTCCCCCTCGGTACGGAACCGCAGCACCGCCTCGCCGCACAGCTCACCGTCGGCGAAGCCGAAGTGACGGGTGAAGCGCACGACGCCGTCCCGCGCGTCGGTCACCTCCGTCCAGGTGACCACGAACTGCGCCACGTGGCTGGTCATCACCGCCACGTCGTACGACCCGCCGGGCAGCACCTCCGCGCCACCCTCGATCCAGGTGACCCGGTCCGCGCCGGGCTTGGCGCGCGCCGCGTCCAGTGAGGCGCGGGCCGGGTCGACGCCGGTGACGGTGTGCCCGGCGGCGATCGTCGGGGCCCCACGGGCACTCGACGTCGTAGACCGCGACGAGGCGGGGATCGGTGAACTCCCCGTTGCGCACCGCCGCACCTATTCCATGGGGCCGGCGGGAGCGAACCGGAAGTGGATCCCGCTGGGCACGTCGGCATGCGTCAGCCCGGTGATGTCGCTGAAGTCCCTGAGCCGAGCGAGGGCCGCGTCGGCGGTCACCGTGTCGCTCAGCGCCACGGTGATGCCGGCAAAGTGCAACCACGCGTCTGCGGCGACCGATTCGAGTCCCAGGCTGTCCAGGTCACCGGACACGTTCGCCCGGACCTGGATGGCCAGGTCGCGCTGCTCCAGTATCTGCAGCTGGATCGCGTCGTAGCGGTGGTGCGCGAAGTAGTAGACGCTGGCCTCGCCCGGCTCGGCGAAGCGTGAGCTGCTGGCGCTCCGGCCTGCCATGCTGCACCACCCGTCCGCCTGGATCGGCAGCCACTCGATGTCCAGGGTGAGTGGGCTGCTCCCATGATGGCGGGACACCGGCTGGAAGGGGAAGTGAAAGCTCCAGGTCAGCTGCGGTGCGAGTCCTAGCGTCGGGTTCTCGAACAACAGCCCCCGCCACTCACCGCCCTCGGCCGGAACGAAATCGCTGCGATCCAGGGCGTCCTCGTCACCTGCCTCGTCGATCATCGGTGCAGTCTGCCACCGCCGGGAAGCAAGCAGTGGCCCGGCTCGTGCGCCAAAAAACCTATCGCTCCGATAGGAAGCAACAGAACAGACATTATGATGCACCGCCGCTTTGCCCGTTATGTTCGGACCGATTACCGGAATGTCATTAACGGTTATTCGATAAACCGACAACCGTGCCTGACTGGCGAGCTGTAGAGGTTCCCGGCAGCGCCAGCCCGACCACGGCCTGACCCAACTGCGCGCCGCGCCGTTCTGTGACGGGTGTGGCGTGTGCGTCTCCGGTACTGGCATGGTTCGGGGATGATGCCGGGCGGGCCGGGTGGCCCGCCCGGCATCATCCGCGCTAGTCCCCGGCCACCACAGTGAAGGTGAATCCGGCGCTCGTCGGACGGCGCAGCGGAATGTCGCACTTGATCCGGCGCAGTGCCTCGTTCCTGCTGAGGCCGAGCCCTTGCGCGATGAGCCGATCCGGGCGCACCGGTACCGGGTCCTCGAAGACGACCTCCACCTGGACCGGCCACGCCTCGTCGGGCCATGCCGGCGGGGTGTCCAGCCGCCAGGCCCCCGTCCAGTCCAGGGTGAAGCGGTTACGCCGGGCGAGCAGCGGATCCAACAGCCTGGAGGCCACCAATTCCGGATCGTTGACGCCGTAGCCGTGGAGCTCGGCCGGATCGAAGGATCTGACCGGCGCTCGCTCGTGGACGGTGAGCTTGCTCGTCCGATCGCAGGATACGCAGCGGACCAGCAGCCACACGTCCAGCAGCTTGCCATTGGCGTTGACGCGGAATTTTCCCTCGCCGGTGGTGGCCGACTCCGACCGGCAGTCCACGCACCGCAACGACAGCAGAGGCAGCCTGGTCCGACGAACGACCCAGGGCAGCACGATATGAGGTTGTGAAGACATGATCTCTCTCTGGACCTGACACGAGGCCGATTACGCGCGCGGCCTCAGACGCTGTACGACCGGGCGCACAAGGGCAGCCCGGCAGAACCGACGGAGAGCGTCGGCTAGGTGAGCGGAAGAAGGTGTCAGGTCTAAAGAGCAGGCGGGGTCACGCGGTTTTGTCCTCTGTCCTCACGGCGACGGGCCGCAGGCAACCTACGGGAACGCGAAAGGACGGCTCAAACGGTTTTCCGACCGAAACTTCGTCAGTGCCACCGGGACCCCTCGGTAACGAAGGCGATGGTGTCGTCGAGGCCGGCCGGTAGCCGTCGCCGGTGTCCACGGTGAGGGTCGGCAAGGCTCCGCGTCAGCCCGGGGTGAGGACGCAGAACTCGTTGCCCTCCGGGTCCGCGAGGCACGTCCACGACACATCGCCCTGGCCGACGTCGACGCCGGTGGCACCGAGAGCCCCCAGCCGGGCCACTTCCGCCGCTTGATCATCACCGGGATACGGCATCAGGCCGGAGGAGGCCAACCGTACGGCAGCGCTTCGCTCCGGGCGCTCCACGTCGACCTGCGGCCCGGCGAACGTCACGCCGTTCGGTTGCTTCAAGCCCCTACGCCGAGGGCTACGAGCTGCTGGCCGCGCCCGCGACGGGGGCGGTCAGCGCGAGCGCCGCCACGGAAAACGCCAGCGGCGGCGCCGGCCCGGCCGGCCGGCGGTGGTCGCCGGTTCGATGGCAGCGGCCAGGACAGCCGCTGAGCGCTGTTCCCGGTCGGCCCGCCAGCGTCGTACCGTCTCGTCGACGTTGACCGGCCGGACCACCACCCGCGGGCCGGTCGGGGTACGCAGCCAGGCCACGATCTCGGTGTTCAGCGCGGCCACGTACGCCCGGACGGACTCCTCGGTGGGCAGGTCACGGACCTCGTCGGGGACCTGCTCGACCCGGCGGCGCAGTTGCAGCGGCGTCGGCAGCAGCAGGTCGCTGGGCAGGGCCTCCCGCTCCAGGAAACTCTTGATCCACCACGACTCGTCGTAGGGGGCGCCGCGGCCCGGGATCGGCTTGCCCATGCCGGGCAGGTTGTCGAAGTCGCCGCGCTCCACGGCGGTGCGGATCTGCGCCTCGACCGCCGCTTCCCACGCGTTGCTCACGTCACCCACCTCCCCGAACCACCGTATCCGCCAGTACCGCCGAGGTTCAGCGCCCCGGCGCGGCCGGGCATTCCCCGCCGGCGGGTGGTGGCGGCGGCCGGGGCGTAGATTCCCGGCAGGGCCGACGCGGGGCAGAGGAGGGCAGCGTGCGGGACTGGCTGATCGGGCTCGGTGTGGCGGTGGCCTGCCTGCTGGCCAGCTGGGCGCTGCTGGTGCTGCTGGCCCGGCGGCTGCCGCCGGGCATCCTGCGCGATTTGGCCGCGTTCATCCCCGACTGTCTGACTACGGTACGCCGGCTGCGCGCCGATCCCCGGGTCCCCCGCAAGGCGAAGATCGCCATCGTGGTGGCGGGCCTCTGGCTGGCCAGTCCGATCGATCTGATCCCGGAGTTCCTGCCGGTGATCGGCCCGCTGGACGACATCGTGGTGGTCGCCCTCGCGCTGCGCTACGCGGGCCGGCAGGTGCCGCGTGAGGTGCTGCTCGCCGCCTGGCCCGGGGAGCCGCGCCTGCTGCTGCGGCTGCTCGGCCCGCCCGCCACGCCACCGGCCTGATCCCCGCCGAAGACGTCAGTCCCGCCGGCGCACGTGGCGGTGCCCGTCGCCCGGGTACGGCGGCCGGGCGGGCAGCACCTCCACGAACGGGTACCCGCTCTTCTCCGCCACCCGGCAGGACGCCGGGTTGTCGACCTCGTGCAGCAGCTCCAGCCGGGTCAGTCCGGTGGCGGCGAAGCGGGTGAACGCCCAACGGCTCACCGCGTCCACCGCGCGCGAGGCCACCCCGCGGCCCCGGGCCGCCGCGGCCGTCCAGTAGCCCACCTCGGCCTCCGGCCGTCCCGGCGTGACGTCCTTGAGCAGCACGCAGGCGACGAGCCGCTGCCCGCCGTCGACCGGGTCCGTCTCACAGACGGCGAAGCAGAAGCGGCGGCCGGCCGCCCAGCCCTGCCGGTGCCGCGCCACCCAGCGGCGGGCGTCGGCGGCGGTGCGCAATGGGTGCCGGGTGCGCGCCCGCAGTTCCGGATCGCGGTAGATCTCCAGCAGCGCGTCGACGTCGTCGTCGCGCCACGGGCGCAGGACCAGCTCGGCGGCGGATGTGGTGGCGGGCACCCGCAGGACGACGGACATCACAGCAGTGTCACCGCTGAACGGGCCGGCGCAAAGATGCGGTGCGCACGACGCAGCGGTTCCCGGCGTAGGGTCGGGGCGGGCATGGGAGGGGCGGTGCGGCGATGGTGACGGTGGGCGCGCTGGTGGGGATCGGTCTGGTGGCGCTCGGCCTGGTGCTGACGCCCGGGCCGAACATGGTCTACCTGGTGTCCCGGTCGGTGACCCAGGGCCGCCGCGCCGGGCTGGTCTCCCTGCTCGGGGTGGCGGTCGGATTCCTGGTCTACCTGGCCGCCGCGGTGGCCGGCATCGCCACGGTCTTCGTGCTGGTGCCGCCGCTGTACACGGCGGTGAAGCTGGCCGGCGCGGCGTACCTGCTGTGGCTGGCCTGGCGGACGCTGCGCCCGGGCGGGCAATCGGCGTTCACCCCGACGCCGCTGCCGCCGGACCGGCCGCGCCGGCTGTTCACCATGGGTCTGGTCACCAACCTGCTCAACCCGAAGATCGCCATCCTGTACGTGTCGCTGCTGCCGCAGTTCGTCGACCCGGCGCGCGGCCATGTGGCGGTGCAGAGCCTGCTGCTCGGGCTGACCCAGATCGTGATCGCGCTGACGGTCAACGCGCTGATCGTGCTGACCGCCGGTTCGGTGTCGGCGTTCCTGCTCCGCCGGCCGGGTTGGGCGCGGGCGCAGCGGTACGTGATGGGCACCGTGCTGGCCGGCCTCGCGGTGCGCATCGCCGTCGACCGCTCCCGGGCCGCCGTCGCCACCGGCTGACCCGTCCCGACCGCCAGGGTCGGCGCTGGGCCTCAGAGGGCGTCGGGTCGGCGCAGTGCCGGGTGCCGCTCGCCGGGCCGCGAGTGCCAGGTCGGGGCGTCCTCGCGCAGCGTGGTGTCGATGCGCAGCCGCGCCCACTCGTCCAGCTCCGGCAGGTCGTCCGGGGCGAACCAGCCCACCTCGGTCGACTCGTCGCCGTCGGCGCGCGGCTCGCCACCCACCGGCGCGCAGCGGAACCAGACGTTGAGGTACTCGCAGACGTCGCCGTTGGGATAGACCACCGGGTGGGTGGCGACCCCGCCGACCCGCTCGACCCGGACCCGCACGCCGGTCTCCTCGAAGACCTCCCGCACCACGGCGTCGGCCGGCTGCTCGCCCGGGTCGACAATGCCGGCGGGCACCGACCAGCGGCCGTTGTCGCCCCGCCGGGCCAGCAGCACCCGCCCGGCGTCGTCGCGCACCACGCCGCTGACGCCGGGCAGCAGGAGCAGGTCGTGGCCGATGTGGGCGCGCAGCCTGGTCACGTACGAGGGGACGGGCACCGGCACACGCTAGCCGGTGGCGTCGCGGTGCCGGCGGACCATCCCGGCGGCCAGCGGCGCCGCGTCGAGGTCACCGGCGGCGATCCGGCCGGCGACGGTACGGCGCACCATCCGGTCGGCCAGCGCGGGCGCGTGCCGGGCAAGGGCCAGCTCCAGCCGGCCCCGGGTCGTGGTGGCCACGTCCCGGGGCGCCCGGCGGGCGGTGGCCGCCCGCAGGATCGCCGCCACCACTCCCTCGACGGGTTCCATCCGGGACACCCCGCCCAGCGACAGACCGGCCTCGGCGGTGCTGTCGTGGATCGGCGAGGCGACCATGCTGGGGTAGACGACGCTGACGCCGACGTGGGTGCCGACCTCGTGGCGCAGCGCGTCGGCGTAGGCGACCAGGGCCCGCTTGCTCACCCCGTACGCGGCGGCGAGGGGCAGCGGCAGCACCGCCATCCGGCTGGCCACGAAGATCACCCGACCGCGGGCGGCGACCAGGTCGGGCAGCGCGGCGGCGGTGGTCCGCCAGGCGGCGAGCAGGTTCACCTCCAGCTGCTGGCGGACGGTCTCGTCGGGAGGCAGCTCCGCCGGGGCGGGACCGCCGACGCCGGCGTTGTTGACAAGCAGGTCCAGCCCGCCGAGGCGGTCGGCGGCGGCGCGTACGGCGGGCGGGACGGCGGCCGGGTCGGTCAGGTCGCAGCCGAGGACGGGCACGCCGGCGGCCACGCCCGGGTAGCGGTCGACGCCGACGACCCGCGCCCCGGCGGCGTGCAGCGCGGCGCAGAGTTGCCGGCCGAAGGTGCCGTGCGCGCCGGTGACGACCGCCCGGCGGCCGGCCAGCCCGCTCACGCCGGCACCCGGGTGGTGGCGGCGGCCCGGCGGGCGCCCTCGTCGAGTTCCCGGGCGAGCTGGGCGAGGTAGGCGTCGAAGTCGACGCGCATCGCCGGGCGGCGGTCGCCCCAGCGGTCGGTCGCCGCGCGCAGCTCCGCCCGGATGTCGGCGTGCTGCCGGGCCGGGTCGGGCAGCGCGTACGTGCCGGCGAGCTGGGCGGCGACCAGCCGGGCCTGCGCCTCGACGAGCGGGAACGCCGCCCCGGTGGACTGCATCAGCCCGACGAAGGCCAGGCCGGGCACGTCGGGGTGGAAGACGTGCCGGTACAGCGGCAGGGCCTCCGGCCGGTCGCCGAGCAGCGCCGGGTCCAGGAACGGGAGGTCCACCCGGTAGCCGGTGCACCAGATCACCAGGTCGACCTCGTCGGCGCGGCCGTCGGTGAAGGTGACCTGGTCGCCGTCGAAGCCGGCGACGCCGGGCCGTACCTCGATCTCGCCGTGGGTGAGGCGGGACAGCAGCCCGTCGGAGAGGGTGGGGTGGTCCTGGAGGAAGCCGTGGGCGGGGGCGGGCAGGCCGTAGCGGGTCGGGGGTCCGACGGTGGCGGTGAGCATGGTCTGGCTGATCCGTTGGCGCAGCCGCCACGGCAGCCGGCGGGCCAGCGCCCCGTTGAGGGTGTCCGACGGGCGGCCCAGCAGGTGCTTGGGCACCACCCACACGCCGCGGCGCAGCGACAGCAGGGTGCGCGCGGCGGCGTACGAGGCGTCGACGGCGATGTCCATCGCGGAGTTGCCGCCGCCGACGACCAGCACCCGCCGGCCGGCGAGCTGTTCCGGCCCCCGGTAGGCGTGGCTGTGCAACTGCCGGGCGGTGCCGGTGCCCGGGGGCGGCGGGACCGGTGACCTCGGCACCCGGTTGTGCCCGTTGGCGACGACCACGGCGGCCACGGTGACGCTGACCGGCCCGTCGGGTCCGTCGGCGTACACGGTCCACCGGCCACCGGCCTCGGGGACGACCCGGTCGACGGTGTGCCGCAGCCGTACCGACTCGTGCAGGCCGAACCGCTCGGCGTAGTCGGCGAGCCAACCGGCGACGCGGGTGTGGCCGGGGTAGTCGGGCCAGTGCGCCGGCATCGGGTGGTCGGCGAACTCGGTCCGCCTCCTGCTGGTGTTCAGGTGCAGCGTCCGGTACGCCGGCGAGCCGGGCGAACCGTAGACCCACAGGCCGCCGACCCGGTCGCCGGCCTCGAAGCAGACCGCGGGCACGCCGGCGTCGGCGAGGGCCTTGAGGGTGGCCAACCCGGCCGCGCCCGCCCCGATCACCGCCACGGACGGTGGTGCGCCCATCCCCGCCTCCCCTACCCACGAAAATCCAACGACTGTCGGATAATGGTCGTGGGTGGGGCCGCGCGTCAAGAGCCGTACAGGCCGTCGAGGAAGCGGTGCACGAAGGCGCGGAACTCGCGGCGCTCGCGGGCCTGCGATCCGCCGCCGGCGGCCAGGGCCACCACGTGCCCGTGCACCGCCCAGACCAGGCTGCGCACGGTGACGTGCGGGGTGGGCTCGGCCAGCGCGCCGGTCGCCGCGGCGGCGGTGAGCAGCTCGGCGACCAGCCGGTACAGCGGCGCCGCGTACCGCTCGTCCAGCTCGGCGTGGCGCTGCGGCTCCAACCAGCGGCGCAGCCACAGCGCGGTGGTCTCCGGCCGGTCCTCCAGGAAGTCCACGAACACGTCGACCAGTTCGTGCAGCGCCCGCAGCGCCTCGCCCGGCCCCGCGCCGAGAGCCGCCCGGGCCCGTGCCGTCGCCTCCTCCATGGCCGCCCGCTCGGCGGCGAACACCCGCGCGAAGCAGGCGTCGTAGAGCTGCGCCTTCGTACCCGTGTGGTGGGAGACCGTGGCCACGTCGACGCCGGCGGCGGCGGCGACCTCCCGGAGCCCGACGGCGTCGAAGCCCCGCCGGGCGAACAGCTCGGTCGCCGCGGCGAGCACCACCTCACGGGTCTGCCGGGTCTCGTCACGGCGGGGACGGCCCGGGCGGCGTCGGGGCATGGTCATGCCGGCCATTGTGCCCCTACAATCCAGCAACCGTTGGATTGGCCGGGAGGAGACGCGGCATGACCGGGCTCGACCAGCAGCCGACCAGCGCGGACGCGGCGGCCCTGCCCCGCGGCCCGCTGCTCGGCTTCGCCGCCGGCTCGCTCGGCATGGGCATCTGGGTCACCGTGCCCGGCCTGCTGCTGCTCTACTTCCTCACCGACGTGCTGGCCGTCGCCCCCTGGCTGGCCGGATTGGCGCTGCTGCTGCCCAAGGTCGCCGACGTGCTGCTGCACCCGTGGGTCGGGCACCGCTGCGACGTCGAACAGGCCCGCCGCGGCGACCGGCGGCGGCTGTTGCTGCTCGGCTGCGCTCTGCCGGTGGCCTTCGCGGCCCTCTTCGCGGTGCCCGGCGGGCTGACCGGCGCGCCCGCCGCCGCCTGGGTGGCGGTCCTCTTCGTCGCCGGCAACCTGCTCTTCGCCGCCTACCAGGTCCCCTACCTGGCCACCCCCGCCGACCTGCGGATCGGCTACCACGAGCGGACCCGGCTGATGGCCTTCCGGATGGTGGTGCTGACGCTCGGCATCCTCGTCTCCGGTCTACTGGCCCCGCTGCTGGCCGGCGGGGACGCCGCCACCCGGGGCGGCTACCAGCGGATGGGCGTGCTGCTCGCCGCCGGGATGCTGGCCGCCATGCTGGTCGGCGTCGCCGGCATCGCCCGGTTGCGCCGGGCCGCCGCCGCGAGCGCCGCCCCGCACTCCGGCGGCTGGCGGGCGCTCGCCGCCGCCCTGCGCGACCGGCAGTTCCGCTGGCTGGTCGCCGCCTACCTGGCCATGTCCACCACCACCCACCTGGTGCTGGCCGGGGTGCCCTACTACGCCGAGTACGAGCTGGGCCGCCCGGGCCTGACCACGGTGCTGGTGGCCGCGTTCGTCGCCCCGGCGCTGCTGGTCACCCCCGGCTGGCTGGCGGTGGCCCGCCGGGTCGGCAAGCAGCGGGCGCTGCTGGGCGCCCAGGGCGCGTTCGCCGCCGGCTCGCTGGTGCTGGCGGTGGGCCGGCCGGCGGGGCTGCCGGTGCTGGTGGCCGCGGTGGCGGTGCTCGGGGTGGCCTTCGCCGGCATGCAACTGCTGCCGTTCTCGATGGTGCCCGACGTGATCCGCGCCGGCACCGGTGCCGCCGGCACCTACACCGGGGTGTGGACGGCCACCGAGGCCACCGGCGCGGCGCTGGGCCCCTGGGCGTACGCGCTCTGCCTGGCCGCCGGCGGGTTCGTCGCCTCCACCGCCGGGCAGAGCGTCACCCAGCCCGACGCGGCGCTGGACGCGATCCGCTGGGGCTTCGGGCTGCTGCCCGCCGCGGCGATGCTCGCGGCGCTGCTGCTGCAACGCCGCTACATCCTGGACCGCGCCGCCCGCGCCGGGGACTGACCGTCCCGACGCCGGCACTAGACTTCCGCCTCGATGGACGCCCAGCCCGCCCCCGCCGACACCCGCCCCTGTGCCCACTGTGGACGGGACGTGCCGCAGCGCATCGGCGCCGGCCGGCCGTTCCGCTACTGCCGGGACAACGACGGCGCCTGCCAGCGGGCCTCCCGCAACTCCCGGATGCGGCACCGCAACGCCCCCGGCCTGCCAGGTCAGGTGGCCCGCACCTGGGAGGCGGTGGACCGGCTCGACCAGATCGTCGAGACGCTGACCGAGGCGCTGCACGCCGAGCTCTCCCCGGCCGGGGTGGAACGCCAGCTCGCCCAGCTGCGCGCCGAGACCGCCGCCGACATCGCCCGGGCGCACACCGAGCGCGACGAGGCCCGCACCGACGCCGAGACCGCCGCCGCCGAGGCCACCCGCGCCCGTCAGGAGGCCCGCGCCGCCGCCGCCGACCGCGACACCGCCCTGGCCCGCGCCGAGCAGGCCGACGCGCGGGCCGCCGCCGCGCGGGACCACGCCGCGCGCGCCGAGGCGGACCGGGACGTCGCCCGCCGCGAGGCCAGCGCCGCCGAGGCGCTGCGCGCCCAGGCCGAACGGGACCGCGACGCCGCCCGCCACGAGCTGCGCGGCCTGCGCACCGAGCGGGACACCGACCGGCAGCGCGCCGCCGACCTGACCGTCGAACGCGACGCCGCCCGCGCCGACGCCCAGCGGGCCACCGCCGCCGCCGCAGAGGCGGTGCGCCAGGCCGAGCTTGCCGCGGCCGAGGCCGCGCGGGCGCGTACCGAGGCCGACCGGCACGCCGAGCAGGCCCGGCGGGCGCACGCGGAGGCCGCCGCCGCGACCGCTGACCGGGACGCCGCGCGGGCGACGGCCGACGCCGCCCGCGAGGAGGCCGCCGCGGTGTCGGCCCGCGCCCGCGAGGAGGCCACCGGGGCCGCCGCACAGCGCGACGCGCTCGCGGCCCAGCTGGCCGAGGCCCGCCGCGGCGGCGACGCCGCGCAGGCCCGGCTGACCGAGATCGAGGTACGGCTGCGCGCCGCCGAGGCCGACCGCGACGCCGCCCAGCGGCGGGCCGCGCAGCTCGCCGACCAGGTCAGCGACCTGGCTGCCGCGCTGGCCCGGCTCGGCGCGCCGCCTCAGGCGCGCTGAGCGGGCACCTCGGCCGGTGCGGCCTCGACCTGCACCCTCGTGTCGTGGAACGTCGGCCCGCCACCCAGGTCGGTGTCACGGACGGCGGTGACGGCGTTGACGGTGCTGCCGCCGGGGCTCAGCCGCGCCCAGTACGCCTTGTAAGTGAACGCCAGGCCCGGCCGGGTGGCCTCGTCCACCGCCACGGTGGCCAGGAACGCGCCCCGGTCGTTGTGCACCCGCGCCCCGTCGCCGTCGGCCAGGCCCCGGGCGGCCGCGTCGACGGGGTGCAGGTGGATGCGGGGCGGGCCGGTGCGGTCGAGGTGCCAGGGCAGCGAGGCGAAGGTGGAGTTCATCAGGAACCGGCCGGCCGGGGAGATCAGCGCCAGCGGGAACCGCCGCGCCAGCTGCGGGTCGGCGGCCTCCACCGGCGGGGTGTAGCCGATCAGCGGGTCGACGCCCTGCCCGGTGAGCTGCGGGTCGTACAACCGGGCCCGCCCGTCGCGGGTGGGAAAGCCGCCCTTGGCGTACGGGGCGGCGCCGACGTCGACGCCGGTGGCCCGCGCGTAGGTGTGCTCGCGCAGCTCCTCGAAGCTGACCCCGGCGCCGTCGAGCAGCTGCCGGGCCAGGTCCTCGTCGGTGTCGCGCAGCCGGGGATGGGTCAGGCCGAGGGCGGCGGCGACGCGGCGGAAGATCTCCGTGTTCGGCAGCGCCTCCCCCGGCGGGCTGCTCGCCGGCAGGTTCAGCGTCGCGTAGTGGTGCCCGTAGGAGGTGTGCAGGTCGAGGTGTTCCGGCTGCATGGTGGCCGGCAGCACCACGTCGGCCCAGTCGCAGGTGTCCGTCCAGCGCTGCTCCAGCACCACGGTGAACAGGTCGGCCCGGCCCAGCCCGGCGCGCAGCCGGTTCTGGTCGGGGACGGTGGCGGCCGGGTTGGCGTCGAACACCACCAGCGAGGTGACCGGCGGGTCGGCCTCGCCGGTCAGCGCCGCGGCGAGCCGGCTCATGTTGATCGAGCGGGCCGGCGGGGTGGGCAGGTCGACCGGGCGGGCCACCCGGTCGGGGTCGATCCGGTGGTGCCCGGAGGTGGTCACCAGCGCCCCACCGCCCGGGTAGCGGAAGTCCCCGGTCAGCAGCGGAATCGCCGCGATGGCCCGGACGGCCTGGCCGGCGCCGGCGTGCCGTTGCAGGCCCAGTCCGACCCGGATGGCGGTGGGCCGGGTGCCGGCGATCCGCGCGCCGAGCCGGCGCAGCACGTCGGCGTCGAGACCGCACTCGGCGGCGGCGCGTTCCACCGGCCACTCGTCGAGGCGGCCGTCGAGCCGTTCCCCGCCGGTGGTGTGCGCGTCCCGCCACTCCCGGTCGACGCCACCGAGGTCACGGATGTGGCGCATCAACCCCAGCGCGAGGGCGGCGTCGGTGCCGGGCAGCGGCGCGACGTGCTCGTCGCTGCGCGCGGCGGTGTCGGTGCGCAGCGGGTCGATCGTCACCACGTACGCGCCGCGCCGCTGCGCCTCCTGCACGAACGGCCAGTGGTGCAGGTTCGTCGAGAGCAGGTTCGCGCCCCACAGCACGATCAGCCGGGCGTCCACGATCGACTCCGGTTCGAAGCCGACCGACCCGCCGTAGATCGACTGGAGGGCGGCGCGGGCGGCGGCGGTGCAGATGGTGGTGCGCAGCCGCGACGCGCCCAGGTGGGCGAAGAGCCGGGGCCCCATCGTCCAGCCCTGCACCAGGCCCATCGTGCCGGCGAAGTAGTACGGCAGGATCGCCTGCGGCCCGTCGGCGTCGATGGTGGCGCGCAGCCCGGCCGCCACCCGTTGCAGCGCCTCGTCCCAGCTCGCCGGCCGGTACGACACCGGCCCGACGCCCTTGGGCCCGACCCGCACCAGCGGCCGGGTGAGCCGGTCGGGTCCGTTGACCGCGTCGAGGTAGCGGTTGACCTTCCCGCACAGCGCGCCCCGGGTGAACGGGTGGTCCCGGTCGCCGCGCAGCGCCACCGCCCTGCCGTCGGTGACGGTGAGCTGCCAGGTGCAGGTGTCCGGGCAGTCCAGCGGGCAGGCGCCGGGGTGGATCGTGGTGCGGGCCATGGCGCGGATCGTATCCCCACCACGCCGGGCGGGGCGGCCCCGCGCGCGCCGGGCGCGGGCCGAACCAGGGTCAGTGGATGCCGGCCATCAGCCGGGAGATGTGCCGGGTGAACATCACCGCGCCGAGGCCGAGCAGGACCGAGGCCAGGCCGAAGGTGAGGAAGTAAGTCGGCTCGGGCCAGGTCTCGGCGAGCCGGGCGACCTGCCCGCCGATGGCGTCGCCGACGGCGGTGGCGAGGAACCACAGGCCCATCATCTGGCTGGCGTACTTGACCGGGGCCAGCTTGGTGGTGGCGGACAGGCCCACCGGGCTCAGCGACAGCTCACCGGCGACCTGGATGGCGTACACGGCGACCAGCCACCACGGGGACACCAGGTCCCCGCCGACGGCGGCCTGCGCGGCGGCGGCCATCAGCACGAACGACAGGCCGTTGAGGACCAGGCCGACGGCGAACTTCACCGGCGTGGACACCCGGTGGCCCAGGCGCAGCCAGAGCCAGGCGAACAGCGGCGCCCCGATGATGATCAGGATCGGGTTGACCGACTGGAGCCAGGAGGCGGGGAAGGTGAAGCCGAGCACGTCCCGGTCGGTGCGGTCGGCGGCGAAGATGTTCAACACCGATCCGGCCTGGTCGTAGATCAGCCAGAAGGCGGCGGCGAAGACGAACAGCCACAGGTACGCCTTCATCCGGCTGCGTTCGGTGTTGCTGATCTCCCGGTCGGTGATGATCCGCGCGAAGTAGCCGATGGTGATCAGCACGGTGGCGACGGTCAGGGAGTTGACCACGGTGTTGACGGTGAACAGGTCGGCCACGGCGAGCGCGGCGAGCACCACCAGCAGCACCAGCACGCCGACGCCGACGCGGGTCAGCGCCCGGCGACGGTCGGCGCCCAGCAGCGGGTCGGCGGGGCGCTCGCCGGCGTCGCCAAGGTTGCGCCGGCCCAGGACGTACTGCAGCACGCCGAAGGTCATGCCGATCGCGGCGGCCCCGAACCCCAGGTGCCAGTTGATCTTCTCGCCGAGGAAGCCGGTGACCAGCGGGGCGATGAACGCGCCCAGGTTGATGCCCATGTAGAAGATGGAGAAGCCGGCGTCGCGGCGGGGCGAGTCGCGGTCGTAGAGCGAGCCGACCATGGTCGAGATGTTGGGTTTGAGCAGCCCGGTGCCGAGCACGATCAGGGTCATCCCGGCGAACACGCTCCACCGGGCGGGGATCGCCATCACGTAGTGCCCGACGGCGATGACCACGCCGCCCCACAGCACGCTGCGACGCGCCCCGATCAGCCGGTCGGCGACCCAGCCGCCGGGCAGCGCCATCAGGTAGACCATGGCGTTGTAGGTGCCGTAGACCGCGTTGGCGGTGGACTCCCGCATGCCCAGGCCGTCCTCGGCGACCGCGGCGGTCAGGTAGAGCACCAGGATGGCCCGCATGCCGTAGAAGCTGAACCGCTCCCACATCTCGGTGAGGAACAGCGTCGACAGCGCGCGGGGATGACCGAAGAAGGTCTTCCCGCCCGGCGGTCGGGCATCGACCGGCATGTCACTGGTCATCGTCACCTCCTCCCGATCTGGGGCGGCTAACATCCCCGGTGAGCGCCGAAACACTCCACCGATTCGACCCGGCCGGGGACGACCCCGCCGGGTCTCGCCCGTGGCCGGTTACCCTTGCAGGGGCCACCGGCCGGATCACCCAGCCGGGCGGGAATGCCGCGGGGGCGACGGGCCGTTACACCGACAAGACCAGCACCACGAACGAGGGGAAGTCGATCATGGGCGAGCGTATGCTGCGCGGTAGCCGGCTGGGCGCGGTCAGCTACGAATCCGACCGCAACACGGAGCTCGCGCCGCGTCAGACCCGCGAGTACCTGTGCGCCAAGGGTCACCAGTTCGAGGTGCCGTTCGCCGTCGACGCCGAGGTCCCCACGACCTGGGAGTGCAAGTTCGACGGCAGCGTCGCCCGGCTGGTCGACGGCACCGAGCCGGAGCAGAAGAAGGCCAAGCCGCCGCGTACCCACTGGGACATGCTGCTGGAGCGGCGCTCCATCGCCGAGCTGGAGGACATCCTCGCCGAGCGGCTGCAGGAGGTCCGTACCCGCCGCGGCCGCGCCTGAGCGGCCCACCTGACAACGACGGCGCCCCCGGGAGAAATCTCCCGGGGGCGCCGTCGTGTGTGTGTCAGGGGCGGCGCGGCTCGACGATCTCACCCTCGATGGCCCGACCCCCGTCGACGACCTGCGGCGGGCCCGCGTCGACGACCTGCCCGTCGACCGTCGGCTCCGGCGCGGGCCGGCTGGCGCCGCGGCGCACCCGCACCGTGCGCGGCCCGAACAGGTCACCGGCGACCATCGACGACACCCGACGCTCGGCGGCACGTTGCACCCCGGCGCGGGCCAGCCGGCGCACCGGCGGCACCAGCAGCAACAGCCCCACCACGCCGCTGACCAGGCCCGGGGTGGCCAACAGCAGCGCCCCCAGCAGCCCCACCAGGCCGTCGGTGACCTGCCGACCCGGCGGCTGTCGGGCCTCCACCGACGAGCGGAACCCGCGCCAGGCGCGCATCCCCTCCCGGCGCAGCAGCACCAGCCCCAGCAGCGACGCCGCGAACACCAGCAGCACCGCCGAGCCGAACCCGATCACCCGGCCCACCCCGACGAAGACCGCCAGCTCCAGCACCACCGCCAGCAGCAGGGCCGGTGGCACGAACCTCAGGTATCGGCGCATCTCACCTCATCCGCGTCGCGCGGCGCCCGGTCGACGACGCCGCCGTGAACCGGACCCGGGGCGGAAACCCCGCCCCTCCAGCATGACACGCCCGGGCGTCACGGCCACCGGCCCGCGACCCGCCGGCCGGGCCACGCCGCCCGCCGGTCCCGCAGCCCCCACGTGGTGATCCGCCACAGCGCCTCCGCCACGATCAGCGGGCTCATCTTGCTCGCGCCGCGCTCCCGTTCGGCGAACGTGATCGGCACCTCCACGATCCGCACCCCCGCCCGGTGCGCCAGCCGCGACAGCTCCACCTGGAACGAGTAGCCCTGCGAGCAGACCGACTCCAGCTCCATCGCCGTCAGCGCCGTCGACCGGTACACCCGGTAGCCGCCGGTGGCGTCGGAGACCGGCACGCCCAGCGCCAACCGCGCGTACAGATTGCCGCAGCGCGACAGCAGCAGCCGCCGCAGCGGCCAGTTCAGCACCCGCGCCCCGCGGGTCCACCGGGAGCCGATGACCACGTCGGCGTCGCGGGCGGCGGCCAGCAGGGCGGGCAGGTCCTCCGGGGCGTGCGAGCCGTCGGCGTCCATCTCCACCACCGCGTCGTAGCCGCGCCGCCGCGCCCACCCGAACCCGGCCAGGTACGCCGCGCCGAGCCCCTCCTTGCCGGGGCGGCGCAGCACGTTGACGTGCGGGTCGGTGGCCGCCATCGCCTCGGCGAGCGCGCCGGTGCCGTCGGGGCTGTTGTCGTCGGCGACGAGGATGTCCACCGCCGGCGCGGCGGCGCGGACCCGGGCCACGACGTCGGGGAGGTTCTCCGCCTCGTTGTAGGTGGGGATCACCACCAGCACGCGCCCCACCCCGGGGTGGCCCACCGGCACTGGCTCGCTCACCGCACCCCTTCCGCGTCCGCCCCGGCCTCACCGGCCGGCGTCGACCTCCCGGCGGCGGCGCAGCCCGCCGGCGGCCACCAGGACCGCCACCGCGAGCCCGGCCAGGGCCAGCTCCGGCCACACACCCGCCCGGGTGGCGGGGGTACGCCCGTCGGCGAGCGCCATCTGCCGCAGCACCACCGCGCGGGTGTTGAACCCGGTGGCGCCGCTTACCCGCCCGTCGGGGGTCACGAACCCGGACACCCCGACCGTGGAGGCCATCAACGCACCCCGGCCGTGCTCGACGGCCCGCAGCCGCACCATCGCCAACTGCTGGCGGGCCTCGGCGACGTCGAACGTGGCGTTGTTGGTCTGCACCACCAGCAGCTGCGCCCCACCGTCGACGGTGTCGCGCACCAGGCCGTCGTAGGCGACCTCGAAGCAGATCACGTCGCCGAGCACCGCCGGACCGGACCGGACCACGCCGGGCCGCTCGCCGGGCACGAAGTCGTTGCGGACGAGGTCGACCTGCTTGCTGACCATCCGGGCGATCGTGCGCAACGGCACGTACTCGGCGAACGGGACGGGATGCCGTTTGGTGTACAGCTGCGACATGTCCGCCCCGGTGCCCGGGCGCCACAGGATCCCCGCGTTGCGCACCTGCCCCCGCTCGGGGCCGAGCAGCACCGCGCCGACCAGGATCGGCGCGCCGATCGCGTCGGCGGCCTGGGAGATCCGCTCCCCGGCGGCGGCGTTGCGCAACGGATCGATGTCGGAGGAGTTCTCCGGCCACACCACCAGGTCGGGACGGGGCCGCGTGCCGGCGTCGACCCCGGCGGCCAGCTCCAGGGTGGCGTCGACGTGGTTGTTGAGCACCGCCTGGCGTTGGGCGTTGAAGTCCAACCCGAGGCGGGGCACGTTGCCCTGCACGACCGCCACGGTGACGGTCCGGCCGGTGCCGGCGGCGCCGGTGGGCACCAGCAGCGCCCCACCGGTGAGCGCCAGGGCCGACGCCACCAGCAGCGCCACCGGCGCCCAGCCGCGCCGGTCGCGGCCCGGCCAGCGCCGCCACCCGGCGGCGAGCAGCAGCCCACCGGTCAGCGCCACGGCGAACGTCACCAGCGGCGCGCCGCCGAGCCAGGCCAGCCGCAGCAGCGGGGAGGTGTCCTGGCTGAACGCCAGCCGCCCCCACGGGAACCCGCCGAACGGGGTGCGGTCGCGCAGCGCCTCCTGCGCCACCCAGAGCAGCCCGGTCACCACCGGCCACGCCCACCGGCGCCGGTCGACCAGCGGCGACACCCACGCGGTGGCGACGCCGAGCAGCGCCAGGTAGCCGGCCTGCAGCAGCGACAGCAGCACCCACGGCAGGTAGCCGGTGTGCAGGTTGGTCCACTCCAGCATCGGCGCGAACAGCGCCACCCCGGTCAGGAAGCCCAGACCGGCGCCGGCGCGCAGCCGCCGCCGGTGCGCCGCCGCGCCCAGCAGCGCCACCCCCACCGGGGCCAGCGGCCACACCCCGTACGGGGGGAACGCCAGCAGCATCGCCAGGCCGGCGAGCACGGCGGCGGGCACGGCCAGCCGCAGCGGCAGCGCGCGCGGTGCGTCCGCGCGGCCAACCACCTCGGCGGCCCGGGTCTCATCCCGGTCGAGCGTCGTCACCGGCACCTCACCACGATCACGCGCCGAAGGCTACCCGGCCGGCGGTGGCCGGTGCCGCCGACCGGACCAGGTCGTGTCGTACCCGGCTGGCAGGGTGACCGGCATGACAGCGCCCCCGACCGTGACGTACGTGCTGATACCCGGCGCCGGCGGCAGCGCCGACTACTGGCACCTGCTGGTCGACGAGCTGCGCCGGCGGGGCCGGGAGGCGGTGGCGGTGCCGCTGCCCGCCGCCGACCTACACGCCGCGCTGCCCGAGTACGCGGCCGTGGTCCGCGCCGCCGTCGACCCGCACCCGCGGGTGGTGCTGGTGGCGCAGTCGCTGGGCGCCTTCACCGCCCCGCTGGTCGCCGACCATCCGGCGGTGCGGCTGCTGGTGCTGGTCAACCCGATGGTGCCGGCGCCGGGTGAGACGGCCGGCGACTGGTGGGCGGCCACCGGCCACGGCCCGGCCCGCGCCGGGTACGCCGCCGCGCAGGGCCGCGACCCGCACGCCGGCGTCGACCTGGCGGTGGACTTCTTCCACGACGTGCCCGCCGAGGTGACCGCCCGGCTGCTCGACGGCGGGGGCGCGCCGGAGTCCGAGGCGGTGTTCGTCCGGCCGAACCCGCTGCGCCGCTGGCCGGACGTGCCGACCCGGGTGGTGACCGGCCGCGACGACCGGTTCTTCCCGGCGGACTTCCAGCGCCGCCTGGCCGTCGAGCGTCTCGGCGTGCGCCCCGACGAGCTGCCCGGTGGGCACCTGCTGGCGTTGAGCCAGCCACGCCGGCTGGCCGACCTGCTGGAGTCCTACGCCCGGGACATCTGAACGGGCGGGCGGGTACAGAAATCGGGGCGCGGCATACGCCGCGCCCCGATGCTCCCAGGCCCTTCCCGGCCGGTGGGGCGAGAGTGAGGTGCGCCGACCTTCGGACCGACCGGACGCGGACTGGCTGCCCCCGCCGGGCCGTTGTCTACTGGCCGTGCCTCTCACCCTGCCCGTACACCGGTAACCGCGGCCGGTTCGCGCCGCCCCGCCGACCCCCGCCCGCTGGACCTGGCCGCCGCGACGAGTTGCACCGTGTCGCTCGGCCAGCGGACGAAGGGACGAAGCGAACAACAGCCGCTTCCCGTAGTAGGACTCAAAGACGGTACGGCTTGCACCCCCGCCGCTGTCAACCCACCCCGGGCCAGTCGTGTGTTGCGACACGGCGTGTCGCGTCGGCGCGTCTCAATCCGTGCCGAGATGCCGGCGCAGCAACGCCCGCGCCGCCTGCGGATGCTCGTCGGCGAGCAGCCCGCCGGCGGCCAGCACGTAGTCCACATCGACCACCGCGCGCGCCTCCCGGGGCAGCGGCCACCCGCCGGCGTGGTCGGCCAGCACCGCGGCGAGGACCCCGGCGGCGTGGTCGGCGGGCGCATGCCGCAGCACACCACCGGAACCCACCATCAGCCGCACGTCGCGCAGGTCCCGGCCGGCGCGTTCCCCGGTGGCGGCGCCCCGGGCGTGCCGGCGCAGCGCCACCGTCGCGGCCAGCGCCGCGATCCGCCGGTCGGCGGCCCGCTCCGCGCCGGATTCGGCCAGGAACCCCGGGTCGGCGGCCCGCACCACCGCCGCCCGCTGCAGAACGTCCTGCTCCCCCACCGCGAGCAGGCGTTCCTCGGCGGCGGCGCGGACCACCCCCGGGGCGCTCCACCGCATCCCCAGGTCCCCCTCGACGGTGCGGGCCCGCCACAGCGTCCCGGCGACCTCCCGGCCCGGCCCGTCGGCCCGCTCGTCCGGGGTGAGCACCGAGTACACGTCGGTGGTGGCCCCACCGACGTCCACCACCGCCAGGTCACCGCCGAGGGTGTCGGCGAGCACCTCCACGCCGGTCAGCACCGCGTCCGGGGTGGCCGCGCGCACCAGCCGCGCGAACCGGGTACCCCGCGACAGCCGCTTGCCGCCGATGACGTGCCGCAGGAACACCTCCCGGATCGCCGCCCGCGCCGACGCCGGGGCCAGCACCCCGATGCGCGGCAGCACGTTGTCCGCCGCCGTCACCGGCACCCCCGCCCCGGCCAGCAGCGCGGACAGCTCGTCGCGGACCGCGACGTTACCGGCCAGCACCACCGGCACCCGCCAGCGGGCCTTCGCCAACCGGGTCGCGTTGTGCGTCAACACCTCGGCGTCCCCACCGTCGGTGCCCCCGACCAGCAGCACCACGTCCGGGCGGGCCGCCCGCAACGCCGCCAGGTCGGTCGCGCCGAGCCGGCCCGCGGCCACGTGCACCACGTTCGCGCCCGCCGACAACCCCACCCGCCGGCCCGCCTGCGCGGTGACCAGCGGCTCGTAGCCCACCACCGCCAGGCGCAGCCCGCCACCGGCCGACGAGCACACGTACCAGGGCAGGTCCCGCGCGCTGAGCCCGGCGGTGGCCGCGCCGACCGCGGCGTCCAGGCCGTGCAGCACGTCCGTGCCGACCGTGGTCGGCGCCGACGCCGCCGCGACCAGCGCGGCGCCGTCGAGGTCCACCACCGCGACCTTCGTGTACGTGGACCCGACGTCGGCGCAGACGGCGAGGGTCACGCCGGCGGTGGAACGACCACGGTGCCGGTCGCGGTGACCGCAACGATCGGCGTCTGCAGCACCTCCGCCGCGGACTCCGACCGGTCCGGCCGACCCCGGCACACCACCCGCGCCTCGAAGTCGATGGTGCGGCTGCGGGTACCCACCCGGGTCACCGTCGCGGTCACCTCCAACACGTCCCCGGCCCGCATGGCGCTGCGGAACTGCACATCCGAGTACGACGCGAACAACCCCTCGTCGCCGTCGGTGCGGATGCACACCTCCGTCGCCACGTCCCCGAACAACCCCAGCGCGTACGCCCCGTCGACCAGGTTCCCCGCGTAGTGGGCGTGCGAGTACGGCACATACCGCCGGTGGGTGACGGTCAGCCCGACCCGGGAATCACTCATGCCTTCGCCTTCTTGTTCGTGATCAGCGCGTGCACCAGGTAGCTGGCCACCTCACCCGGGGTGGTGCCCCGGCCGAAGATCCGGTCCACGCCCAGCTCGCCGGTCATCGTCTCGTCGAACCGCGGCCCGCCCACGATCAGCAGCGGCCGCTTCCCCGCCGCCATCGCCTCCCGGAACGCCGCGGACATCTCCCGCGTGTTGTGCAGGTGCGCGTCGCGCTGCGTCACCACCTGCGACACCAGCACCGCGTCGGCCTTCTCCACCCGGGCCGCCTCCACCAGCTCCGGCACGCTGACCTGCGCGCCGAGGTTGGTGACCTTCAGCTCCCGGTAGTACTCCAGGCCCTTCTCCCCCGCGATGCCCTTGACGTTGAGGATCGCGTCGATGCCCACGGTGTGCGCGTCCGTGCCGATGCACGCCCCCACCACCGACAGCTTGCGCCGCAACCGCTGCTTCACCACCGCGTTGACCTCCTTGGCGCTCAGCAGCGGGAAGTCCCGCTCCACCACCTGCACCGCGGCAAGGTCCACCAGATGGTTCACCCGCCCGTACACCACGAAGAAGGTGAACCCGTCGCTCATCGGCTTGGCGTGCACCAGCATCGCCGGGTCGATGCCCATCTTGTTGGCCAGCTGGAGCGCCGCGCCCTCGGCCCGCTTGTCGTGCGGCACCGGCAACGTGAACGACACCTGCACCATGCCGTCACCGGTGGTGTCCCCGTACGGCCGGACGATCTTCTTCTCCGCCGCCGCCGTCACGCGCGGTCCCCTTCCAGGATCTCGGTGGCCGGGTTGTAGTAGTCGGCGTCGTGCGCGGCCACCCCCGCCAGGCCCTTGCCCCGGTCCGCGGGCCGCTTCATGATCCCGAACGTGCCCTCGGCGATCGCCGTCAACAGCGACTGGTCACCGATGCGCTCCAGCAGATCCAACGCCTCACCCAGCACCCGGTTGGCGCGCTGCTGGATGAACCCGCCCGGCGCCGGCACGAAGTCCTCGTGCAGCCCACCGGCCGCGCCCAACACGTACCGCACGTTCTGCAGGGCGATGTCCCGATCCGACAGCCACGGCGTCACCACCGCCTCGGTCATCATCCCCACCAGCAGGATGCCCTGCCCGGTCATGGCGCCCACCAGGTTGAAGAACCCGTCGAGCAGATTGCCGCGGAACACGTCCCCGGTCATGTGCTTCGTCGGCGGCATCCACTTCAACGGCGCGTCCGGGAACAACTCCCGCGCCAACAGCGCATGCGCCAACTCCAGGCGGAACGACTCCGGCAGATCCGGGTTGATCTCGAACGCGTGCCCCAACCCCAACTGCCAGTCGGCCAACCCCGCCTCGTGCGCGAAGAACTCGTTGAGCAACTGCGACACCGTCACCGTGTGCGCCTCGTCCACCGCGTCGGCGGTGGTCAGGTAGTTGTCCTCACCGGTGTTGATGATGATCCCCGCCCGGGCGTGCACCTGCCGGGAGAACCGCTGGTCCACAAACGTGCGGATCGGATTGATGTCGCGGAACAGGATCCCGTACATCGAGTCGTTGAGCATCATGTCCAGCCGCTCCAGGCCGGCCAGGGTCGCCATCTCCGGCATGCACAGACCCGACGCGTAGTTCGTCAGCCGCACGTACCGGCCCAACTCCTTCGACGTCTCGTCCAACGCCGCCCGCATCAACCGGAAGTTCTCCTGCGTGGCGTACGTGCCGGCGAAACCCTCCCGGGTCGCCCCCTCCGGCACGTAGTCCAGCAACGACTGCCCCGTCGACCGGATCACCGCGATCACGTCCGCGCCGGCCCGCGCCGCGGCCTGCGCCTGCGGGATGTCCTCGTAGATGTCACCGGTCGCCACGATCAGGTAGATCCACGGCCGCTGCGCCGGATCCCCGTACCGCTTCACCAGCCGGTCCCGCTCCACACGCCGCCGGTCGATCAACCGGACACCCGCCCCGACCGCCTTGCGGGCCGCCTTCCGGGCGGCGGTGGCCGCCTTCCCGGCCGGCTGCGTGAAACGCACCGACCCGGCCGCCGCCTTCTGCGCCAGCAACGTCACGTCGCTGATCTGCTCCCGCGCGAGGGCGTCGAACACCGGCACCGCCACCCCGTGCCCCAACCCGACGTCGGCGACCACCGCGTCGACCAGCCGGTTCACCCACGGAATGCCGTCCGGGTCCGCGCCGGTCACCCCGGCCAGCCGCAACACCGCCCGCTCCACCGACACCGTCGTGTGGCTACGCGCCAGATCCACCACCGGCTGCCCGGCCCGGCGCGCCAACTCCCGCGCCCGCGCCACCAGCACCGGATCCAGGTCGAGCTTGCCCGTCACGCCGTCACCCCGGCCCCGCTCGCCGCCGGCGCGACCCGCGCCCGTGCTGCCTCGATCCTTCGCTCGCTCACGCAGACCCTTCCTCATAGATGACCTCACCGCGCAGCACCGTGCGCCGGCACACCGGCAACGGCGTCGGATCCTGCGGACCCCGCAGCTCCGGGTCCTCGGCCTGCAACACCGGCAGACCCCGCTCCACCCCCGCCGGCGTCGACCACACCGCGAACGTCGCCGGCGCCCCCAACGCCAGCACACCCTCGTTGTCCAGGTGCACCGCCCGCCAGCCACCCCGGGTGTGCGCCGCGAACGCCGCCCGCGCACTCATCCGCTGCACCGGGTTGTGGTGCGCCGCCGCCGCCCGCACCGAACCCCACGGGTCCAGCGGCGTCACCGGCGAATCCGACCCGAACGCCAACGCCACCCCGACCGCGTGCATCGCCCCCATCGGGTTCGACTCCAACGACCGGTCCAACCCCAACCGCGACTCGTACATCCGGCCCGCGCCACCCCACAACCGGTCGAACGCCGGCTGCATGCTCGCCACGATCCCGTACTCCACGAACCCGGCGATCAGCCGCTTGTTCATGATCTCCGCGTGCTCCACCCGGTGCCGCGCCGCCCGCACCCGGTCCGTGCCCAGCTTCTCCGCCGCCGCCGCGAACCCCTGCAGCACCGTCGAGATCGCCGCGTCCCCGATCGCGTGGAACCCGCCCTGCATCCCGTGCACCGCACAGTCCAGCAGGTGATCACGCACCTCGTCCGCGGAGACGTACCCGTGCCCGCACGAACCCGCGTCACCGTCCAGGTACGCCGCCGACACATGCGCCGTCCGCGACCCCAACGCGCCGTCGGCGAACAGGTCACCACCGGCCCCCACCGCACCCAACTCCCGGGCCCGCGCCGCACCCAGCAGCTCACCCCAGTAGCCGTACACCTCCGGCACGCCGTCGCCCGACACCGCCAGCAGACCGGTGAAGTCCTCCTCGTCGGAGATCTCCGGGCCACCGCACTCGTGCACCGCCGCGACGCCCAACGACGCCGCGTGTGCGAGGGCCGCCCGCTGCGCCGCGACCCGCTGCGCGCGCGTCACCGCCGCGAACGCCGCCGCCCGCACCACATGGTGCGCATCCCGACGCAACCACCCCGACGCGTCGTACCCGGCCGCCTGCGCCGCCTGCGGACACGCCGCCAGCAGCGCCGCCGACACCAGCGCCGAATGGATCGACGCCTGCGACAGGTACACCCGCCGACCCCCGGCCGCCCGGTCCAGCGCCGCCGCGTCCGGCAACTGCGGCACCAGCCAGTTCGACTCGTCCCAACCGTGCCCCAGCACCACCGCATCCGACGGCAACCCCGCCGCGAACGCCGCCACCGCCTCCAGCAGCCCCGCCGCCGACCGCACCCCCGACAGGTCCAACCCCGACAACGCCAACCCCGTGTCCGTGGCGTGCACGTGCGCGTCCACGAACGCCGGCGTCACCAGCGCACCGTCCAGCTCCACCACCCGGTCGGCGGCCGGCGCGTCCCGGTCCGCACCCAACCACGCGATCCGGCCGTCGGTCACCAGCAGGGCCGTCGCGCGCGGATCGGCCGGACAGTGCAGCACGCCGCCGCGGTACAGAGTCGAGGGGTTCGTCATGACACTCAGTCTGCCGCCAGCCGGGACTCGAACAGAGCGCGGACCCCCGGCTCCGACCGCAGCAGACCCAGCGCCAGCTCCGCGTGACCCGGCACGTAGCCGTTGCCCACCAGCATCGTCACGTCCGCCGCCAGGCCCTCCGCGCCCAACGCCGCCGCCGCGAAGCTCGTGGCCATCGAGAAGAAGATCACCGTGCCGCCGTCCGCCGTGGCCAGCACCGCCCCGTGCTCGCAACCCGGCACGTCCACGCAGACCACCGTCACGTCCGCCGGCACCCCCAGCGCCGACGTCACCGCCGTCGACAACGCCACCGGATCCCGGGCGTCGGCCAACGCGACCACCGAGGCCAGCCCGGCGCGCTCCAGCGCGTCACGCTCCGCCGCCACCGGCACCACCCCGACGGTACGACCCGCGCCCGCCCGCCGCGCCGCCGCGAGGGACAGCGACCCGCTCTTACCGGCCCCACCGATCACCGCCACGGTCACCGGCGTCGGGTCGTTCTCGCGCTGCCTGCGCGCCACGTGCTCCGCGACGACCCGGCCGGTCAGCGCCGGCGCCCCGCACACGTCCAGCACCGCCAGGGACAGCTCCGGGTGCAGGTCGGCCGGGAGCACCGCCGCGATCGACCGGGCGAACAGGATCGCGTACCCGTCGCACGGCACCTGCTCGCTGCGCCCGTCCCAGCGGGCCAGCCCGTCGAGGATGGTCAGCGGGGTCAGGGTCAGCGACACCAGCGTCGCCACCCGGTCACCGGCCGTCAGCTCCAGCGGCGACCGCCGGCCGACCTCCTCCACGGTGCCGATCAGCATGCCGCCCGACCCGGTCACCGGGTTCTGCATCTTGCCCCGGGTGGCGATGATCTCCAGCACCTCGGCGCGGACCTTCTCCCCGTCGCCGCCGTGCTTCTCCGACAACTGCCGGAAGCTCGCCGCGTCCAGGTTCAGCCGCTCGACCCGGATCCGCACCTCGTTCGGCGCGATCCGCGGGTCGGCGTCCAGCCGCCACGCCGCCTGCGGCAGCACCCCCGCCGGTTCCACAACGCGGTGCAGACCCACCGGTGACGTCACGCCGACCTCCCCTGTCAGCCGCGTGAAGCCCCGGCCTGGGCTCGCATCGCGGGAAAACTTCCGGCAGACTAATATCTTCACCGGATATTTTCCAGTAGCCTACGGGCCGCTGATCATCTGCACCACTACGCACCGAGGAGGGGCCGTGACCCAGACCCAACCGGTTGAGACCATCCCTCAACCCCGTCACGCCCCGGTCGCGACGCCGACCGCCGGGCAGCCGTACGAATACCGCCGCAGCCCCCTGGTCGAACCCGACTGGACCCGCTTCCCCGGCTGGCGCCACATCACCCGGGAGCAGTGGGAGAACGCCCAGTGGCAGCGCGTCAACTGCGTCAAGAACATCAAGCAGCTGCGCACCGTGCTCGGCGACCTCGTCGACGAGACCTTCTACGCCGACCTGGAGGCCGACCAGAAGGCCCTGGCCACCATGTCCATGCTGGTGCCGCCGCAGATGCTCAACACCATGGTCCCGTTCGCCCCGATGACCACCGAGGCGTTCCTCGCCGACCCCGTGCGGCGCTACATGATCCCCGTCGCCTCCGACCGGCGCACCGACTGGCCCTCACACCCCTACGCCAGCCGCGACTCACTGCACGAACACGACATGTGGGTCGCCGAGGGCCTCACCCACCGCTACCCCACCAAGGTCCTCGCCGAGCTGCTCTCCACCTGCCCGCAGTACTGCGGGCACTGCACCCGGATGGACCTGGTCGGCAACTCCACCCCCGCCGTCGACAAGCTCAAGCTCACCCTCAAGCCCGTCGACCGCTACGACGCCCACATCGCCTACCTCAAGGCCCACCCCGGCGTCCGCGACGTCGTCGTCTCCGGCGGCGACGTGGCCAACGTGCCGTGGCGCAACCTCGAGTCGTACCTGATGCGGCTGCTGGAACTGGAAACCGTCCGCGACATCCGGCTCGCCACCAAGGCCCTCATGGGCCTGCCTCAGCACTGGCTCCAGCACGACGTCGTCGAGGGCCTGGAGCGGGTCGCCCGCACCGCCGCCCGACGCGGCGTCAACCTGGCCATCCACACCCACGTCAACCACGCCCAGTCGCTGACCCCGCTGGTCGCCAAGGCCGCCCAGACCGCCCTCGACGTCGGCGTCCGCGACGTACGCAACCAGGGCGTGCTCATGCGCGGCGTCAACGCCACCACCCCCGACCTGCTCGACCTCTGCTTCGCCCTGCAGGGTGAGGCGGGCATCCTGCCGTACTACTTCTACATGTGCGACATGATCCCCAACGCCGAGCACTGGCGGGTCCCCGTCTGGCACGCCCAGCAACTCCAGCACGACATCATGGGCTACCTGCCCGGCTACGCCACCCCGCGGATCGTCTGCGACGTCCCCTTCGTCGGCAAGCGCTGGGTGCACATGCTCACCGAGTACGACCGCGACCGCGGCATCTCATACTGGACCAAGAACTACCGCACCTCGATCGAGTCCGCCGACCTGGAGGCGCTCAACAAGCGCTACGCCTACTACGACCCGATCGACACCCTGCCCGAGGCCGGCCAGCAGTGGTGGACCGAGCACCGCGACGACTGACCCGCACCACCCCCGTCACCCCCGCGCGGCCCACCGGCCGGCGGGGGTGACGACTTTCCTCCCCGGCCCGCCCCGGCGAGGCACGCTGCACCTGGCCGTGGTGACCGCCCTGCTCACCGTGATGTTGGTGGCCGACCGCCGCCGCCACGACATCGCGGCGGTCACCGGCGTCAGGCGCGCGGGGCGTACATGATCACGGCGACGCCGACCAGGCAGATCGCCGCACCGGCCAGGTCCCAGCGGTCCGGCCGGAAACCGTCCACCACCATCCCCCACGCCAGCGAACCGGCCACGAAAACGCCGCCGTACGCGGCCAGGATCCGGCCGAAGTGTGGATCCGGCTGGAAGGTGGCCACGAAGCCGTAGCAGCCCAGCGCGATCACCCCGGCCGCGATCCACCACAGGCCCCGGTGCTCGCGCCAGCCCTGCCAGACCAGCCAGGCTCCGCCGATCTCGGCGAGCGCCGCCAGGGCGAACAGCAGAAGGGACCGGGCGACCGTCACGCCCGCAACGCTAATCGAGCGGTCCCCGGGCAACGCCGGGGACCGCTCGTCAGGTGCCTGGGTCAGCGGAACGTGTCGCGCGCCCGGCGACCGGCGTCCCTGGGGTCCCCGCCCGTCTGCCGGGCCCGGGCGGTGCTCTGGTCGGTGGCGCCCTCGCCACGCATCCGCTCGTTGTCGGTGACGTCGCCGATCCGCTCCTTCGCGACGCCGGCGAGCTGCTGGGCCTTGTTCTTCGCCTTCTCCCTGAAGCTCATCTCGCCTCCTGCTACTCCGGCGGTCAGCGAGGCGCTCTCGCTCCGCTCCCCAGTGCGTCCCCGGTCACCATGGCCCGAAACCGTGGTCGCCTTGGCGTGGTTCCGTTGCGGTGTGACGTGGCTCGTGTCGCGTCTGGCATCCTAGGATACTGGTCTGAGAGTGTTCGGGAGGCGCACTCCCTGGCGCACCGTGAAAGACCGTGCGGGGCGCACGCTGCGCTGGTCCGGCGCGACCGCGGCGTCCGGGCTGCTGGATCGGCCCCGTGTCGGCGACATGGGGGTGTTGCGGAAGGGTGGTTACCACCATCTCGGCGATATGCGGAGGACCGGCCAGCCGGTGACCCGGCCGCCCCTGCCCTACCAGGCTCGACCGCCCGCCGCCGGCCGGCGCCACGGCATGGCCCACGCAGCGAGCCGCTACGGAAGCCCCCGACGATCACGCCACACCCGCTGAGCCGTCCTAGGACAATAGGTGGGTGGTCACTGTCCGGCCAAGGGCCTCCGGTCCTGGTTGACTGGGGGCATGAGCGAGATCCTCCTGGTCCGGCACGGCGAGACCACCTGGAGCGCCAGCCGCCAACACACTTCGTACACCGATCTGGCACTGACTCCCGACGGCGAGCGACAGGCCCGCGCCCTCGGCGGGGTGCTGGTCGGCCGGCGGTTCGCCCGGGTGCTGTCCAGTCCCCGCCAGCGCGCCCGGGCCACCGCGCAGCTCGCCGGCCTCACCGTGGACGAGCTGGACGAGGACCTGGCCGAGTGGAACTACGGCGAGTACGAGGGCCGGACCACGGTGGACATCCACAAGAACGATCCGCGGTGGAACATCTGGACCGACGGCTGTCCCGGCGGCGAGACGCCCGAACAGATCGGGGCGCGGGTCGACCGGTTGCTCGACCGGGTCACTCCCCTGCTCGAGAAAGGCAGCGTCGCCCTGGTCGGGCACGCGCACAACCTGCGCGTCGTGGGCGCGCGCTGGATCGGGCTGCCCCCGTCCGGCGGCGGGAAGCTCCGGCTGGACACCGCCACGGTCAGCGTGCTCGGGTACGAGCACGGGCGCCGCGTCATCCTCCGCTGGAACGGCGGCTGACCGGCCGCTCAGCCGGCCTCGCCGTTGGCGCGGGGCCGCACCCGGGTCCGCGGATCGAGGTCGATCTTCGGCGGCCGCCCCTCGTACGGGGTGGAGAGCACCACCGTGGTGCGGGTGGTGACGTTGGCCGCGGTGCGGATCTCCTGGAGCACCCGCTCCAGGTCGGCCGGGCCGGCCACCCGCACCAGCAGCAGGTAGAAGTCCTCCCCCGCCACCGAGTAGCAGGAGTCGATCTCGGGCAGGTGGGCCAGCCGCTCCGGCGCGTCGTCCGGCTGCGACGGGTCGAACGGGCGGATCGCCACGAACGCGGTCAGCGGCAGGTCCAGCGCCTCGAACGAGACCCGGGCGACGTAGCCGTTGATCACCCCGCGCTGCTCCAGCCGGCGGACCCGCTGGTGCACCGCGGAGACCGACAGCCCCACCTTCTCCGCCAGATCCGTGTACGACAGCCGACCGTCAACGGTCAGCGCGGCGACGATGGCGCGGTCGATCTCCTCCACGGCGTGCAACCTACCGGGTGGAAGCCAGGGGTGCGACGACCGGCCGGCCGCGGTCACGCTGGGCGGGCCGTCCGGTCGCGCACCGCATCGGCCGCGTAGTTCAGCACCTCGGCCATGTCCTCCTCGTCGAGGAAGGGCAGGTCGGTGAGGATGTCGGTGACGGACATCCCCTCCGCCATCATCGCCAGCAGGGTGGCCACCGGGATCCGGGACTGCCGCACGCAGGGCGCGCCGCCCATCACCTCGGGGTCGACGGTGATCCGGGGGAAGGTCACCGGGACAGGCTAGCCCTTGGCCAGCGCCCGGGAGATCACCAGCCGCTGGATCTGGTTGGTGCCCTCGACGATCTGGAGCACCTTCGCCTCCCGCATGTACCGCTCCACCGGATGGTCTACGACGTATCCGGCGCCGCCGAGCACCTGCACCGCGTCGGTGGTCACCCGCATCGCCACGTCGGTGGCGAAGAGCTTCGCCTTCGCCGCCTCGATCGAGTACGGCCGGCCGGCGTCGCGCAGCCGGGCCGCGGCGAGCGTCAGCGCCCGGGCGGCGGAGATCTGCGTGGCCAGGTCGGCGAGGTTGAAGCCGAGCCCCTGGAAGTCGATGATCGCCTGGCCGAACTGGCGCCGTTCCTTCGCGTACCCGACCGCGTAGTCGAGGGCGGCCTGGGCCAGCCCGACCGCGCAGGCGGCGATGCCGAGCCGGCCGGAGTCCAGGGCCGACATGGCGATGGTGAAGCCCATGCCCTCGCCGCCGATCAGCCGGTCGGCGGGCACCCGGGCGTCGTCGAAGGCGATCTGCGCGACCGGGGAGGCGTGCAGGCCCATGGTCCGTTCGGCGGCCTGCGGGTGCAGGCCCGCAGTGTTCCGGTCGGCCAGCAGGCAGGAGATGCCCTTCGGGCCGGGGCCGCCGGTGCGGCAGAAGATGTTGTAGAAGTCCGCGACCCGGGCGTGCGTGATCCACGCCTTGGTGCCGGAGACGACGTACGAGTCACCGTCGCGGACGGCCTTCGTGGTCATCGCCGCCGCGTCCGAGCCACCCTGCGGCTCGGAGAGGCAGTACGCCCCGAGCAGCTCCCCGCCGACCATGTCGGGCAGCAGCTTGCGCTGGGCGTCGTTGCCGAACTGGGCCACCGGGTAGCAGGACAGGGTGTGCACGCTGACCGCCTCGGCCACGGCGAGCCAGCGGCTGGCCAGGATCTCCAGCACCTGGAGATAGACCTCGTACGGCTGGGCGGCGCCGCCGTACTCCTCGGCGTAGGGCAGGCCGAGCAGGCCGGCCCGGCCAAGGGTGCGCAGCACCTCCCGGGGGAACTCGGCGCGCTCCTCGAACCCGGCGGCCCGGGGGGCCAGCTCGCGGTCGGCGAGTTCGGTGGCGAGGTCGAGCAGGTCGTGGGCCTCGTCGGTGGGGAGGATCCGGTCGACAGTCATAGCGCGATGAGCTCCGTGGGGGTGGTGTTGAGCCGGTGTACGCCGTCCGTCGTGCAGACGACGATGTCCTCGATGCGGGCGCCGTGTCGGCCCGCGAGGTAGATGCCGGGTTCGATGGAGAACGCCATGCCGGGCTCCAACGACCGGGAGTTGCCGGCGACGACGTACGGCTCCTCGTGCCCGTCCAGGCCGATGCCATGGCCGGTGCGGTGCAGGAAGGCGTCGCCGTACCCGGCGGCGGTGATCGGCTCACGGGCGGCCGCGTCGACCGCCTCGGCGGTCACGCCGGGCCGGACCGCGGCCACGGCGGCGCGCTGCGCCGCGTGCAGCACCTGGTAGTAGTCGGTGAACTCGGCCGGGGCGCGCCCGCCGGCGAGATAGGTGCGGGTGGAGTCGGAGCAGTAGCCCGAGGGCATGGTCCCGCCGATGTCGACGACGACCGGTTCGCCGGCCTGGATCGGGCGGTCCGAGGTGCCGTGGTGCGGGCTGGCGCCGTTCGGGCCGGCGGCGACGATGACGAAGTCCACGGTCGCGTGGCCGGCGGCGCGGATCGCCGCGGCGATGTCGCTGGCCACCTCGGCCTCGCTCCGCCCCGGCCGCAGCCACTCACCCATCCGGGCGTGCACCGCGTCGATCGCGGCGCCCGCCTCCGCCAGAGCGGCGACCTCGGCCGGCGACTTGCGCACCCGCAACTCGCGCAACACCTCGCCGGCCAGCCGCTGGGTCGCCCCGGGCAGCGCGGCGCGCAGCGCGAGGACCTGCTCGGCCCACATCCGGTCGGCCAGCCCGACCGCCCCGACCGGTCCGCCGAGCGCGGCGGTGACCAGCGGGTACGGGTCGGTGCCGTCGGCGTGGTCGACGATGCGCACGCCGGTGGCCGGGGCCGGGGACGCCTCGGCGGCCGGCCGTTCCAGGGTGGGGACGATCAGGGTCGGCTCGCCGTCGGCGGGCAGCACCAGGCAGGTCAGCCGCTCCCCCGCGTGCGCGTCGTAGCCGGTCAGGTAGCGCAGGTCGGAACCGGGGGTGAGCAGCAGCGCGTCCAGGCCGGCGGCGGCGGTGGCGCGGCGCGCGGCGGCCAGCCGGTCGGCGGGGTACAGCTCCTCGGTTCCCACCCGGCCAGCTTAACGGTCGTTTGGGCGGCAACCTACTCCGGCTCGCGCGCCCCCGGTCAGGCCCGGGCGCCGCCGAGGCCGAGCAGCACGGCCAGCCCCAGCGCGCTGCGCGGCGCGTACGGCACCCGCCAGAGCCCGCCGTGCGCCGCGCCGTACGCCTCGTCCTGCCAGGGGTGGGCCAGCGCCGGACCGCCGCCGGTGCGCAGGTCGTGCACCAGAAGCGCGGCCATCAGGGTGTTGCTGGTCGCCGGCTCGAACACCTCGATGCCGAACCGGTGGGCGCCGGCGTACGCGGCGGCGAGCGCCCGGTTGCGCAGCACCGAACGGGTGCGGGTGGGCGGGGCGACGGTGAACGACACCGTCGAGCCGGCGTCCCGGGCCACCGTGGCCCGCCACCGCTGGAGCCGCTTCGCGAGGGCGTAGTTCGGGCCCTGCTGCGGGACCAGGCTGTCGTTGATGCCGGGATCGGCGCCCGGCGGATAGTTGCGGTGCAGCAGCCGCCCCCCGGAGACGACGCGCAGCGACCGGCGCGCCCAGCTGCCGGCCCCGTAGCCCCGCTCGGCGTGCCGCACCGCCTCGGCCGGGACGGCGAAGACGTCGGTGGGGGTGGCGAGGAAGGCGAGTGCGACGTCGTCGCGGTGCTGCTGGAGGTGGCCGGTGAGCGCGTCGACCGCCATGGCGACGCGCACGTTGGTGGCCCCGTCGGCGTACACGTAGTTGCCGAGCACCAGCCGGCCGTCGATGCCGCGCAGCCAGTCGGCGACCTGCGGCAGGCGGTGCAGCAGGTCGGCGCCGGCCCGGGCGGCCAGCGTCGCCTGGTCGTCGGCGGCGGCGGCAGGGCGTACCGGCAGCCGGAGGCGACCGCCGTGCCGACGGGCTGTCTGCAGCACCCGCCGCCAGAGCTCCGGTCGCGGCAGGTCGACTGCCACCACGTCGCCGCCCCAGCGCAGCAGGGACGGCAGCGGGCCCATCTCGGCGCCCGCACCGAGCACGACGACCCGCTGGTCGCGCAGGTCGAGCCAGTCCGGGTTGGCGAGGACCGCGCCGACCGCCTCGGCGCAGGACGGCTCGATGACCCCGGCGGTGACCCAGGCGTCGAGTCGGCGGCGCAGCTCGTCGCCGTACAGCCGCTGGCCCCGGTAGGGCAGCGACAGGTCCCGCTCGACCGGCCCGCCGCCGGTGACCGTCGCCGTCTCCAGGGGCTCGCCGGCGGCGGGCGTGAAGGCCTCGTCGAGCCCGGTCTCCCGGCCGTCGGCACCGATCACGGTCATTCGGGCGTGCAGCGAGGCGAGCCCGTCCCGGGCGATGCTCAGGGCGGCCTCGCGGGAGAGCAGCCCCGCCTCGACCAGCCGGCGGAAGTGCCCCAGGTAGCCGTGCCGCCAGTTGGTCTCGTGCTCCGCCGAGCGCGCACCGACCGGATCGACAGCGCGCAGCGCGTCGGCGACGACCGCGCGCCCGAGCGCGCTCGTGCTGCGCCCCTCGCCGGTACGGGGGAACACCACCCCGGTCGGTCCCTCCACGGCCGCTGCCCCTTCCCTCGGTGGCGCCGGGCCGTCCCGACGCGGATGCCACTCTGCCTCATGCCGACATGACCTGCAGCGTGGGCTCGGGGCGCGGTGCGGACGGCGCGACACCACGAGGCGAGCGCCTACGGCGGGCCGGGCGTCCGGCAGCGCGGCCGGCGTGACCCGCCGGGCGGGGCGCTCCCTGGCGCGCCCCGCCCGGTCGCGGGTCAGCCCGCTACGGTCTCCGACTGCCAGGAGAACACCGCCGCCGCCCGCGGGTCGGCGGTGACCCGCAGCCAGTTCGAGGCGGTGTCGCCGTACGTCTCGAGCCGCGTCAGGTTGGCCACGCCGGCGTAGGTCGGCTCGACCTCGTAGACGTGCTCGTCGCCGTGCACGAGCAGCACCGGCCTGCCGTACGCCGCGGCTCGCTCGGCGATGCGGGCCCGGATGTCGGCGTAGCCCGGCGTGGCCAGGGGCTCGGCCTGCATCATCAGCAGCACGCCCGGCGCGGCGGTCAGCCGGGCCGCGGCGAACGTGGCGTCGATCCAGTCCAGTGCGGCGGCCGTGCGGGCCTCGAACTCGGCCAGCCGCAGGTCGGGGCGGTCGCCACCGGGCAGCTGCGACCACGGCGCGAGGTCGTTCTCGCTGCCCACGACGTGGACGGTGGCGAAGACGATCCGGCTGCGGACGAAGAGCACGTTCTCCCGGTAGTCGCGGTGGCGGGGGTCGGCGGCCTGCGACAGCACCGGCGTCGGCCGGCCGCCGATGGTGCTGCCGGCCTGCGGATAGAAGACCCGGCGGACCGCGTCGAGGCGTTCGGTCGGCAGGTAGCCGCCGGCGGCGGTGCGGTGGCAGTCGGTCCACTCGTTGTCGCCGGGTGTCAGCACGAACGGGTCGGCGAAGGTGTCGTAGAGCCGGCGCAGGTCGGCGAAGCGGGCGTCGTCGCAGGTCGACGAGCCGCTCTTCACGTCACCGGCGTGCAGCACGAAACTCACCCGCGGGTCGGCGTTGACGTCATCGACCAGGGCGGGGAACTGGGCCCGTTGGGCGTCGGAGTACGGGGTGTCGCCGAGCAGGGCGAAGGTGACCGGGTTGGCGGCGGCGCGGTGGTCAGGCGCGGCGGTGGCCGATGCGGCCGGCAGCGCGGCGACGATCGTGGAGACGAGGGCAAGGGCCGGAAGGCGGGTCCATCGCATCGGATGATTCCCGCAGGTCGTCCTCACTAGAGGGTGACCGTCCGCTGACACCCCTGCGGCGATCCGTCGACGATTCGCCCGCAGGCGGCGCTCCCCGCCGTGCCGACCCGTTCGCCAGCGGGCGGAGGCGGCCGCGCCGGTCCCGGCCCAGGTACGCCACCCGCAGCCGGGGTGGCGCACCTGGGGCCCGGACTCAGTTGCTCAGCCAGCGGTGGATGCAGTGCAGCAGGTCGTCGGCGTCGACCGGCTTGGTGACGTAGTCGCTGGCGCCCGAGGAGATGCTCTTCTCCCGGTCGCCGTGCATCGCCTTGGCGGTGACGGCGATGATCGGCAGCTCGGCGTAGCGGGGCATGGCCCGGATCGCCGCCGTGGCGGCGTACCCGTCCATCTCCGGCGTCATCACGTCCATCAGCACCAGGTCGATGTCGTCGTGGCGCATCAGCGTCTCGACGCCCTTACGGCCGTTCTCGGCGTAGACGACGTCGATGCCGTGCAGTTCCAGGATGTTGGTCAGCGACCACCACTCGCCCCCATCGCCGAGCCGCCGGGCACGGGCGGAGCCGTCCCGGCGACAACATCAACCGCGCAAGTATGCCGATTGGGCGAGCGGCCCGCAGGGGAGAGCGAACCGGGGTGAGCTGCGCCGGCGTGGCGGGGACGGAGGTGGGCGGGTGACGCTCCGGGGTACCCGGATCAGCGCGTCGCCGGGCGCCCGCACGACTGACGGACCAGTGCCACCATCTCCGCCACCGAGCCGGCCGGGTCGGTCACCGGGAACTGTACCGCGCGGACCACGGCGTCGGGGTCGACCAGCAGGGTGAGCCGCTTGAACCGGTCCACCCCTCCGGCCCGGAACGTCGGCAGCAGCAGCCCCGCCGCGAGCCGCCCGTCCTGGTCGGACAGGAGCGGGTACGGCAGCCGGGCGTATTCGGCGAAGGCCCGCAACTGGTCGGGGCGCTGGGTGCTCACGCCCCGCACCTCGGCGCCGGCGGCCCGGATGAGTTCGTGCCGGTCGGCGTACGTGCGGGCCTCCAGCGTGCACCCGACAGCACCGGGGATGTCCCCCCAGGCCGGCGGAAGTCCCTGGTCGCCGGGGGCGAACGCGCCGGGGAAGAGGTAGAGCACCGTCCAGCGGCCCGGCACGGCCGGCGGCTCGTCGCCGCCGTCGTGCCGGGGCAGCATGACCGCCGGCAGCCGGCGGCCGACGAGCTGGCGCACCCGGCGGGCCTCGGCGGAGTCGGCGCGCGCGGTCGCGGTGAGGGCCCCGTCGCCCATCACGTGCCGGCTGCCCCAGTCCTGCAGGGCGACCAGCACCGGTAGCAGCCCCTCCCCCTTCGGCGTGAGCAGGTAGTCGTAGCGCGGCGGGTGGTGCGAGTACGCCTCCCGGCGCAGCACCCCGTGCTCGACCAGCGCGGCGAGTCGTTCGGTCAGCGCCCGGCGGCTGACCCCCAGCTCGCGCTGGAGCGCGTCGAAGCGGGTGGTGCCGCCGGCGACGTCGCGCACGATCAGGAAGGTCCACCAGTCGCCCAGCACGCCGAGGGCCTGGGCGATGCCGCAGTCGGCGTCGGCGAGGTCCGCCCGCCTCATCCACCCACCTCCTCGCTCGGTCCGCCGTCGACTATAGTCCGTTCCAGATTGGAACTCACTGGCTCGGGGACGGGGGTTGACGGTCATGACCGTCGAGCAGGGAGCCGGGGTGTTCTGGCGCTGGTGGGCCGCCGGCACGACCAGCCTGGTCGGGTCGGCGGTCGGCGGGGTGGCGCTGCCGCTGACCGCGCTGACCGTGCTGGACGCGACCGCCTTCGAGATGGGCCTGGTCGCCGCCGCCGGCTACGTGGCCTGGCTGGTGATCGGGCTGCCCGCCGGGGTCATCGTGCAGCGGTTGCCGCTGCGTGGCGCGCAGGTCGGCGCCGACCTGGCCCGCGCCGTCGCCGTGGCGTCCATCCCGCTGGCCTGGTGGTGGGGGTGGCTGACCGTCGCCCAACTGGTCGTCGTCGCGCTGGTGGTCAGCTTCGCCAACGTGCTCTTCGACGTCGCCAACTCCACCTTCCTGCCGGCCATCGTCGGCCGCGAGCAGCTGCACTCCCGCAACAGCCTGACCTCGGCCACCCACGCCGCCACCCAGCTCAGCGGTCCCGCGCTGGGCGGGCTCGCGGTGCAGGCCCTCGGCGCGGTGCCGACGGTGCTGGTCGACGCGGCCAGCTACCTCGTCTCCGCGGCGCTGCTGCGCTCGCTGCCGGCCCGCCGCGCCGACGCCCCCGACCGGTGGCCCCCGATCCGCCAGATGATCGGCGAGGGCTGGCGGTACGTGACCCGCCACCCGGTCATGGGCCCGACCATGTGGAGCGCCACCGCGGTGAACTTCGTCTGCGGGGCGCAGCTCGCGGTCTACCCGCTCTTCCTCGTCCGCGAGCTGCACGCCCCGGCCGTGCTGGTCGGCGTGCTGCTCGCCGTGGAGGGCGTCGGATCGCTGGTGGGTGCCGCGCTGACCCCGTGGATCACCGGCCGGTGGGGCACCGCCCGGTCGGTCCTGGTCGCCTGCCTGGTCTCCGTCGCCGGCGCGTTCGTCGTCCCGCTCGGGGTCGGCTGGCCAGCGTACCTGGCGTTCGCCGTCGGCAACGTGGTCTTCGCCGCCGGCGTGGTGGTGCTCAGCGTGACCACCCGCACCTACCGGCAGACGGCCAGCCCGCCCGAGCTGCTCTCCCGGGTGATGGCCACCGTCCGCTTCGTCTCCTGGGGCGCGATCCCCGTCGGCGGGCTGGTCGCCGGCGCCCTCGCCGGTGTCGTCGGCGCCCGGGGCACCCTGTTCGTCTTCGCCGCCGCCGCGGTGTGCGCGCCGCTGGCCCTGCTCGGGTCGCCCGTGCGTCGACTGCGGGACTTCACCGACCTGCGGGTGGACGGCGTCGATCAACGGGAGGTCCTCGGCGCCCGGTGACCGGCGTCAGAGCGGTGGCAGGGCCGCCGCGACGCTGCGGACCCGTTCCGGGTGGGTGAGCACGTCCACGTTGTCGACGTACTGGTCAACGGCGCCGATCGGCGGACGCCCGCGCAGCGCCGGGTCACCGATCGCGGCGCGCAACGCGGCGGCGAACCGGCCGGCGTCCAGCACCAGGAACGGCCGGCCGTGGAAGGGCCGCACCCGGGGGTCGACCGGCGCGGCGAGGCCCGTGCCGTTCGTCCAGTCCGCGAGGGTCTCCAGGGCCCGGCCGAGCCCGGCCTCCCGCGCCGTCCAGCCGCCCGGCCCCAGGGCGTCGGTCAACGCGGCCACCACCGGCGGCGCCTGCGGCAGCCGGGCGAAGACGGTGCCGAGCCACTTGTCGTACGGGGGCCAGCGGCGATGCAGCAGCAGCCCGAGGCGCATCAGGTCGCGGGCCAACCCGGCGGTGACCACCCGGCTGCCCAGCTCGTCGCCGACCTCGGCGCACCGCCCGGCCAGGTGCTCGCACTGGCCGATCCGGGTCCAGGCGGCGCTCAGAATGTGGCGCCACACGTCGTCCGGGTACCAGGCCAGCCGGTCCCGGGCGGCGCGCAGCGCCCCGCCGAGCCCGTCATGGAAGACCGCCCCGCCGGTCAGCTCGGCCAGTCGCTGGGTCGGCAGCGACAGCCAGTCCTCGATGGTGACCCCGGCGGCCGGGTCGAAACCGAGCCGGCCCCGTAGCCAGCCGCCGAGTTCGTCCACGCCGACCCCGTGTCGGTCACCGGCCGCGTCCACCACCCCGAGGCGGGTGCCGGGGCCACCGGCGAACCGGGTCGGCCAGCCCAGGAACTGCGCCGGCAGGCCGACGTCCAGCGCGGCGCGGACCGCCGCGACGTCTGCGGCGTCGGCGACGAAGAGCTGGGCCCGCGGACCCCAGTCGTGGTCGGTGGAGCGGGGCGTGTCCAGCCCGAGCAGTTCCGAGCCGCCGTCGAGCAGGCCGGCGGCATAGGCCAACCCGGGACAGCGCCGCGCCAGCAGCGGCGCGAGGATTTCGTCGTGGAATCTGCGGCAGAGCGCCAGGCCGGGTACGAACGCCATGCCGGCAGTCTGCCGGTGCCGGCCCGGGCCGCCACCGGAATACCAGCCCGCCTGCCGGTCACCGCCGATAACCTGGACCGGAGGCGACGGACGGGAAGGTGGGACGGTGACGCAGGAGCGCGCAGCGGGACGGCGTCGCCGGATGTTCGCAGCCGGCATCCTCGCCGTGCTCGGGCTGGCGCTGCTGGCGCTCGGTCTCACCGTCGCCGACGGCGTCCTCGCCGGCGTCGAGGTGGTGCTGGCGATCGCGCTACTGCTGGCCAGCTACGCCCTGCAGTACGTGGCCCGTCGCAAGACGCTCTACCGCCACGACGAGCGGTGAGCCGCGGCGGGACGGCGGGGGCCCGGACCGGAGCCGACCAGGCCGGCGCGGCACGCCACGTTCCCACCCCGTCGTAGGTCTGTGACAGGCTGTCGGGCGTGGCACAGCGACCCCCGATCCTGCTGATCGACGCGCCGAGTCTCTACTTCCGGGCCTACTTCGGCATTCCCGAGTCGGCCGCGAAGACCGAGGACGGCCAGCCGGTCAACGCCGTCCGCGGCTTCCTCGACATGCTCGCCCAACTGGTGCGCACCCGCCGCCCCGACCGGATGGTCTGCGCGCTGGACCACGACTGGCGGCCGGCCTGGCGGGTGGAGCTGCTGCCGTCGTACAAGGCGCACCGGGTGGCGCCGCAGGGCGGCGAGGTGGTGCCGGACACCCTCTCCCCGCAGGTGCCGATGATCCTGGACGTGCTGGAGGCGATCGGCATCACCGCGGTCGGCGCGACCGGCTACGAGGCCGACGACGTGCTGGGCACGCTGTCGGTGACCCAGGACGCGCCGGTCGAGGTGGTCTCCGGCGACCGCGACCTGTTCCAGCTCGTCGACGACAAGCGCGGAGTGCGGCTGCTCTACATCGGCCGGGGCGTGGCCAAGCTGGAGGACTGCGACGACGCGGCGGTCCGCGGCCGCTACGGGGTGCCCGCCGACCGGTACGCCGACTTCGCCGCGCTGCGCGGCGACCCGAGCGACGGGCTGCCCGGCGTGCCCGGGGTGGGTGAGAAGACGGCCGCCCGCCTGATCGACCGGTACGGGGGCCTCGCCGGCATCCTCGCCGCGCTGGACGAGCCCGGTTCCGGCTTCGCGCCGGGGCTGCGCACCAAGCTGGACGCGGCCCGGGGCTACCTGGCCGTCGCGCCGAAGGTGGTGGAGGTGGCCCGGGACGTACCGCTGCCAGCGCTGCCCACCGCGTTGCCGACGGCCCCCGCGCAGCCGGAGCGGCTGCTGGAGCTCGCGCAGCGGTGGAACCTGGCCGGCTCCTGCCGACGACTGGTCGACGCCCTCGCCGACCGGCCCTGACCACCGGCCGGGGCGGCCGGCGGGGCGGGACGGGCGACGACCGCCGCGGTTCTCAGGTGGAGAAGTGGTAGGCCAGCACGCCGCGGTTGACGGCGGCGATCGCCTGCCGCGCGGTGGACCGCAGGTCGGCCGAGGCGCCACCGGAGTCGGCGAGCTGGCCGAGCAGGTCGACGACCTGCCGGGACCAGCGCACGAAGTCGCCGGCGGGCATCTCCCCGTCGATCTCGTGCCCGCTGGCCAGCACCTTGGCCAGGGCCTCGCCCCGCGCCCAGCGGTAGATCGGCCAGGCGAAGCCGAGGTCCGGCTCGCGGGTGACGGTGAGACCTCGCCCGGCCTCGTCGGCCTCGATCTCCCCCCACAGCTTGAGCGTCTCGTCGACCGCGTCGGCGACCGGGCCGCGGGGCAGTCCGGCCCGCTCGTCGACGTCGCGGCGGGCCTCGAAGACCACCACCGAGACGGCGGCGGCCAGCTCGGCCGGGGAGAGCCCGTCCCAGACGCCCCGGCGCAGGCACTCGGCGACCAACAGGTCGGCCTCGGTCCAGATCCGGCCGAGCATCCGGCCGGCGTCGGTGACCCCGCCGTCGGCGGCGAGGTAGCCCCGGGCGGTGAGCAGCGCGACGATCCGGTCGAAGGTCCGGGCCAGCGAGCCGGTCCGGCCGGCGACCCGCTGGCGCAGCTCCTCGGTGTCCTTCTCCAGCCGGCGGCTGCGCTCCGCCCAGCGGGCGTGCTCCTCCCGGTCCGGGCAGCCGTGGCAGGGGTGGTTGCGCAGCTCGGTACGGAGCTGGCTGAGCCGGTGGTCCTCGCCGGCGGCCTGCCGGGAGCGGCCGCCGCGGCGACCGCCGTGCCGGTCCAGGCCGGTGCCGCTGACCTCGGCGGCGAGGTCACGCCGGGCGGCCGGGGACCGGTGGTTGAAGTGCTTGGGCACCCGGATGCGGGCGAGCACCTCCGCCGGGGTGGTGAAGTCGCCGGGGCTGACCCGCCCGGCCCAGCGGTCCTGGGTGAGCACCAGCGGGCGCGGCTCGCCGAAGCCGCCGGTGGCCGGGTCGAGCACGACGGCGAGCCCGGCCCGCCGGCCCGACGGCACCCGGATCACGTCGCCGACCCGCAGCCGCTCCAGGGAGGCGACCGCCGCCGCCTTGCGCTGGGTCTGCCCCTGCCGGGCGATGGCCCGCTCGCGGTCGGCGATCGCCACCCGCAGCGCGAAGTACTCGTCGAAGTCGCCGTGGTGGCAGGCGGCCTCCACCCCGTACGCCTCGATGGTCTCGGTGTTGCGCTGCACCTGCCGGGCCAGGCCGACCACCGACCGGTCCGCCTGGAACTGCGCGAACGACGACTCCAGCAGCGCCCGGGCGGGCTCCGCGCCCACCGTGCCGACCAGGTTGACCGCCATGTTGTACGACGGCCGGAAGCTGGAGCGCAGCGGATAGGTCCGGGTGGAGGCGAGCCCGGCGACGTGCCGCGGGTCGGTCTCCGGGGACCACACCACGACGGCGTGCCCCTCGACGTCGATGCCGCGCCGACCGGCCCGGCCGGTGAGCTGCGTGTACTCCCCCGGCGTCAGGTCGACGTGCGCCTCGCCGTTGAACTTGACCAGCCGTTCCAGCACCACGCAGCGGGCCGGCATGTTGATGCCGAGCGCGAGGGTCTCGGTGGCGAAGACCGCCTTGACCAGGCCGCGGACGAACAGCTCCTCGACGACCTCCTTGAACACCGGCAGCATGCCGGCGTGGTGCGCGGCCAGGCCGCGCTCCAGCCCGTCGAGCCACTCCCAGTAGCCCAGCACCGTCAGGTCCTCGCCGGGGATGGCGGTGACCCGGGACTCGACCACCCGGCGGATCTCGGCGCGCTCCTCGGGGGAGGTGAGGCGCAGCCCGGCGGCGAGGCACTGCTGCACGGCGGCGGCGCAGCCGGCCCGGCTGAAGATGAACAAAATCGCCGGGAGCAGTCCCTCGCGGTCGAGCCGGTCGACGATGTCCGGACGCATCGGACCGCGCCAGCGGGGACCGCGCCGCCCGGCGCCGGGGCCGGCGCTGCGCCCCTCGCCCAGCTCCAGGCGGCGCACCGTGTCGCGGGTGTAGCGCAGCAGCTCCGGGTGCACGTCGTGCTTGCGGGCCGCGTCCGCGTCGTGGAACAGGTCGAACATCCGCTTGCCGACCAGCATGTGCTGCCACAGCGGCACCGGCCGGTGCTCGCTGACCACCACGGCGGTCTCGCCGCGCACGGTGACCAGCCAGTCGGCGAACTCCTCGGCGTTGGAGACGGTGGCCGAGAGCGAGACCAGGGTGACCGAGGCGGGCAGGTGGATGATCACCTCTTCCCAGACCCCGCCGCGGAACCGGTCGGCGAGGTAGTGCACCTCGTCCATCACCACGTAGGCCAGGCCTTCCAGGGTGGCCGAGCCGGCGTAGAGCATGTTGCGCAGCACCTCGGTGGTCATCACCACCACGGGGGCGTCGCCGTTGATCGCGTTGTCGCCGGTGAGCAGGCCGACCTGCTCGGCGCCGTACCGGTCGACCAGGTCGTGGTACTTCTGGTTGGACAGCGCCTTGATCGGCGTGGTGTAGAAGCACTTGCGCCGGGCGGGCGGCGACTCGCCGCCGTCGGCCGCCGCCGGCCGCGCGGGCGTCCCCCGCAGGGCCAGGTGTACGGCGAACTCGCCGACCACGGTCTTTCCGGCGCCGGTGGGAGCGCAGACGAGTACGCCGCTTCCCCGTTCCAGGGCCTGGCACGCCTCGCGCTGGAAGTCGTCGAGATCGAACCCCAGATCGAGGGCGAACTCGTCCAGCGCCGGGAACTGGGAGGCCTGCGCGGCCCGGCGGCGCGCCGCGGCGTACCGCTCGGCGGGGCTCGACATGTCCTCAAGATTAGTGCGTACTCCGCACGGCTACCGGCCAAGGCCGTCCGCCGGGGTGGTCGGTGGGGGTCGGTAGGGTGCACGACGTGCCGGATCATGCCCAACCGCCCCATGTCCCGAGCGGCGCCGACGACGCCGTCCGCCCGGGTCCGCCCCGCCGCGCCGTGGAGGCGGTCCTGTTCGACTTCCACGGCACCCTGGCCCAGGTGGAGGAGCCCCGCGAGTGGGTACTCCAGGCGGCTGCCGCCTGCGGGGTGACGCTGGAGCGGATGCGGGCCACCGCGCTGGCCGACCGGCTGCTCACCGCGGGTCGGGCGGGCGGACCGCTGCCGGCGCGGGTGCCGCCGCGGCTGGCCGAGCTCTGGGCCGACCGGGACCTCTACCCGTACGCGCACCGGGGGGCCTACACCGGGCTGGCCGAGACGGTGGACACCGGCATCGAGGGCTTCGCCGAGGCGCTCTACGAGCGGCTGCTGGTCCCGGAGGGCTGGGTGCCCTACCCGGCCGTCGAGGCCACCCTGGGCGCTCTGCACAAGGCCGGCGTGAAGGTGGCGGTGGTGAGCAACATCGGCTTCGACATCCGGCCGCTCTTCGCCGCCTGGGGCCTCGACGGGCTGGTCGACGCGTACGCCCTGTCGTACGAGGTGGGGCGCTGCAAGCCGGACCCGGGGATCTTCCTGCGCGCCTGCGGGATGCTGGGCGTGGACCCGGAGCGGACGCTGATGGTGGGTGACACCCCGGCCGACGCCGGCGCGGTCAATGCCGGCTGCGCGGTGCTGGTGCTGCCCTGCGCCGATCCGGGCCGGGAGAACGGCCTCGGCGCCGTGCTGGACCTGGCGCTGCGCGACTGACCTGCGGCGATACATCAGCGCTAACAGGATCTTGATAATCGCGTTAGGACCGGCCGCTAACACCGAGGGGTTATCGTCGCTATCGTGACCGAGACGTCGCCCCGGGACCGGATCGTGCGGGCCGCCGCCGCGCTGCTCGCCGAGGGCGGCCGGGAGGCGGTCTCCACCCGCGCGGTGAGCCGCGCCGCCGGCGTGCAGGCCCCGACCATCTACCGCCAGTTCGGCGACCTGCGCGGCCTGCTCGACGCCGCCGCCAGCTACGGCTTCGCCGCGCACCTGCACGCGCAGGCCGCCCGCGAGCCCGCCGACGACCCGGTGGACGACCTGCGCCGGGGCTGGGAAATGCACGTCGGGTTCGGCGTCGCCAACCCGGCCTTCCACACCCTGATGTACGGCGATCCGCGCCCCGGCGCGCGCCCCACCGCCGCCCGGGTGGCCGCCGACATCTTCCGCCAGCTCGTCGTGCGGGTGGCCGAGGCGGGGCGGCTGCGCGTCGACGTGGACCGGGCGGCCGAGATGGTCCACGCGGCCAGCTGCGGCGTCACCCTCACCCTGATCCAGGGCGGCGACCCGGGCCTGTCGGTCGCCACCCGCGAGGCGGTCGTCACCGCGATCTGCGCCGACAGCCCCGCCGCCCGCGCCGTCCGCCCACCCGACCGGCCGGTCCGCCACGCCGTCGCCCTGCGCGCGGCGCTGCCGCGGCTGACCGGCGACCTCACCCCGGCCGAGCGGGCGCTGCTCGCCGAGTGGCTGGACCGGCTCGCCGGCGCCGACCGGCAAGCGTGACCACTGCGTCCCGGCGGCATGGCGGCATCCAGGCGCGCCGGTAACCGCCGGGTCAGCGGGACGGCCGGCGCCCATGATCCGCTCCGTTCCGGCGACCTGGCGGTGTCCGAGGGGGCCGGAGACCGCCACGTCGGCGAGACGGTGAGGCGGCGAGTGCCGCGGCCGGTGTGCGGGGCTGCACGTGGCGGGCCACCGGCTGCGGGCCGGCCCGGTGGGCGCACTAGCGTCGCGGGAATGGATCCCCACGCCCGCCCGTCGACGCCCGCCCGCCTCCTGCGCCGCGGGGGAACCGGCCAGGTAGGGGCGGTCGGCCTGGTGCTCGGCGGCGCGCTGTCGGTGCACTTCGGCTCGGCGGTCGCCGCGCTGCTCTTCCCCCGGGCCGGGGTGGCCGGCACGGTCACCCTGCGGCTGGCCATCGGCGCGCTGCTCATGCTGCTGGTGTGCCGGCCCCGGCTGCGGGGCTACAGCCGGGGCGACTGGGCGTCGGTGGTCCTGTTCGGGCTCGCCCTGGCCGGCATGAACTCGGTGTTCTACCAGGCCATCGAGCGGATCCCGCTGGGGCCGGCGGTGACCCTGGAGGTGCTCGGGCCGCTCACCCTGTCGGTGCTGACCGCCCACCGGTGGACCGCGTGGTGCTGGGCCGGTCTGGCGCTGGCCGGGGTGGCGCTGCTCGGCCAGGGCGGGTTCGACCGGCTGAACCCGGTCGGCGCCGGCCTGGCGCTGGGCGCGGGGTCGCTCTGGGCGGCGTACATCGTCTGCTCGGCCCGGGTCGGCGGCCGGTTCCCCCGGGCCGACGGGCTGGCCCTGGCCATGACGGTCGCGGCCCTGCTCACCCTGCCGTTCGGGCTGGCCGACGCCGGGACGCGGCTGTGGCACCCGGACGTGCTGGCGCTCGGCGCCGGGCTGGCGCTGCTCGCCTCGGTACTGCCCTACACCCTCGAACTGCTGGCACTGCGCCGGCTGGCCACCTCGACCTTCGCGGTGCTGATGAGCCTCGGCCCGGCGCTCGCCGCGCTCGCCGGCTGGCTGGTCCTCGGGCAGGACCTGCACCTGACGGAGGTGCTCGCCATCGCCCTGGTGGTCGCGGCCAGCATCGGCGCGGTCCGCGCCGGCACGCCCCGCGACGACCCCGGCGGCGGGCCGACGGCGCCGCTCGCCGAGGGACCGGACGGACAGCTCAGCGCAGCAGCCGCACCGCCCCCGGCACGGCGGTGATCCGCACCGGCAGGTCGAGGGAGCGTTCCCCGTCGGCGTACGTGGTGATGCCCTCGGCGGCCAGCTCCACCGTGCGGGCCCGGTAGCTGCGCACCAGCGGGTGCGTCACATGGGTGCCCTGGTAGATGCGCGGCTTGACCCGCATCAGGGTGCGCCGGTCGAACCGCCCGCCGACCACCACGTCCAGCAGCCCGTCGGTGGGATCGGCGTCCGGGCAGATCCGCATCCCGCCGCCGTAGCTGGCGCCGTTGCCGACCGCCACCAGCACCGCGTCCAGCTCGTGCACCTCGCCGTCCAGGCGCAGCGTGTAGCGGCGCGGGCGCAGCCGGGCCAGCTCGATCAGGATCGCCAGGTCGTAGCGGCGGGGGCCGCGCGGCCAGCGCATCCGGTTGGCCCGCTCGTTGACGATCGCGTCGAAGCCCGCCGCGAGCACCGCCCCGTACCAGCGGTCGCCGCCGTCCGCCCCGGTCATCCGGGCCAGGTCGACCGGCCGGGTACGCCCCTCGCGCAGCGCGGCGGCGATCACCTCGACGGCGCCCAGCGGGTCGGCCGGGAAGCCGCTGTCGGCCGCGAAGTCGTTGCCGGTGCCGGCCGGGACCGGGCCGAACGGCACCGTCGTACCGGCGACCGCCTGCAACGCCCGGTGGACCGTGCCGTCGCCACCGACAGCGATCAGCGCGCCCGCGCCGTCGGCGACCGCGGCGTGGCACGCCGCCTCCGCCTCGGCCGGGGTACCCGCCGTCAGCAGTTCGACCGGGCGGCCGGTGGCGGCCAGCCGCTCCAGCAGTGCGGGCAGCAGGCCGCGGTGCCGGCCGCGGCCGGCGGTGGGGTTGGCGAGCACGGCCACGGGGCCGGTCGGAAAGTGATCGTCTGCGGTCACGGCGAGCACCGTACGGTACGGCGGACGCCGCCCACCAGGGGCGGCGTCGTCACCGGAGGTAGTGGCGGTCAGAAGGTGATGCGGACCTTCAGCGCGGTGCGCTCGTCCATCGCCCGGTAGCCGTCGGGCACCCCGTCGAGGGTGACGGTCCGGTCGAAGACCGGCGACGGGTCGATGGTGCCGTCGAGCACGTCGGCGAGCAGCTCCGGGAGGTAGGCGCGGGCCGGGGCGACCCCACCGCCGAGGGCGACGTTGCGGCCGAACATCTGGCGGATGTCCACGCCGGCGCTGCCCCCGTGCGGCACCCCGACGTAGCCCACGGCGCCACCGTCGCGGGCGATCGAGATCGCCGTACGCATGGACTCCTCGGTGCCGACGGCCTCCAGCACGGCGTGCGCGCCCTGCCCCTTGGTCAGCTCCCGGACGGCGGCGACCGCCGCGTCGCCGCGCTCGGCGACCACGTCGGTGGCGCCGAACGCCCGGGCGATGTCGGTGCGGGCGGTGTGCCGGCCCAGCGCGATGATCTGCTCGGCACCGAGCCGCCGGGCGGCCAGCACCCCACAGAGCCCCACCGCGCCGTCGCCGACGACCGCGACGGTGACGCCGGGACGGACCCGGGCGGCGAGCGCCGCGTGGTGACCGGTGGACATCACGTCCGACAGCGCCAGCAGCGCGGTGAGCAGCCGCTCGTCGCCGGCGGCCTCGGCGGGGAGCCGCACCAGCGTGCCGTCGGCGTACGGGACGCGGACGGCCTCGCCCTGCCCGCCGTCGGAGCCGGGCTCGCCCCAGAACCCGCCGTGCGGGCAGGAGGTGGGCAGGCCCTCGCGGCAGAAGTCGCAGACCCCGTCGGACCAGACGAACGGGGCCACCACCAGGTCACCCACGCGCACCGAGGTCACCTCGGCGCCGGCGGCCTCCACCACGCCCAGGAACTCGTGGCCGATGCGCTGCCCCGGCTGGCGGCTGGCCACCCCCCGGTACGCCCACAGGTCGCTGCCGCAGATGCAGGCGGTGACCACCCGGACGACCGCGTCGGTCCGGTGGCGCACGGCGGCGTCGGGGACCTCCTCGACGCGGATGTCGTTCGGGCCGTGGATCACGGTGGCGCGCATGTGACCGTCCTTGGGGGGATCGACAGTGATTGGCGGCACCGCCGCCGCCGGAGCGGACGGGCGACGGGCCCGGACGACCGTACCGGCACCGGGAGCGCGCCCCACGCGGTGCCGTGCCGGGGTGGCCGGCCTCACCCCGCACCCCCCGCGGCGCCGGCGCGGTCGGAAGGCGCTTTGGCGGGCGGAAAAGGGTGGGCGCCGGCGGAACCGGTCCCGATACGCTGCGGCCGCCGCCGGGCGTCGGCGGCGCCACGGGGAGGAACGCCAGTGCCGAGTTTCGACATCCGCACCGCCGACCTGCGTGCGGTCAACTCGATGACCAAGTACCCGTCGATCCCGACATACCACGCGCTCGACCCGCGGGACGGGGGCCTGCGCGAGGAGGTCGTGGAGTTCACCGGGCCGGTGACCCTGACCGAGAAGGTGGACGGCACGAACAGCCGGATCATCCTCACCCCGAACGGGCGGTACCTGATCGGCAGCCGCGAGGAACTGCTGCACGCCCGCGGCGACCTGATCGCCAACCCGGCGCTGGGCATCGTCGACGCGCTGCGCGGGCTGGCCGAGCAGCTGTGCGCGGACGCCCCCGCCGACCGGTTCACCGTCTACTACCTGGAGGTGTACGGCGGCAAGGTGACCGGCGCGTCGAAGCACTACACCGACAGCCGGCGGGTCGGGCACCGGCTCTTCGACATCGCCGAGTTCGACGGGTACGCCGACCTGCTGGCCCGGTCGCCGGAGCAGCTCGCCGCCTGGCGCGACGGCGGCGGCCAGCGCTGGCTCGACGAGCGGGAACTGCTCGCGCGGGCCGAGGCGTACGGGCTGGCGACGGTTCCCCGACTGGCCACCGTGGACGCCGCCGAGCTGCCCCGCGACCTGGACAAGACCTACGCGTTCCTGACCGACCAGCTGCCGCACACGCTGGTGGCGCTCGACGGCGTACCCGGCCGGTCGGAGGGTCTGGTGCTGCGCGACGCCCACCGGTCGGTGATCGCCAAGGCCCGCTTCCAGGACTACGAGCGGTCCCGCCGCCGCCGCTCCGGCGGCCGCTGACCCCGCCCCCGGCGCCGGCCCGCTCCCCCGGGCCACTGCCGGCCACCCGGCCCGCCGAGCGTGCTCGCCCGCCTCGGTGATCAAGAAGTTTGCGTCAGGTCCGGGGCTGATTCCGACGCAAACTTCTTGATCACCGGCGGGGACGGCGGTTGTGCCGGGGGGCAGCCCCGTCTGACCGGCCGGCGCATCGAGGCATTTACATTTAACAAAGTTAACTGATAGCCTCCGGCGCATCGATGAGGAGGTATGTCATGCGACTCCGACCCGCACTCACCGCCCTGGCCACCGGACTGGCGCTGGCCACGGCCGCCGCCGCCCTGCCGACCACGCAGGGGCTCGCCGCGGCCATCACCGACGTCGCGGCTGTCGCCTGCACCGCGCCCGCCTGGGCCGAGGGCACCACCTACCCGGCCGGCAGCCAGGTCAGCTACGCGGGCCGGCGCTACGAGGCCCTGGTGACCCACACGCCACCGCCGGGCGCCGGCTGGAACCCGGCCGCCACGCCGGCGCTGTGGCGGGACCTCGGGGCCTGTGACGGCGGCGGCACCCCCACACCGACGCCGACGCCCACCCGCACCTCGTCGCCCACACCGACACCGACACCGACGCCGACCGCGACGCCGACCGCCACCCCGCCGCCCGGCACGCCGACCTGCGCGGTCAAGCCCCGGCCGGCGGGCAAGGTGCTGCAGGGCTACTGGGAGAACTGGGACGGCGCCGCCAACGGCGTCCACCCGCCGCTGGGCTGGATCCCGATCACCGACCCGCGGATCATCGGACACGGCTACAACGTGGTCAACGCCGCCTTCCCGGTGATCCGCGCCGACGGCACGGTGCTCTGGGAGGACGGCATGGACACCACCGTCAAGGTGCCCACCCCCGCCGAGATGTGCCAGGCGAAGGCGGCCGGCCTGACCATCCTGCTGTCGATCGGCGGCGCCACCGCCGGCATCGACCTCAGCTCGGCGGCGGTCGCCGACCGGTTCGTCGCCACGGTGGTGCCGATCCTGAAGAAGTACAACTTCGACGGCATCGACATCGACATCGAGACCGGGCTGACCGGCAGCGGCGACATCAACCGGCTCTCCCCCTCCCAGGCGAACCTGATCCGGATCATCGACGGGGTGCTGGCCCAGATGCCGGCCGGCTTCGGCCTCACCATGGCACCGGAGACCGCGTACGTCACCGGCGGCAGCGTCACCTACGGCTCCATCTGGGGCGCGTACCTGCCGATCATCAAGCGGTACGCCGACAACGGCCGGCTCTGGTGGCTGAACATGCAGTACTACAACGGCAGCATGTACGGCTGCTCCGGCGACTCCTACCCGGCGGGCACCGTGCAGGGCTTCACCGCGCAGACCGACTGCCTCCACACCGGACTGGTCGTCCAGGGCACCACCATCCGCGTCCCGTACGACAAGCAGGTCCCCGGCCTGCCGGCGCAGCCCGGTGCCGGCGGCGGGCACCTGCCGCCGGCGTCGGTGGCGCAGGCGTGGAACACCTACCGCGGCGGCCTGAAGGGGCTGATGACCTGGTCGCTGAACTGGGACGGCGCGAAGGGCTGGACCTTCGGCGACAACGTCCGCTCCCTGCAGGGCCGCTGAGATCGGCTCCCCCGGCCCCGCTCCCCGCTCACCGGGGCGCGGGGCCGGCCCGCGCCCGCACCCGGCGTTCGGGCAGCCGGACCGGCGCGGGACACTTCGACGCATCGACATGTTGCGGGGATGTTGCGGACGCCTCTAGGCTGCCATGGGAGCGCTCCCGAGCCTCGTCCGGGCATCGCGGCGACACCGGGCACCGCCTGCGACCGGTGGGTGATGTGTGGGCACCACATCCATCCGGTCCACGGCCCGCCCGGGCACCACCACCTCGCACCCGACCCCCGCACAGATTGAGACGGTCCCATGCAGAAGATCCCCCGCCCGACGCGGCACCTGCTCGCCGCCGGTGCCGCGGCCGCCCTGACCATCGGCGCGTCGGCGTTCCTGCCGGTCGCCAACGCGATGGCGGCACCCGGCTGCGCCGTCACCTGGACCACCAGCTCCTGGACCGGCGGGTTCACCGCCAACATCACGATCAAGAACCTCGGGGACGCGGTCAACGGCTGGACCCTCGGCTTCAGCTTCCCGGACGCCGGGCAGCGGGTGGGGCAGGGCTGGTCGGCGACGTACCAGCAGAGCGGCCCGTCCGTCACCGCGCAGAGCCTGAGCTGGAACGGCTCCCTGGCCAGCGGCGCGTCCACCACCATCGGCTTCAACGGCAGCTGGGCCGGCAGCAACCCGGCGCCCACGTCGTTCACCCTCAACGGCACGGTCTGCACCGGCGCGACGACCCCCACCACCCCGCCGCCGCCGACCACACCGCCCCCGACCACGCCGCCGCCCACCACGCCGCCGCCGACGACGCCGCCGCCCGCGGGCCAGACGCCGGTGGCGATCAACGGCCAGCTCCGGGTCTGCGGGGTGAACCTGTGCAACCAGTACGGCCGGCCGATCCAGCTACGCGGCATGAGCACCCACGGCCTGCAGTGGTTCGCCCGGTGCTACAACGACGCGTCCCTCGACGCGCTCGCCACCGACTGGCGCGCCGACCTGCTGCGGATCTCGATGTACGTGCAGGAGGGCGGCTACGAGACCAACCCCAGCGGCTTCACCGACCGGGTCAACACGCTGGTCGACGAGGCCGGTGAGCGGGGCCTGTACGCGCTGATCGACTTCCACACGCTGACCCCCGGCGACCCGATGTACAACCTGGACCGGGCCAAGACCTTCTTCGCCGCCGTCTCGGCCCGCAACGCCAACCGCACCAACGTCGTCTACGAGATCGCCAACGAGCCCAACGGGGTCAGCTGGCAGACCATCAAGAACTACGCCGAACAGGTCATCCCGGTGATCCGGGCCAACGACCCGGACGCGATTGTCGTCGTCGGCACCCGGGCCTGGTCCTCGCTGGGCGTGTCGGAGGGCGGCAACTCCACCGAGGTGATCAACAACCCGGTGAACGCCAGCAACGTCATGTACGCGTTCCACTTCTACGCCGCGTCACACAAGGACAACTACCGGGCCGAGGTCGAGCGGGCCGCCGCCCGGCTGCCGCTGTTCGTCACCGAGTTCGGCACGGTCACCTACACCGGCGGCGGGGCCGTCGACGCGGGCAGCAGCACCGCCTGGCTGGACCTGCTGGACCGGTTGAAGATCGGCTACGCCAACTGGACGTACTCGGACGCCGACGAGGGCAGTGCCGCCTTCAAGCCCGGCACCTGCTACGGCGGCACGTACGCCGGCACCGGCGTGCTCACCGAGTCCGGCGTCTTCCTGCGCAACCGGATCCGTACCCCGGACAACTTCCCCACCAGCTGACCGAGCGACACCGTCCGGCGCCCGTCCCGGTCGGGGCGGGCGCCGCCCGTTCCCGCCCGGCGGCGGGCCGGCCGGCCGGTCGCGGGGGCGGGCCGCCCCGCGACCGGCGTGGCCCTCAGGCGACGGCCGCCGCGGCGGCCCGCCCGGCCGTGCGCCCGGAGAAGAGGCAGCCACCGAGGAAGGTGCCCTCCAGGGCGTTGTAGCCGTGCATGCCGCCGCCACCGAACCCGGCGACCTCGCCGGCGGCGTACACCCCGCCGAGCGGCTCGCCGTCGGGGCGCAGCACCCGGCCGGAGAGGTCGGTGTGCAACCCGCCGAGGGTCTTGCGGGTCAGCACGTGCAGCTGGACGGCGATCAGCGGGCCCGCTGCCGGGTCGAGCAGGCGGTGCGGCGTGGCGACCCGGATCAGCCGGTCGCCCCGGTACCGGCGGGCGCCCCGGACGGCGTGCAGCTGGGCGTCCTTGCCGAACGGGTGCGCGATGTCGCGGTCGCGCGCCTCGACCAGCCGGCGCAGCGGCGTGACGTCCAGCTGCGGGCCGCCGGTCTCGGCCGCCAACGCGTTCATCCCGTCGACCAGCTCCTCCAGGGTGTCGGCGACCACGAAGTCCGCGCCGTGGCGCTTGAACGCCTCGACCGGGCCGGGTGCGCCGGGACGGACCCGTTGCAGGACCTGCCGGACGCTGCGGTTGGTCAGGTCCGGGTTCTGCTCGGAGCCCGACAGCGCGAACTCCTTCTCGATGATCTTCTGGGTGAGCAGGAACCAGCTGTAGTCGTGGCGCGTGGCGCGCAGGTGCCGCAGGGTGGCGAGGGTGTCGAAGCCGGGGAACAGCGGCGCGGGCAGGCGCCGGCCGGTCGCGTCGAGCCACAGCGACGACGGGCCGGGCAGGATCCGGATGCCGTGGTCCGGCCAGACCGGGTCCCAGTTGCGCAGGCCCTCGGTGTAGTGCCACATCCGGTCCGGGTTGATCACCTGCCCGCCGGCGGCCTCGGTGATCGCGAGCATCCGGCCGTCGACGTGGGCGGGCACCCCGGCGACCATCCGGGTCGGCGGCGTGCCGAGCCGCGCCGGCCAGGCCCGCCGGACGAGGTCGTGGTTGCCGCCGATGCCGCCCGAGGTGATGATCACGGCCTGCGCGCCGTACGCGAAGTCGCCGACGGCCACCCGGGAGGTGCTGCGGCCGCGCGGGGCGTCGTCGGGTTCGAGGACCGTCCCGCGTACCCCGGTGACCACGCCGCCGGCGGTGACCAGTTCGTCGACCCGGTGCCGGAACAGCATCCGCACCCGGCCTTCGTCGACGGCCTTCTGTACCCGTCGGGCGAACGGCTCGACCAGCCCTGGGCCGGTGCCCCAGGTGACGTGGAACCGGGGTACGGAGTTGCCGTGGCCGTCGGCCGCTCCCCCGCCCCGCTCGGCCCAGCTGGCCACCGGGAAGAGCCGGTGGCCCATCTCCCGCAGCCAGGCCCGCTTCTCCCCGGCCGCGAAGTGCACGTACGCCTCGGCCCAGCGGCGCGGCCAGTGGTCCTCGGGCCGGTCGAAGGCCGCGCTGCCCGTCCAGTCCTGCCAGGCCAGCTCGACCGAGTCGCGGATGCCCATCCGCCGCTGCTCCGGCGAGTCCACTAGGAAGAGCCGCCGAACGACCAGAACGCCTGCCCGCCGAGGTTCTGCGCGGGCTCCTGGTCGAGCAGCAGCACCCGCCGACCCGCGTCGGCGGCCTCGGCGGCGGCGACCAGGCCGGTCAGCCCGGCGCCGATCACGATGACATCCGTATCCATGCCACCGACGTTACGTACGGGGTTGCCAAGATGGTGGCGGTCCACGCGCAAGATCCAGGGTAGGTTTTGTAACCCGGATGACAAAGTGAGGGGCGGAAGCGTGTCCGACGCGCTCATCGACATCGAGCCGGGGCTCGCCGCCCTCCCGCCGACGGTCGGCGAGCACCTCCGCGGGCTGCGGGCACCGATGCACGGGCGGATCCTCGCGACCGTGCGCGCCGCCATGCGGGCGCAGGGCCGGTCGCTGACCGGCGGGCAGGGGCAGGGACTCACCCTCGGCGTCGAGACCGCCGTCGACGCGTTCGTCGAGGCGGTCGCCGATCCGGGCCGCGACCTCGACGCCACCCGGGCGGTGTTCCATGCCCTCGGCCGCACCGAGTACCGGGAGGGCCACCGGGTGGACGCGCTGCGCACCGTCCTCACCCTCGGCGCCCGGGACATCTGGGCCTTCCTCGTGGAGAACGCCGGCTCGGCCGGCCCGGCACCGGGCGACCTGTACGTCATCGCCGGTGCGCTCTTCGGCTTCGCCGACGCCCTCGCCGGCGCGGCGGCGGAGGGGTTCCTCGACGAGCAGCGCGACGCCGCGCAGGACTGGGCGACCACCCGACGCCGGCTGATCACCCTGCTGGTGCAGCCCGAGGCCCCGACCGAGAGCGCGCTGCACGCGGCGGCCGACGCGGCCCGCTGGCCGCTGCCCCGCAGCGTCGCCGTGGTCAGCGTCGACGGCACCGACGCCGAGCACCTGGCGCGGTCCATCGGCGGGGGCGCGATCGCCACCGTCATCGACGACGCGGTACGGCTCGTCCTGCCCGACCCGGGCACGCCCGGACGGCTGGCCCGCGCCCGGCAGGCGCTGGCCGGCCGGCGGGCGGCGCTCGGGCCGACCGTCGAGCTGGGCCGGGCCCGGCTGTCGTACCGGCTCTCCCGACGCGCGCTGGCGCTGCAACACGACGGCGTGCTCGCGCCCGGGCCGCTCGGCTGCGACGAGCACCTGCTGACCCTGCTGATGGCGTGGGAGCCGGGCCTCGCCGACCGGCTGGCCGCCGTCGGGCTGGCCGCGCTGGACGGCGTCCGGCCCGCCGCCCGGCAGGCGCTGGCCGAGACGCTGCACAGCTGGCTGCGCCGGCAGGGGCAGGTGGTCGCCGTGGCCGAGGAGCTGCACACCCACCCGCAGACCGTGCGGTACCGGATGCGCCGGCTGCGTGAGCTGTTCGGCCCGGCGCTGGACGATCCCGACGCCCGGCTCGCCCTGCAACTCGCCCTGCGCCATCGGCTGAGCCGGCCGGCCGGTGGCCACGGGTGATCCGGGACCCAGCCGCGTTGAACCGTACGGCGGTCCGATCCGAACCACTGGTCGTGCGTACCCGAACCGCCGCGCTGCTGGGGCTGCTGCTCGCCCTGCTGTCTGTCCCGCTGGCGCCGCCCGTTCCCGCCGCCGCCCACGCCGTGCTGGTCGCCACCAGCCCGGTACGCGACGCGGTGATCGGTTCCCCGCCGCGGGAGGTGGTGGTGACCTTCAGCGAGCCGGTGTCCCCCGTCGCGGGGCGGGTGCAGGTCCTCGGCCCGGACGGGCGGAAGGTCCACACGGGTGAGCCGGTGGTGCGCGGCGGCACCCTGCGCATCCCGGTCCGGGTGCCCGACCGGCCGCTCGGCACCTACCTGGTCAGCTACCGGGTGATCTCGGCCGACAGCCATCCGGTGGCCGGCAGCTTCACCTACTCCGCCGGCGCCCCGTCGGCGACTCCCCCGCCGCCCGACGGTCGGACCCGGACCAGCGGGGCGCTGGCGCCGGCCGCCCGGTACGTCGGCTACCTGGGGCTGGTGCTGGCCGTCGGTCCGGTGCTGCTGGCCGTCGGGATGTGGCCGCGCCGGCGCTCCCGCCGCCCGGCCCTGGTGGCCGCCTGCGCCGGGCTCGGCCTGGTCGTGGTGGGCACCGCCGGGCAGTGGGTGGCGCAGGCCGCGGACATGGTGGGAGCGCCGGTCGGTGAGCTGTCCCCGGCCGACCTGCGGGCGGTGGGCGCCAGCGACGTCGGCCCGGTGCTGGGCGCCCGGCTGGCCCTGGTCGGCGTGGCCGCGGCGCTGCTGCCCGCCGTCGTGGCCGGCCGGTCGGGTCGGGGGCGGCGGGCCGCGCTGGCGGTGGTCGGCGTCGCCGCGCTGACCACCTGGCCGTTGGCCGGGCACCCGGTGGCCGCGCCGCTGCCGCCGGTCAGTGTCGCCGTCGGCGTGGTGCACCTGGCCGCGATGGCGGTCTGGGCGGGCGGGCTGCTCGCCCTGGTGGCGTTCCTGCTGCCCGGCCTGCACGAGCGGGTGCGCGCTCGCGTCCTGCCCGCCTGGTCCCGGCTGGCCACCCTCGCGGTGTGCTGGCTGGTCGCCAGCGGCGTCGCCCAGGCCGCGGTCGAACTCGGCCGGCCCGTCGCGCTGCTCGACACGACGTACGGGCGGCTGCTGTGCGGCAAGGCCGCCCTGCTCGCCGTGGTGCTGGCGGTCGCCGCCGGGCAGCGACGCCTGGTGCGCCGCGGGCTGGCGGCGGGCCGGCCGGGCCGGGTCAGCCGGGCGGCGGGGGTGGAGCTGGTCGCCACCGCGCTGGTGCTGGCCCTCAGCGCCGTGCTGGTGCAGACGCCGCCGGGCCGCACGGCCGGTACCGAGGCCGCCCGGGCCAGCCGGGAGGGGGTCGCCCAGACGCTGACCAGCGGCCTGTACACCTTGCAGTTCGACGTCTACCCGGTGCGGGTCGGGACGCCGAACTCGCTGCACGCCTACGTCTACACCCCGCAGGGCCAGGCGCTGCCGGTCGTCGAGTGGACGGTCAGTCTGGCGCTGCCGGCGGCCGGCGTGGAGCCGGTCCGGGTGCCGGTCGACACGCCGGAACCGCACCACGCCAGCGCGGAGGTCACCTTCCCGGTCCGGGGTGAGTGGACGCTGCGGTTCACCGCCCGGACCAGCGACGTCGACCAGGCCACCGTCACCGCCACCGTGCCGGTCGGCTGAGGCACCGATCCGGCGAGCCCGCCGCCGGGTCCGCGGGCGAGCCCGCCGCCGGCCAGGCCGGCAGAGCCTCCCGGGTACGCCGGCTGCGCCCTGGGGCATGCCGGCTGGGCCGCCGGGACACCCGGCGCGGGTGCTCGGCGTCGCCGGACAAGGCCCCGCCCCGGTCGGCGCGCCGGCCCGCACCCGGCGCGCCGACCGGGTGTCCCGGTGGCGGGCGTCCGCCGGTCAGTCGACGGCCGCGCCGGTGTGCCAGGTCGCCGAGTCGAAGTCGGCGTACCCGCCGTCGGCGCCGATGTCCTGCACCCAGAGGCCGGCGAACGCCCCGGTGAAGCCCCAGCCCGTCGGCTCGCCGTCCACCGCGCGGGCGGCGTGCTCGTCGGAGAGGATGGTGGCGTCGAGCACGGGTGACAGGGGCCGCCACCCGTCGCCGAGGTCGTAGGAGAACCGCAGGGCCGGCCCGTCGAAGACCACCCGCAGCCCGATCCGCGCGCGCCGCCCCAGCCGCACGGTCGCCTCCGGGTACGCCGTGCGCCGACCGGAGTCGCAGCTGAGCACCCCCAGCAGCGGCTCCCCCGCGTCGTCCAGGCTCACGTAGGCGTAGTGCCAGTTGCGGCTGTTGTAGTAGCCGGTGATCCCGGCCAGCTGGCGGAAGGTCTCCGGCCGGAACTCCAGCACGGTGGACAGCGCGCAGCGCGGGTCGGTGACCCGGCGGGCGACCAGGCTGGGCCGGTGCCGCCCGACCGGTGACTGGCCGCCGACGATCCGCAGGTGGGAGGGGCGGGCGGCGAGGTCGACCCAGTCCGGGGTGGCCGGGCGGCGCAGGGTGGACCAGGCCGGCCCGAGGGTGGGGGCGTCGAAGTGGTCGGTCGCCGGCTCCGCCGGCCACGGCGCGGGCGGCAGGTCGGGGGCGGCCACCACGTCGGCCGGTACGCCCCCGCGTACCCGGGGCCACCCGTCGGCGGTCCACTCGACCGGTTGCAGGGCGGTCTCCCGGCCCAGCACGCAGTTGCCCAGCGGGGTGTAGGGGCGGCCGGTCAGGTGGGCCAGGTACCACCGACCGTCGCCGGTCTCCACCAGACTGCCGTGGCCGGCCTTCTGCAACCGCAGCTCCGGCCGGCCGTACGAGCTGATCAGCGGGCCCGCCGGGTCCGGCCGGTACGGGCCGAACAGCGACCGGGAACGGGCCACCGTCGCCTGGTGCTCCCAGCTGGTGCCGCCCTCGGCGGTGAGCAGGTAGTACCAGCCGTCGCGGCGGTAGAGGTGCGGCCCCTCGGTGACCCCGGCGGTGGTGCCCTCGAAGATCAGCCGGGGCGGGCCGACGAGCCGCCCGGCCACCGGGTCGTACCGCTGGATCTCGATGCCGCCGAACGAGTCGCGCCCGGGGCGCCAGTCCGCACGCATGGCCAGCAGCCAGGTGCGGCCGTCGTCGTCGTGGAAGAGCGACGGGTCGAAGCCGTGCGCGTGCACGGGTACCGGGTCCGACCAGGGCCCGGTGACCTCGGGCGCGGTGACCATGTAGTTCTGCGGGTCCCAGTAGCCGCCGGCGAAGCTGGCCACGTCGGTGTAGACGAGGTGGAACCGCCCGTGCGCGTACGACAGGCAGGGCGCCCAGACGCCGCAAGAGTCGCCGACGCCGGTGAGGTCGAGCAGGCGGCGCTCGGTGAGGATGCCGCCGAGCGGTCGCCAGTGGACCAGGTCCCGGGAGTGGTGCAGCCGCACCCCCGGGTACCACTCGAACGTCGAGGTGGCCAGGTAGTAGTCCTCCCCCACCCGCAGGATCGACGGGTCGGGGTGGAAGCCCGGCAGCACCGGGTTGTGGATCACACGGGTGGTGGTGGGCGTGGTTACCCCGCTGGTCATGGGGAGGTCTCCTCGTGGGGGGCGGGTCACTTGCCGAAGCCGGCGGTGAGGCCGCCGAGCAGGTGACGCCGGCCGAACAGGTAGAGGGTGAGCACCGGCAGGGCGGAGAACACCACCAGCGCCATCAGGCCGGGCACGTCGGTGCCGAACTGGTTCTGAAAGTTCCACAGCCCGAGCGGCAGCACCCGCTGCTCGGGGCTCTGGGTGAGCACGAGGGGGAAGAGGAAGCCGTTCCAGGCGCCCAGCCCGCTGAAGATGCCGATGCTGACCAGCCCGGGCCGGGCCAGCGGCACGACGAGCCGGGTGAAGGTGCGCGCCGGGCCCGCCCCGTCGACCGTCATCGCCTCGTACAGCTCGTCGGGGATGTCGCGCAGCGTGCTGGTGAGCACGACGACCGACATGGGCAGGGAGAACGCCACGGTGGGCAGGATGATCGCCAGCAGCGAGTCGTAGAGCTGGAGCCGGGTGATGATCAGGTAGATCGGGACGACCACGGCCTGGGCGGGGATGGCCAGGCCGAGCAGGAAGAGCGAGAACCCGACCCGCACGGCCCGACTCGTGCCGCGCACGATCGCGTACGCCGCGGGCAGCGCGAGCGCGAGCACCAGCACGATCGTCGCGGCGGTCACCACCGCGCTGTTGAGCAGCAGCCGGGCGAAGCCCTGCCCCAGCACCCGGTTGTAGTTGTCGAGGGTCAGCGTCCCGGGCAGGGCCAGCGCGCCGTCGTTGAGGTAGCCGTCGGGGGTGCGCAGGCTGGTGACCAGGATGTAGTAGAGCGGCAGCACCACCACGAGCAGCCAGAGTGTCGCCCCGACCCCGGCCGGCAGGTTCACCGGCCCGCGGGCCCGCGCCCGGCGCGCGGGGGGCGGCACGTCGGCGCGTACCCCCGTGGTGGCCGGCGCGGGCGTGCCGCGCGTCGGCGGCGGCGCCGGCCGCACGGACTGCGGGTGTCTCACAGGCCCTCCCGGTCGCTGGCCATCCGGTGGTAGCCGGTGGCGCGGACGATCAGCACCGACAGCACGGTGCCGACGGCCACCAGCAGCACCGACAGCGTGCTGGCGTAGCCCATATCGAAGCCGACGAAGCCCTTGATGTACATGTGCAGCGGCAGCACCCGGGTCTCGGTGCCCGGCCCGCCACCGGTGAGCAGCAGGATCGTCTCGAAGTAGGTGAGCGACCCGACGATCATCAGCACCGAGGAGGCGACGATCGTGTGGCGCAGCAGCGGCAGGGTGATCGACCGGAACTGGCGTACCCGGTCGGCGCCGTCGATGGCCGCGGCCTCGTAGAGGCTCGCGGGGATCTGCCGGACGGCGGCCTGGTAGATCAGCGTGTGGAACGGGACGAACTGCCAGGCGATGACGAGGGCGACCACGTACAGCGCGCGGTCCGGGTCGCCGATCAGGTTGCCGTCGGACGCGCCCAGCCAGGGCCCCAGCGTCGCCGCGGCGCCGAAGTTGGGGTCCAGCAGGGACAGCCAAGCCAGCGCGATCGCGGCGGTGGAGAGCAGCAGGGGCAGGAAGAAGGCCGCCGAGAGGATCGCCCGGTTGCGCCGCGGCGCCGCGGCCCAGACGCCCAGCAGCAGCGCCAGCGGGGTCTGCACCACCCAGCACAGCGCCGTCAGCAGCAGCGTGGTCCAGACGCCGTGGGTCAGGTCGGCGTCGTCGCGCAGCGCCCGCCAGTTGTCCAGGCCGGTCCACACCGGATCGCCGAGCCCGTTCCAGCGGGTCAGGCTGAGGTAGGCCACGACGAGGATCGGTGCCAGCCCGAAGGCGGTGAAGAACAGCCCGGCGGGGACCGCCCAGAGCGCCCCCGGCCGGCCGTGCCGGCGCCGGTCCGCCGGGGCCCGGCCGAGGACCGGCACGGCCGCGGTCACCGCGCCTTGCCCATCGCGGCGACGAACTCACCGGGGGTGAGCTGGGAGAGGAAGAGCTTCTGCAGGTTGGTCAGCAGCTCGCTGCCGACCGAGGGCGGCAGCGCCTGGTCCCAGGACTGGGTGAACGACGACGCGCCGGACACCAGCTGGTAGGTGAAGGTGGTGAACTCGGCGCCCGGGGTGCCGGCCAGCTTGCTCTCCACGCCCTTGACCGCCGGCACCTGCCCGGCGGCGATCAGCCCCTGGACGTACGACTCGGAGGTCAGGGTCCGCTTCAGGAAGTCGACCGCCGTGTCGGGGTGCTTGGAGCTGGCCGACACCGAGTAGTAGTTGCTCGGGTTGCCGACGACAGCCGTCGGGTCGCCGGCGCCGTCGGCGACCGTCGGGAAGGGCAGCCAGCCCAGCTTGCCGTCCTTGACGAAGGCCGGGTTGTTGGTCAGCTGGGTGGAGTACTCCCAGCTGCCCATGAGGAACATGGCCGCCTTGCCGGTGGCGAAGAGCTTGGAGGCGCCGGAGTTGTCGTAGTTGATCGAGGCGAAGTTCGCGCCGAACGCGCCCCGCTTCGCCAGCTCCTGGCACATCGTGGCGGCCCGCACCACCGCCGGGTCCGACCAGGCGCCGGCCCCGCCGGCGGCGATCGCGGCGAACTTGTCGGGCCCGCCCACCCGGTCCAGCAGGTACTCCAGGTACATCAGTTCGGTCCAGCCCTGCGAGCCGGGCAGCGCGATCGGGGTGACCCCCTTGGCCTTCAGCGCGTCGACCACCGCGAGCAGCTGCTCGTACGTCTTCGGCGGATGGAGCCCGGCGGCGGCGAAGACGCCCTTGTGGTAGTAGAGGATCACCGGCTGGATCCCGTTCATCGGCAGGGCGTACTGCCGGCCGTCGACCTGCCCCACCGACAGCACGCTCGGCAGGAACGCGGCGGACAGGTCGGCCGTCCGGTCGGTCAGGTCGACCACCTGGCCGGCCTTGACGAACTGGGCGAGGTTGCCGCCGCCCCAGTTGAAGAAGACGTCCGGCGCCTGCGGCGACCCCATCGCCACCTGGAGCTTCTGCTTGTAGGCGTCGTTGACGTACGTGGTGAACTGGATCTTGTTCTCGGCGCCGGAGTTGTAGGCGTCGATGGCGGGCTTGAGGACCTTCTGGTATTCGGCGTCCTGCAGAGCCCAGAGCTGAAGCTGCTCACTCCCGCCCGGTCCGGAGTTGCCGCATGCGGCGAGCGAGCCCAGCACGCCGGTGCTGAGCAGGGCTGCGGCCGTACCACCCAGGAAATCGCGCCGACGCATGGCCGATCACCGTCCTCTCCACGACCCGGCCGCGCCGACCGGATGCCTCGATAAGTTTCGGGAAAGTTTCGATTTCGAGGCAGACTAGGCAGCGTCGCGAGATCGGATCAAGGGGTCGCTGTCGATGGAACGGCGGCGGAATCTAACGGATCGGACACGCCGGTGCGCAGTTTTCGAAACTTTCGGGATACGATCGAGGGCAGGGCACATCGATCGCCGAGGAGAGTGGCATGCCGGAGACGCGGGCGACCCTGTCGGAGATCGCGGCCGCCGCCGGCGTGTCCGTGCCCACCGTGTCGAAGGTGCTCAACGGCCGGCCGGACGTCGCGCCCACCACCCGACAGAAGGTGCAGGACCTGCTCGACCGGCGCGGTTACACGGCCCGGCGGGCCACCTCCTCCGGCGGCGCCGGCCTCATCGACCTGGTCTTCCGCGACCTCGGCAGCCCCTGGGCGATGCAGATCCTCGACGGCGTCGAGGAGCTGGCCTACCGGGCCGGCATGGGCGTCGTGGTCTCCGCCGTGCACGGCCGGCACCGCACCCGCCCCGACCGGCGCTGGATCGAGCAGCTCTCCGCCCGCCGCTGCGACGGGGTGCTGCTGGTGCTCTCCGACCTCTCCCCCAGCCAGCAGAGCCAACTCGACGAGCTGGGCATCCCGGTGGTCATCATCGACCCGGCCGGGCAGCCCGGCGCGGGCATCCCGTCCGTCGGCGCGACGAACTGGGCCGGTGGCGTCGCCGCCACCGAGCACCTGCTCGCCCTCGGCCACGACCGGATCGCCGTGATCGGCGGCCAGCCCACCGTGCCGTGCAGCCGGGCCCGCGTCGACGGCTACCGGGCCGCGATGAACGCGGCGGGCCGCAAGATCCCCGCCGGGTACGTCCGGCACGGCGACTTCAACGCGCCGTCCGGATACCGGGAGATGAACGCCCTGCTCGACCTCTCCCGCCCGCCCACCGCCGTCTTCGCCTGCGCCGACCAGATGGCCCTCGGCGCCTACGAGGCGCTCTACGAGCGCGGCGCGCGGGTCCCCGACGACGTGAGCATCGTCGGCTTCGACGACCTGGACGCCGCCCGCTGGTCGGCCCCGCCGCTGACCACCGTCCGCCAGCCGCTGACCGAGATGGCCGGGATGGCGACCCGGATGCTGCTCGCGCTGGTCGCCGGCGAGGAGCTGGACAGCCACCGCATCGAGCTGGCCACCCCGCTGATCGTCCGGCAGAGCACCCGCCGGCCGGCCTGAGCGGAGCCCCACCCTCCCGGGTCCGCGGGCCCGGCGCCGCCGCGGCTGCTCCCGGCCGTGACCGCGAAATTGTCGGGACCGATCGGCGCGCGAATTGAACGACCGGCGCTCCGGCACCGTACGACCGGGTGAAGGGAGCTGCTCATGAAGCGCATCACCCCGTTGCTGACCCTGCTGACCGGGGCCGGGACGGCCGCCGTGCTGTTCGCGATGAGCGCCCAGGCGGCGCCGCGTACGGTCCAGCCGACGGCCGCCGTCACCCCGTCGGCCAGCGCCACGGCGCCACCCGACGCGCCCTCGACACCACCGGCCGACCCGACCGGGCAACCGCCCGCGCAGCCGTCCGAGCAGCGCGGCCGCCCCGGCGCTCCCACCACCGCCCCGGCCGCCCCGACCGCGCCGGTCACCGGGAACTGGACCGGCCGGCTCGACAGCGGCGCCACCATCGCCGTCACCGCCACCAAGGGCACGGCCGTGGCCTACGTCTGCGACGGCCGCCGGCTGGAGATCTGGCTGCGGGGCACCGCCGCGGACGGCCGGCTGAAGCTGACCGGCAAGAAGGGCGCCACGCTGACCGCCACGATCGGCGACGGCGACGTCACCGGCGAACTGGTCGTCGGCGACAAGCGGTGGAGGTTCACCGCCAAGGCCGCCGCCACGCCCGCACCCGTGCTCTACCGGGCCACCGCGCAGACGCGCCGGGCCGGCGTCGACGGCGGCTGGATCATGCTGCCGGACGGCTCCCAGATCGGCGTGCTCACCCGCGACGGCTCCCCGGCGCCGGCCCCGCCGCTCGACCCGGCGTTCGGCACGACGATCGTCGACGGCCGCACCGTCGCCGCCGAGCCGGTGGCCGCCGACCCGGGTACGGCGGAGTGAGGCTCGGTCCCCGGCACGGCGTCGACGCGGACTCCGCCGACACCACCATGCCGGTCGTGCACGTACGGTTCGACCCGGCTCCCGCGCCGGACCCACCCGCCACGCTCGGCGCGCCCCGGGCGTCGCTGCTCGTTCCGTTGCTGGTCGGCGCGGCCGTCGCGGTGGCCACGGGCGTCTACGGTCGGCTCCACACCCCGACCGGCATCGCCGTCAACCTGGCCGGCTTCTCCGGTCCGCAGGCGGTGAAGGTGTGGCTGGGCAGCGGCGCGGCGTTCTTCGCCGTCCTCCAGTTGCTCTCCGCGCTGGCCATGTGGGGCCGGCTGGGCGGCTTCTCCCCGTCCTGGGCCGGCACCGCGCACCGCTGGTCGGGCCGGATCGCGTTCCTGCTGACCGTGCCGGTGGCGGTGCACTGCCTCTACGCGCTCGGCTTCGCCGACCACGACCCGCGCACCCTGCTGCACTCGCTGCTCGGCTGCCTGTTCTTCGGCGCCTTCACCACCAAGATGCTCGCCCTGCCCCGGCCGGGCCTGGCCGGCTGGGTGCTGCCGGTGATCGGCGGGGTGGTCTTCACCGTCCTGATGGGCATCTGGCTAACCTCGTCGCTGTGGTACTTCACCACGGTCGGCGTCGGCACCTGAGGTACGAGAGGAAGGCGAGGACATGGTCGACGACCGCGATCCCGGCTGCCCGTCCCGGCGGACGATGCTGGCCGGTGCCGGCGCGGCGGGCCTCACCGCCCTGCTGACCGGCTGCCAGACGTACGGCGAGGCCGCAGCCCCGGCCCCCGAGGCGACCGGCGCGGCGGGCGGAGCGGCGAAGCCGCTGGCCACGGTGGCGGACATCCCCGTCGGCGGCGGGAGGATCTTCGCCGCCCAAGGGGTGGTGGTCACCCAGCCCACCGAGGGCACCATCAAGGCGTTCTCGGCGAAGTGCACCCACCAGGGCTGCACCGTCACCGCCGTCCGCGACCGCACCATCGTCTGCGGGTGCCACAACAGCATCTTCGACATCGCCGACGGCTCGGTGCGCGGCGGACCAGCCGGTCAGCCGCTGCCGGAGGCGGCCGTCTCGGTCGAGGGGAACAGCATCCGGCTGGCCTGACCGGGGCCGCGCGCTCGGGCGCCGGGGGTGACCGCCCGCGGCCGGTGCTCGGTCACCACCGCGGGGCCGAGCGGGATCAGGTCGTCCCGCCGCCCGCGCGGTAGCGCCCGGCGGGCCCGTCCGGGCGGCCGGCCCGGCGGGCGACGCACGGACGGTCCGGGGGTCGCCGCGACCGTAGGGGACGGTAGAGTGGACCACCGCAGCCGACGCCCCGCCAGGCGTCGCGAGCGAGCGTCAAGCAGCGGCGCTGGTCCCCGGTCCGCCCCCGCGGAGCCGCACTCTGCGGCCGACGGGAGTGGGCCGTTCCCCGTCATGCGCTGCCCCGGCTCCGCCGGAACGATTGCGCCGGTTCGCAAGGACGTCAGACGCCATGCCGCAGTTCCCCCTCGACCTGACCGAGGCCTTCATCCAGCTGGGCACGATCCGCTACGACGAGACGGGCCTGGACGCCGTCCTGACCCGGATCGCCCAGGTCGCCCGGGACGGCATCCCGGGGGCCGCCGAGGTGTCGGTGACGCTGGTGCACGGCACCGAGGCCACCACCGCCGCCTACACCGGCGACCTGGCGCTGCGCCTCGACGAGTGGCAGTACGAGCAGGGTCGGGGCCCGTGCCTGGACGCGGCGACGACCGGCACGGTGATGATCGTGGCGGACATGGCGACGGAGGGCCGGTGGCCGGAGTGGGCGCGGCGGGCGCGCGAGGCCGGCGCCGGCAGCTCGATGTCGATCGGCCTGCCCATCCAGGAGGCGGTGGTCGGGGCGTTGAACGTCTACGGCACCCGGCCAGGCGCGTTCGACGAGGTGGCGGAGGCCGCGCAGACCTTCGCCGACCACGCCGCCGTCGCCCTGGCCAACGCCCACCTCTACGACAGCACCGCGAACCTCGCCCAGCAGATGCAGTCGGCGATGCACAGCCGGGCGGTCATCGAGCAGGCGAAGGGGATCATCATGGGGCAGCGGCGGTGCTCGGCGGACGAGGCGTTCGCGATCCTGGCGAAGGTGTCGCAGAACTCCAACCGCAAGGTGCGGGACGTGGCCGAGGCGCTGGTGCGTCAGGTCACCGCGGGTGGCGCGGCGCCCCGGCAGTCGACCCGCCCGGAGGGCTGAGTCACCGCTCAGCCGGTCGTCCGCTCGGCCCGCGCCACGAGCGCGGCGGCGACGTCGCGTACCTTGCGGTTGGTGTCCTGGGACAGCTTGGCCAGGATCGCGAACGCCTCGTCGGCCGAGCACCGCCGTTCGCCCATGATGATGCCCTTGGCCTGCTCGATGACCGCCCGGCTCTCCATCGCCGCGCGCATCTGCTCGGCCAGCGTCGCGGCGTTCTCGTACAGGTGGGCGTTGGCCACGGCCACGGCGGCGTACGCGGCGAAGGTCTTCGCCAACTCCTGCGCGTCCGGGTCGAAGGCGCGCGTCGCCAGCCCGTAGACGTTGAGGGTGCCCACCACCGCCTCCTGGATGGGCAGCCCGATCGAGAGCGAGCTGCCGACACCGGCGTCCCGGGCCCGGCCGGCCCAGTCCGGCCACCGGTCCTCGTCGGCGGTGTCCGGCACGGAGATCGCGTCGCCGCTGACCGAGGCGTCCAGGCACGGGCCCCGGCCCTGCTCGTACTGGAACTCGTCGAGTTCGAGGGCGAGTTCGCCCGTGGTGGCCACACTCTGCGCGGTGGCGTCCCGCAACAGCGTCACGGAGACCTCGGCGGCGCCGGGGATGCTGCGCCGGGCCAGCCCGGCGACGGAGCGCAGCACCTCGTCGACGCCGGCCTCGTCGAGCCGGATCCGACCGAGCTCGGCCAGGGCGTCCTGCGGGGACAGCGGAGTCTGTGCCATGGAACGGGCCCTTCACGACGGGGCGTACCCCACGGGTGCGGCGGGCATGCGCCGAGTCGGTCTTCGGTCGGACGTCCCCGGACCGCGCGCGGCGGCCGTGTGCCCGGGGCCGCGGTGGCGGCCTCGCACCGGGGCGGCGTGGCACCTCGCACCCTACCCGTCGCGCCGACGTCCCGTCGCCCGAGTCGGCGGAGGCACCGGAAGGTGGTCGCCCGGCATGACGTGTGCAAATCGGCCGGTAGGGGTAGCGTCGGAGCCGGGTCGAGACACGCGCCCAGGACCGGCACCGCACCGCGGTGCCGTGAAGTCCGATCAATCCCGCAAGGGGGCGCGATGTCCACGAAACTGCCGCACGACCGAAGCCGGGGCGCGGACGGCGACGTCCCCGCTCCGGGGGCCCCGGTGATGTCACTCGACTGGGAGCACGAGGGACCGCTGACGGTGGTGTCGGTCCACGGTGAGGTGGACATGAGCAACGCGCACCTGCTCGTCGACCTCGTGGCGGAGCTCGCCCGCCGCCCCGCTCCCCGGGTCGTCCTGGACCTCTCCGGGGTCCGCTTCGTCGACCTGCACGCCGTACGCGCCCTCATCGAGGCGGACCGCCTGCTGCGCGAGGCGGCCGGCGGCCTGGCGCTGCGACGACCGCCCCGCTGCGTCTCCCGCCTGCTGCACCTCACCGCGACGGTGCACCTGTTCGCGGTGGACGAGGGTCCGGTCCCCGGCGACGCGCCCTGGGCCCGGTCGGCCGCCACCGGCGACCGCGTGCCGCCGAGGCGAGCCACCGGCGCCCTGTCGACGCCCCACCTCCGGATGGACACCGGTCGGCCGCCCCTGCCCAGCGGCCGGGAGGTGTCGGCCTGAGTAGCGGCACCAGAATCCTGCCCGCCGCGCCGGCGCTCTCTGTCACCGCACCGGCGCCTTCGGTAGAGTCCCCGGTGCCGGCCCTCGGGGGCGGCTGAGGTCGGGGGTGCGGCGATGGGCGTGCGGAGCGGGCGGATGGGGCCTCTCGCGCTGCGCCTCGGGCTCGTGCTCGGCGCCGCCGCCTGCGCCTGGATCGGCTACGAGGTGGGCGACGACCGGTCCGCGCGCGCCGCCGACGCGCCACCCGTCGTCACGGTGGATACGGTCGTCGGAGGCGTGACCGACCTGCTCCAGACCACCATCTCCCCGGTGGCGATCCCGCCCTCGGTCGCGGCCGACACCCCGGATCCCCCGCGCCCGCCCGGGTCCGTCGACGATGGCGGCGACACGGGCGGCACGACGCCGTCCCGGGCCGGGTCGTCCCCGGCCACCGACACCCGCCAGGCGAAGCCGCCACCGAAACGGCGGACAGCCCCGCCGGCTGACCCACCGACCCGATCCGTCCCGTCGCGCCCTGGGACGCCGGAGACCGTGGCCGCGCGCCCGAGCCGGCCGCCGCGGGACCGGGTGGCGACACCCCCGGCCACCGCCGTCGACAAGGTGACCACCCCCGTCGTGGGCGCTCTGCCCGCCGTACTCGACCCGGTCACCGGCCCCGTCCTCGGCGCCCTGCCCCCCGTGCTCGAGCCGGTCACCAACCCGGTCCTCGGCGCCCTGCCCCCGGTGGTCGACCCGGTGCCCGGTCCCATCGTCGGCGCCCTGGCCCCCGTGGTCGACCCGCTGCTGCGCAGCCTCCACCCGGTCCTCAGGCCGCTGGAGCCGGTGCTTCAGTCGCTGGAGCCCGTGCTCCAACCGCTGGAGCCGGTGCTGCGGCCGCTGGAGCCGGTGCTGGGGGCGCTGCGCCCGGGCGAGGTCGCCCCGCCGGCCGAGCGGGGGGCGGGCGGCACGGCCGAGCAGGCGCCCGGAGTGACCGGCCCGGCCGGGCGACCACCCGCCAGGACCGCCCCGCCGGCACCATCCGCCGCGATGCCGCCCACCGGCCAACCCCGGACCGGGGCGGCCCTGGCCGACCCGGCACAGACGAGGGCGGCCGCGTGGTCGCCGGCGGGAGCCGGCGCCGATCCGGTCCGACCCGACGTCATCCCGCACCGCGGCGCGCCCGCCACCGACACCGGCGGCGTGCTGTCCGGCGGCGGTGTCCACCAGCCCGCCGGCGACGCCTCGACCGTCGCCTGGACCTCGCCCGCCACCGGGCTGCGGCTCTGCCGGCCGGACGCTCCCGCTCCGCTGCCGTCCCGTTGTCCCCGGCCGGGGAGCAGACCCGCCTGACGGCGTCCGCCGACGCGACGTGGGGGTCCACCTCGTCGTGGCGGCGCCGCCGTCGCGTCGGATCGGGTCCGACCGCGACGGCCGCCGCCACCGGAGTTCCCGCCGTCGCCGCCGGCCGCGCATCCCTGTCTCCCACCGCTCCGGCGTCCGCCGGACTGACGGCCCTGCGTGGGCCCCGCGTCGGGCGACCATACCGGCGCCCGGTGTCACCGGGCCACCGGCCGGTCGACCACGCCTGCCGTACCCCGATCATGATCTTGGTCAGGAGTCACACCATGAGCTACCCCATGCCCGTCGCCCGCGCCCGCTGGTGCGACGTCGGCCGAATCGTCGACCTTGTCACCGCGAGCCTCGCCCCCACCGTGGTCGGTGCCTGGCTGGTCCCCGACGAGCAGCGCAGGCCGCTCGTGCTGGCCGAGGTGGCCCGGATCTGGACCGAACACGCGCTGCTGGTCGGCGACGTGTTCCTGCTGCACGCCGGCACCGCCGCCACCGTCTGGTTCCACCGCTACGGCCCCATCCCGTCGCCCGCGCGCTACGAGGAACGGCTCGCAATGGCCTGCGGCGCGGACCACGAACGGTTCCTCCTTCTCGAACAGGCCCTGGCCGCGCACCGCCCCACCGAGGCGCACCAGCACCTGGCGATCCTGGCGGTGCCGTCCGGCCCGGACCGTGCCGCGCGGGCCGACGCCGTGCTCGCCGGCAGTCAGCGGTGGATGGACACGCTCGGCCTGCCGACGTACGCGGAGACCTTCAGCGACGGCCACCGCGCCCTGCACGGTCGGCACGGGTACCTGGAACGCGACAGCTTCCCCCTGCTGAACGGGATGCTGGTGCACCCGATGTGGCGTCCGGCGCCGCGGCCGGAGCGACGGGGGGCCAACGTCGCCCACTGGCCGACCGGGCGACCACCCCGAACCGAGCAGAACCGGGCGCGGGAGTGGGTCCCGAGGTGACCGGGTGCGCCACCGCACCGCCCCGGGCGCGTCGATGGACCGGGGCGGCCCTCGGGCCGCCCCGGTTCCCCGTCGTCACTCGGCGGATCCTCCACTATGGTCTACGACGATCTGTTCCGCGACGGTCCGGTCGCCACCGAGGTCGGCCCCGCCTTCCAGCCGGCCCGGTGACGGTCAGCCGCGTACGCCGCCCGAGGCCAGCAGCCGGGCGATCGGCAGGGTCGCCGCACCCAACGCCACCGCGTCCACCCCCAGCCGGCCGAGCTGGATCGACGCCTGCTCGTACGGCTGGCGCAGCGCCTGCCGGCCGGCGGCCGCCCGGATGGCCGGGAGCAGGTCGCCGAGGGCCATGGCGGCCCAGCCACCGAGCACCACCCGCTCCGGGTTGAACAGGTTGATCAGGTTGGCCACCCCGGCGCCCAGGTAGCCGGCGGTCTCGTCGAGCACCCGTCGGGCGGTGGCCGAGGCGGCCGCCGCGTCGACCAGCGCGGCGAGCTGGGACTCCTCGTCGTCGCCGGGCACCGGCCGGCCCCGGAGGGCCTCCCGGTAGCGGTCGATGATGGCCTCCGCCCCGACGTACGCCTCCAGGCAGCCCCGGGCGCCGCAGCGGCAGGCGCGGCCGCCGTACATCAGGGTGGTGTGCCCCCACTCGCCGGCGCTGCTGGACGCCCCCCGGTAGGTGATCCCGTTGGTCACCACGGCCGCGCCGACGCCGGAGCCGACGAGCGCGAACACGGCGTGTCGGGTGCCCCGGCCGGCGCCGAACCACATCTCCGCCTGGCCGAGGGTCTTGGCCCCGTTGTCGAGGTGCAGCGGCAGGTCGGTGCCGTCGGCGATCAGTCGTTGCAGCGGGACCCGGTCCCACCCGAGCGCCTGGGCGTGCACGACCGCCTGGGCGCCCTGCTCGACCACTCCGGAGACGCCGATGCCGACGCCGAGCACGTCGGCCGCCGCGACCCCTGCCCGGGTGGTCACCGCCTCGATGCCGGCCAGCACGTGACCGGCCACCGCGGCCGGCTCGGTGCGGGCCGGGTCCAGTGGGTACTCGCTGCTGGCCAGCAGCGTCATCGCCAGGTCGAAGAGCTCGACGCGGACCCGGGTCTCCCCCACGTCGACGCCGATCACGGCGGCGAATCCCGGCGCGACCCGGAGCATCATGCTCGGCCGCCCCCCGTCCGAGGAGGCGGCGCCCGCCTCGACGACCAGCCCCTCGTCGATCAGGTCACCGACGACGTTGCTCACCGCGGGCTGGCTCAGCCCGCTGCTGCGCACCAGGTCCTGCCGGGTCAGCGGGCCGTCGAGGAACACCTTCGTCAGCAGGGTGGACCGGTTGCGCAGCCGGAGCCCCCGGTTCGTCGCTCGCACCAGCTCCACTCCCCACCTCGCATCCTCCTCGGCCGCCCGTTCGTCCTCGGCGGACGGTTCATCGGCTGCGATCACCACGACAAGGTCCGGATCGGCCAGCGGGAGGTGACCGGACACCCCACCGGCCCAGGACGTGACCGCCTCCACGACACCGTCGACCAGCCCCACCCGGTGCAGTTGCGCCGCGCCACGCTCGGCCCGGTCGGAGAGAAAGTAGATCGACAGCGAATCCGCAGCCCACCGCGGCGCCGAATCGTACGCCTCGCCCGAGGTCAATCGTCGCGGCAACCCGGTCCCGTCGACGGCGGCGACCCAGAGGTCGCTGACCGGGTGAACACCAGCCCGCCCGACCGGGGCGACCACGAAGGCGACCCATCTGCCGCCCGGCGACAGCGCCAACGCCTGCGGAACCCGACCGTCAACCACCAACTTGGCGGAGAGCTGCGCACGGGCCATCGAGGCACAGTAGCGACCAACCACCACGGCGGCCAACCGCTGCCGCAACGCCTCCATCGCACGGCTGCGGCGCCCGCCGGGGACTATCCCGATCTCGACAGACAACCCAGGAGGAGACGACCTCGCCGCGGCGGGTCAGCGCAGCCCGGCGGCGATGGCGTCGACGAGCAGCGCGCCCACGATCCGCGTCAGGGTGGCCCGCGCCGCCTCGACGTCCAAGCCCATCGCGTCGCGCATCATCGACCAGGCCGACCAGGTGCTCGCCACGGTCAGCGCGTCGAGCAGTTGCTCGCGTCCCGGCCCGGCGTGCGCCAGCTCCGGGCCGAAGACCGTCTCGATCTCGCCGCGTACCCGGTCGATGTTGCCCTCGCGGTTGCGGCGCAGCTGCGGCGAGAACGGCTCGCGCAGCGCGGAGGCGCGGGCCGAGGGCGCCAGCACCTCCAGCATCCGGGCGCGCTGGGCGCTGAACTCCCCGATCCGCCGGGTGAGCGGCAGCTCCGGCGAGATCGGCCGGACCATCGACTCCTGCCGCTCGCTCACCCGCCGGCCGGTCGCGGCGAACAGGGTCTCCATGTCCTTGAAGTTGGTCCACAAGGTACGCAGCGACACTCCCGCGCGTTCGGCGATGCGCTCCCCGGTGGGCCGGAGGTCCCCCTCGTCGATCAGGGCGAGGTGCGCGTCGACGATGGCGGTGCGGGTACGCTCGGCGCGCGCCGACCGCCCGTCCACCCGTGCCGGCCCGTCGGCGTCCACGTCGATCATGTGATGGTCCCCCGTCCGGTGTGGTGCCCGAGAAAACTGCACCGGCAGTGTATCGACATCGCCAAACGGGGTCGGACGACGTCCCCTCCGCCGGTCCCTTGCCATATCGGGGGCGACAATGCGCACCCTGCGTGCGGCCTGTTGGACGCCAGGAAGCACCGAACAGGACCGGGCCGCCACCGTCGGGGTGGCGGCCCGGTTCGGGGCACCGCGCTGCGGCGGTCGCGGATCAGCTCGTCGGGATCGCCTCCGCCGGCGGCGCGGCCGGCGCACTGGTCAGCTCGGTGACGGCGCCGTCACCGTCGTCGGTGGTGTAGGTCGGGCCGAAGTACGCCTGGACGCCCTTCTGCACCTTGTTCATCCGGACGCCGCTGTAACCCGCGTGGACGTCCTTGCTGTAGCGGAACGGGGTGAGGCCCGGCCCGGTGAAGCCGCCCTTCTGCACGGCCTCGACCAGCTTCTCGCGGGTCAGGTCCTTGCCGGCGGCGAGCAGCGCCTGCACGAAGGTGTACGCCATCGAGTAGCCGTAGACGGCGTTGCCGTCGATCGGGTTGGCGGCGTTGTACTGCTGGTGGATCTTGGTGTACGCCTGGATCCACGGGTCGCTCGGGTCGTTCGCCATCGGCAGGTAGTTGTCGGCGATCATCCCCTCGAGGATCACCTTCTTGTCGCCGAGCTGGCCGGAGAGCGTGGTGTAGTCGGCGCCGACGTTGGACACCACCCACTGCGCCCGGAACCCCTGCCCGGCGGCCTGGCCCATGGCCAGCGCGGTGAAGCCCGGGATGCTCGCCGAGATCACCACCTGGCAGCCGGCCGCCTTCAGCGCGCCGATCGCCGGGCCGACCTGCGGGTTGGTGGGGGTGTAGGTCTGCTTGGCGACCACCGGCCCGAGGATCTTCTCCACCCCGGCGAGGGAGTCGCGGCCGAAGTCGTCGTTCTGCCCGAAATGGCACACCTTCTGGCCGGAGAACTGCTGCTTGACGAAGGTGGCGAGGATCTTGCCCTCGACGGTGTAGTCGGGCTGCCAGCCGAAGGTGGTCGGGTACTTCTCGGGCTGGTTCCAGTTGCGGCTGCCGGAGGAGACGAAGAGGTCGGGCACCTTCTGCGTCTTGACGAACTCCAGCACGTTGGTGTGGGTGGGGGTGCCGAGGCCGCCGAGGAGCGCGAAGACCTTGTCGTCGAGGACGAGCTTGCGGACGACGTTGTCGGTGTTCGCCGGGTTGTAGCCGTCGTCCATCACCTTGTAGACGATCTTCCGGCCGTTGACGCCGCCCTTGCTGTTGACGTGCTCGAAGTACGCCTTGGTGGCGGCGGAGATCTTCGAGTAGCCGGCCGCGGCGGGGCCGGTGAGTGGCTGGTGGGTGCCGATCACGACCTCGGTGTCGGTGACGCCCGGGACGTTCTCGGCCGCCTGCTGCTCGTCGTTGGCGCAGGCCGACGCGCTGACCAACAGCGCGAGGCCGGCAGTGGCCGCGAGTACGCGGCGTGTGGTGGGATGCATTGGTTCTCCATTCCGGTGCGGGTGCGAATCGGGGTGGGGTGGAACCGGGAGAGTCAGGGGTGCGGGGTCCGGCGGCCCGGCCGGAGGCGTGCGGTGAGCGTGCGGGCGGCGCCCTGGAGGCCGCCCGGGGCCGCGAGCATGACGACGATGAGGATCAGACCGAACACGGCGAGGGCCAGGTTGCCCTCCAGCCGCTGGGCGAGGCCCGCGGGCAGGGTGAAGGTGTCGGTGACGAGGCTCGGCAGGTCCTGCAGGGCCACCAGCAGGACGGCTCCCCAGACCGCCCCGGCGAGGCTGCCCAGCCCACCGATCACGATGGCCATCAGCAGGAACAGCGACAGGTCGAGGGCGAACTTGCCGGGGGCCACGGTGGCGGTCAGCACCGCGTACACGCCCCCGCCCAGGCCGGCGCAGGCGGCGCTCACCACGAAGGCGAGCACCTGGTTGCGGGCGACGTGGATGCCGGCGAGCCGGGCGGCCACCTCGTCGTCGCGGACGGCGCGCAGGGACCGGCCGAACCGGCTGCGCACCAGGTTCGCCATGAGCAGCATGGTCAGCAGCGCGGCGAGCAGCGCGACCCAGGCCAGCCACCGTTCCGGCTGGAAGTACGCCCCGAGGAACGCCGGCGGCGTCTCCGCCGGGAAGCGCAGCCCCTGCTCGCCGTTGAAGACGCCGGTGAAGATCGTGGCGATCGCCGGGACCAGGGTGGCGACGGTCAGGGTCACGCCGGCCAGGTACGGCCCGCGCAGCCGGGCGGCAGCCAGCCCGATGACCAGCCCGGCCGCCGCGGTCACCGCGACGGCGGCCAGCAGGGACAGCGGCAGGATCCACCGGCCCTGCACCGCGCGCGCCTCGAAGGCCCGCTGGACCAGCGCGACGGTGTACGCGCCGGTCGCCATCAGCGCCCCGTGCCCGAGCGAGAGCTGGCCGTTGAGCCCGACCAGGACGGTGTAGCCGGCGGTGACGCAGAGGAACGCGCAGACCCGGGCGACCTGGAGGTTCTGGTACGGCGGCAACTGGTTGGTCAGCAGCACGACGAGCGTGCCGGCGAGCACGATCGGAACCAGGTGGCGCAGCAGCGTCGAGCCGCCCGCCGTGGCGGCGTCCGGCGGGCCGGGCAGCAGCCGGCGCAGCGGTGAGGGCCGGCCGGGTGGCGGTTCGGCCGTGGACACGTCGGGCTGGGTGGTGGTCACACGTGCCTCGCTCTCGCGCTGGAGAAGAGCCCGCCGGGGCGGACCAGCAGGACCGCCAGCAGCAGGACGAGGACGGCCAGCGGCGTGGTGTCCGGGCCGAGGTAGCCGGTGACGTAGGACAGGATCACGCCGACCAGCAGGCCGCCGACCACCGCCCCGGCCGGGCTGTCCAGGCCGCCGACGACGGCGGCGGTGAACGCGACGACGAAGACCAGGTCCATCGCGTGCGGATGCAGCCCCAGCCCGGTGGGGATGACCAGCATGCCGGCGAGGGCGCCGACCGCGGCGGCCAGCGCCCAGCCGACCGTGAGCATCCGGTTGACGTTCACCCCGAGCAGCCGGGACACCTCGGGAGCGAAGGCGGAGGCCCGCATCCGCAGGCCGATCGGCGTACGGGTGAACAGCAGCGCGAGCAGCACCACGACCACCAGGACCGCGCCGAGGACCCACAGGTCGTACGGGGACAGTGCGGCGATCCCGCCGATCGACAGGGCGTCGGTGTCGAACGGCGCGGCCGCCGGCCGGTACTCGTTGCCGAAGACCATGCCGAGCACCGCCTGGATCAGCAGCACCAGGCCGAGGGCGACGATGACGTCGTTGAGGGGGTTGGCGTGGCCGACGAACCGCATCAGCACCCGTTCGACGAGCGCGCCCAGGGCGAGGCCGGCGAGGACGGCCGCGCCCAGGCCCAGCCAGTACGAACCGGTGGCGGAGGCGACCGCGTAGCCGACGTAGGCCGTCGCCACGGCCATCGCGCCCTGCGCGAAGTTGACCAGACGGGCGGCCCGCCAGATGAGCACCAGGGCGAGGGCGAACGCCGCGTAGACGGCGCCGGTGGACAGTCCGTCGAAGGTGAGGAACAAGAACCGGTCCAAGAACGGATCCTTCCTACGGGTGGGGTGGTCAGAACCCGAGGTACGCGTGGCGCAGCGTCTCGTCGTCGCGAAGCTGCGCCGCTGGGGTGGCCATGACGACGCGGCCCAGGGACATGACCACGCCCTGGTCGGCGACGGAGAGGGCACTGCGCACGTTCTGCTCAACGAGCAGGACGGTCAACCCGGTGTCGTCGCAGAGCCGGCGCAGCAGCGCCATGATCTGCGCGGTGACCCGGGGTGCGAGGCCGAGCGACGGCTCGTCGAGCAGCAGCAGCCGGGGCCGGGCGATCAGCGCCCGACCGAGGGCGAGCATCTGCCGCTCCCCGCCGGAGAGCTGGTGCCCGGCGTGCCGTCGCCGCCGGGCCAGCGGCTCGAACAGCTCGTACACCTCGTCCTGGGCTCGCCGGGCGTCGGCGCGGTCGCGGCGCCACAGCCCGCCGAGGCGCAGGTTCTCCTCGACGGTCAGCTCGGCGACGATGCCGCGGCCCTCCGGCACGTGCGCCAGGCCGCGGTGCACCAGCGCCTCGACGCGGACGCCGCGCAGGTCCGCGCCGTCGAACCGGACCTGGCCGGCGGTGGGGCGCAGCAGGCCGGACAGGGTACGCAGCAGGGTGGTCTTGCCGGCCCCGTTGGCGCCCAGGACGGCGGCGATGGTCCCGGTCGGCACCTCGAAGGTGACCTCGCGCAGCACCGGCACCGGACCGTAGCCGGAGCTGAGCCCGTCGACCGCCAGGATGGCGCTCACGGCGCGACCACCGAACCGGCGCCGGTGCCGGTGGCGCCGGCCGGGACGTCGGCGCCGAGGTACGCCTCGGTCACCAGCGGGTCGTCGCGGACCTGCTCCGGGGTGCCGGCGGCGATGACCTTGCCGAAGTCCAGCACCACGATCTCGTGGCAGACGGACATGACCAGGTCCATGTGGTGCTCGACGAGCATGATCGAGCAGGCGGCGTCGGCCCGGCCGGGCAGCCCGGTGATCAGCTCGGCCAGCTCGCCGATGTCCTCGGCGCCGAGCCCGCCGGCCGGCTCGTCGAGCAGCAGCAGGCGGGGTCGGGCGATCAGGGCGCGGGCGAGGGCGACCCGCTTGCGCACCGCGTACGGCAGGGTGCCGGGCGCGGCGGCGGCGTGCCGCGCGACGCCCAGCTCGGAGAGCAGGTCGAGGGCCTGTTCGCGCAGCCGCCGTTCGTCGCGGTCGCTGCGGGGCAGGCCGAACAGGGCGGTGGTGAAGCCGGCCCGGGCGGCGTGGCTGGCGCCGGCCATCACGTTCTCGACGACGGTGAGGCCGGGGAAGAGACCGACACCCTGCAACGTGCGGGCGATGCCGAGGCGGGTGAGCCGGTGCGGACGCGGCCGGAACGGCCGGCCGTCGAGGCTGAGCGAGCCGCTGGTCGGCGGGACGAAGCCGCAGACCACATTGAACAGGGTGGTCTTCCCGGCGCCGTTCGGGCCGATGACGCCGACGATCCGGCCGGGCGGCACCCGCAGGGAGACGCCGTCCAGCGCGACCAGTCCGCCGAACCGGACGCCGACGTCGCGCAGCACCAGGTCGATGCCGGCGGCGGGAGTGTCGGTGGGTGGTGGGCTCATCTTCACCTCTTACGGGACGCGGCGACGGGGGAAAACGCGGTGCGACTCGGGCGAAGCATCAGGGGGTGGTTATTACATCGGGAGTGTACTTTTCGAGCGGAGACCGTCAATGACTCGTTACGACGCTGTGATGTGGACGGGTCGTACCAGGACAATGGCGGTCGACCCGGGTCGTCGCCGACCCGGGTGGCGGCAGCTATTGCACTTGCTGTGCAGGGGTTTCCAGCAGGTCCTTTTTCAGTTCGCGCTTGAGCAGCTTGCCGGTCGGGCCCTTCGGCAGTTCGGCCACGATGCGGACCTGCCGCGGGTACTTGTACGCGGCGAGCCGCTCCCGGCAGTACGCCACCAGGTCGTCGGGCGTCACCTCGGCGTCCGGCGTGACGCTGAGCACCGCCACGACCTCCTCGCCCAGCTTGGCGTCGGGGCGGCCGAGCACCGCGGCCTCGACGACCGCCGGGTGGGCGTACAGGACCTCCTCGACCTCCCGGGGATAGACGTTGTAGCCACCCCGGATGATCATGTCCTTCTTGCGGTCGACGATGAACAGGTAGCCGTCGGCGTCGGCGTACGCCAGGTCTCCGGTGTGGAACCAGCCGCCACGGAACGCCTCGGCGGTCGCCTCGGGGTTCTTGTAGTAGCCCTTCATCACGTTGTGGCCGCGGACCACGATCTCGCCGACGTGCTCGGGCCCGGGCGGCAGCGGCCGGTCCGCGTCGTCGACGATGCGCGTCTCCACGCCCCAGATCGGCTTGCCGATGGAGAGCACCTTGCGCTGCTCGGCGCTGATGTTGAACGTCGTCGTGCTGGCCGTCTCCGACAGCCCGTACCCCTCCAGGATCACCACGCCTGGGAACCGCTCCTCGAAGGACCGGATCACCTCGCCGGGGATCGCCGCCCCACCGGAGACGCCGACCCGCAGCGAGGAGAGGTCCCGACCGGTGAGGTCGGCCTGCAACAGGGCGAAGTACATGGTGGGTACGCCGGAGAAGACCGTGCACCGGTGCCGCTCGATGGCGTCGACCACCGGCCCGACCTCGAAGCGCGGCACGAGCACGATGGTGCCGCCGTAGCGCACGGCCACGTTGAGCACGCTGGAGAGGCCGAAGACGTGAAAGAGCGGCAGGACGGCCAGGCCGATGTCGTCGTCGCGGAAGCCGAACAGGTCGCCGCCGACGGTGCAGTTCATGTAGAGCTGGAAGTGGGTCAGCTCGGCGCCCTTGGGCCGACCGGTGGTGCCGCTGGTGTAGAGCAGCACGGCCGTGTCGTCGGCGTCCGTCGGGACGATCTCGCCGGTGTCCTCGGCCGCGTACAGCTCGTCGAAGTGCCGGGTGCCGTCGGGCCGCCGGTCGCTGCCCGGCAGGTTGACCACGTACGTCGTCACGCCCTCGACCTCGGCGGCCCCCTTGGCCGCCTCCTGCGCGAACAGCTCGAAGGTGATGAAGACCTTGGTGTCGGAGTCCGCCAGGTGGTACGCGACCTCACCGGCGCGCAGCAGCGGGTTGAGCGGCACCATGACCAGGCCCGCCTTGAGCACGGCGAAGTAGGCGAAGAGGAACTGCGGCACGTTCGGCAGCTGCACCGCCACCTTGTCGCCCCGGCGCAGGCCCAGCCCGAGCAGGGCGGCGGCGACCCGCCCAGAGATCTCGTCCACCTGTCGGTAGCTGAAGGTCAGGTGGTCGAGGTGGCAGAGCGGCTTGTCGGGATGCGCCCGGCGGGGCTCCCGGAGGATGGTCGCGAGGTTGAAGCTCATCGGTGCTCCTCCTGTACGGCGAGTCGCTGGGACATCGAGCAAGGTGACAGCCGGTCTACGCCCTCCACCCTCGGGCGTCAAGGCATGACGAGGCCGCCGTCGACCGGCACGGTCACTCCGGTCACGTATGACGAGGCGTCGCTGGCCAGCCAGATCAGCGTGGCGGCGAGCTCCTCGTGCTCGCCGAGCCGCCCGGCCGGGGCGAGCGCCTTGACCATCTCGAAGGTGCCCGGCTCGAGCTGGTCGCTCATCTCGGAGGCGAAGAAGCCGGGGGCGATGCAGTTGACCCGGATGCCCTTGCGGCCGGTCCACTGTGCCGCCAGGTCGCGGGTCAGGCCGATGACACCGGCCTTGCTGGCGGCGTACGCGGCCTGCGGGATGCCGCCCGGGCGCAGGCCGATGACGCTGGAGATGTTGACGATGGCGCCGCCGCCGGTCGCCGCCCGGGCGAACGCCTGTGCCATCCAGTAGCTGCCCATCAGGTTGACGTCGACGACCGAGCGGAACTGCTCCGGGGTCTCCCGGGAGGCGGGCACGGCGGTGCCGACCCCGGCGTTGTTGACCAGCACGTCCACCCGACCGAACTGCTCGATGGCGGTGGCGACCAGCGCCTGGCAGTCCTCGGGCCGGCTGACGTCGGTGGCGCGGGCCGCGTACCGCCGGCCGGCCGCCTCGACCAGCTTGCCCGTCTCGGGCAGGCGCTCGGCGCGGCGGGCGCCGAGCACGACGTCGGCACCGGCCTCGGCGAGCGCGCGGGCGAACGACACCCCCAGGCCGGAGGAGGCGCCGGTGACGACGGCGACCTTCCCGTCGAGGCGGAACCGGTCCATCACGCTCACCTGGGGCTCCTCACGGTCACGGTGCTCTGGACGCCATACCGACCAGCCGGTATGTTCGGCGTCCGGCGACGGTAGCGAGCCGCCGACACAGCCGTCAATGGGGAGCCAGCCATGGATTTCGAACCGAGCGCACGGTCCGCCGAGTACCTCAAGCGGCTCCAGGAGTTCATGGACGACCACGTCTACCCCGCCGAACCGGTCTACGCGGCCCAGCGCGCCGAACTCACCGAGGCCGGCCGTCGTCACCACCTGCCCGCGGTCGTGGAGGAACTCAAGGCCGAGGCGCGCCGCCGGGGGCTGTGGAACCTGTTCCTGCCCGACGTCTCCGGGCTGACCAACCTGGAGTACGCCCCCCTCGCGGAGCTGACCGGCCGCTCCATCGAGCTCGCCCCGGAGGCCGTCAACTGCGCCGCCCCGGACACCGGCAACATGGAGATCCTGCACATGTTCGGCACGGACGAGCAGAAGGAGCGCTGGCTGCGCCCGCTGCTCGACGGTGAGATCCGGTCGGCCTTCGCGATGACCGAACCGGACGTGGCCTCCAGCGACGCCACCAACGTCCGTACCCGCATCGAGCGCGACGGCGACTCGTACGTCATCAACGGCCGCAAGTGGTGGACCACCGGCATCGCCGACCCGCGCTGCGCCGTCATGATCCTGATGGGCAAGACCGACCCGTCGGCCGACACCCACCGGCAGCAGTCGATGATCCTGGTCCCGGTGGACACCCCCGGCGTCGAGGTGGTGCGCTCGCTGCCCGTCTTCGGCTACCACGACCAGCACGGCCACGGCGAGGTCGTCTTCACCGACGTCCGGGTGCCGGCGTCGCACCTGCTCGGCGAGGAGGGCGGCGGCTTCGCCCTCGCCCAGGCCCGGCTCGGCCCCGGCCGCATCCACCACTGCATGCGCGCCATCGGCCTGGCCGAGCGGGCGCTGAGCCTGATGGTGCGCCGCGCCACCACCCGCGTGGCCTTCGGCCAGGAACTGGCCCGCCAGGGCGTGGTGCAGCAGCAGATCGCCGAGTCGCGGATGGCGATCGAGCAGGCGCGGCTGCTCACCCTCAAGGCGGCCTGGATGATCGACCGGTACGGCGCCAAGGCCGCCCGCACCGAGATCGCCGCGATCAAGGTGATCGCGCCCCGGGTCGCGCTGGAGGTGCTCGACCGGGCCATCCAGGTGCACGGCGGGGCCGGCGTCTCCGACGACTTCCCGCTCGCGTCGATGTACGCGGGCACCCGTACCCTGCGCATCGCCGACGGCCCCGACGAGGTGCACGTGCGCGACGTGGCTCGCCGGGAGATCCGCCGCCAGCTGGAGTCGCGGTGACCGTGGCGACCGAGGCCGCCGTCGCTCCCGAGCGGCGGCGGGCGCCCCGCGGGTCGGCCCGGCAGAGCATCATCGCGGCCGCCACCGAGCTGTTCGCCCGGCGCGGCTACGAGGCGACGAGCGTCCAGGAGATCGTGGCGGCGGCGGAGGTGACCAAGGGGGCGCTGTATCACTGGTTCGGGTCGAAGTCCGAGCTGCTGACCAGCATCTACCGGGAACTGCTCGCGGAGCAGACCCGGCGGCTGGCCGAGATCGCGGCGGGCGACGGGCCGGTCGGGGAGCGGCTGCGCGCCGCGGCCCTCGACGTGGTCGAACACACCGCCGAACACCTGGCCGAGCTGACCGTCTGGGCCCGCTCGGCGCACCTGCTCGACGACGAGCACGCCGAGGCCACCCGCCGGGAGCGCCGGCGCTACCACGACCTGTTCCGCGACCTCGTGCACGAGGCCCAGCTGGCCGGTGTGGTCCGCCCCGACGTCTCCGCCACCGTGGTCACCCACACGTTCCTCAGCGCCCTGGGCAACTTCCACACCTGGTTCCACCCGGACGGGCCGCTGACCTTCACCGAGGTCGGCCACCAGCTCGTCGCGCTGTTCGTCGACGGCGTGCGCGCCCCGGCCGAGTCCGCGCCGGCGCGGGGCTGACGCCGGCCGGGGTCAGATGTTCGCCGAGTCGGCCGGCACGTCGGCCGGCAGCGACGGCGCGCCGGCCGGCTGGTCGCCACCCGGGCAGGCCAACCCCAGCGTGTACGCGGTCATCGACAGCGATCCGTACGCGTACCCGTTCACCAGCACCTCGGGCCGGGTCCTGGTCGCACCGGCGATACCGGCGAGGTAGAGCAGCGGGATGAAGTGGTCCGGCGTCGGCACCGCCGACCCGAAGTCGCGGTGGGCGTCCAGCCGGGCCGCCTCGGAGGGCTCGTCCCGCATCACCTCGCGGGCCGCGTCGTCGAAGCGCCGCGCCCAGTCGAAGCCCTGGTCGACCAGCTGCGGATCCACCCCGCCCAGGTTGTGCACCACGTTGCCGCTGGCCACGATGAGCACCCCGCGCTCGCGCAGCGGCGCGAGCTGGGCGCCCAGCCCCAGGTGGTAGTCCAGCCCCTTGAAGGCGTTGATGCTCAGCTGCACCACCGGAATGTCCGCCGCCGGGAAGGCGTGGGTCAGCACCGACCAGGTGCCATGGTCGAGGCCCCACGAGTCCACGTCGGCGCCCACCCAGGTGGGATGCACCAGGTCGCTCACCTCCTCGGCCAGCTCGGGCAGGCCCGGGGCCGGGTACTCGACGTCGAACAGCTGCGGGGGAAAGCCGTAGAAGTCGTGGATCGTGCGTGGCCGGGGCATCGCGGTGACGGCGGTCGCGCCGATGTACCAGTGCGCCGAGATCACCAGGATCGCCCGGGGGCGCGGCACCGCCCGCCCGAACGCCCGCCACGCCGAGGTGTACCGGTTGACCGCCAGGGCGTTCATCGGGTTGCCGTGGCCGAAGAAGGCGGCGGGCATCGTGCCGGGGCTGGTCTGACCGCTCATGCCGCTCCCTCCGGGTCGTGGTCCGAGGGTAATCCGGCGCGGTCGGCGTCGCGGCCGATCGGGCGCGGAACGCGCCGTCAGGCGACGAGGTAGGCCGGCGGCACCGCGTCGGTCAGCCATACCCCGTTCGCGCTGCGGTAGAAGACGTGCCCGTCGCGGGCCATCGCCGCCGCGTCGACGGTGAGCACCACCACCGCCCCGCTGCGGCGGGCGCCGACCCGCCGGGCCGTCGCCACGTCCGGCGAGAGGTGTACGTGGTGCCGCCCGCCCCGGTGCAGGCCGGTGGCCCGGATCGAGTCGAGCGCGGCCGCGCCGGTGCCGTGGTAGAGGTGCTCCGGCGGCGCGGTGGGCGCCAGCTGGAGGTCGACCGGGATGGAGTGCCCCTGGCTGGCCCGGATCCGTTCCACCCCGTCGGCGCCCCGCTCGACGGCGAAGCGCTGCTTGTCGTTACCGGCCACGACGGCGTCGAGGTGGGCGCGGTCGATCCGCAGGGCGGCGAGCAGGCCGTCCACGCTGACCCAGCCGGCCCGGTCCGGCGCCAGGCCGAACTTCCCGGGCTGGTGGCGCAGTGCCAGTGACATCCGCTTGCTCAGCCGCACCAGCGCCCGATCGTCCATCGCACCATTGTCGACCATGGTCGGACGCGGTGGCGACGGGATACCGCCTCGCCCCGGACGTGCCCGGGCCCGGGGCGAGGCGCGCGCCCGCTACGGGTCCCGCCGGCTGAACCGGGTCGCCGCCGGGCCGTCGAGCCGGCCGGACGGGAGCCGGCGCCCGCAGACCACCAGCAGCAGATCCTGGGCGAGACCACGCACCGGCGTGCCCTCGCCGTGGCACCAGTCGAGGTCGGTCGCCCGGAGCTGGACGCCGCTCAGGTCGGTGCCGAAGAACGCCACGTTGCGCGGCGACATCCCGGTCAGCACCATGGCGACCCGCTCCGGTGGGACGCGGCGGTCCAGCCCGAGGCCGACGTGATGTCCAGGCCGTGGATGACGTCGTGGGAGAGCGCCCCGCACACGCCCCCGCCCGGCGGCGTCCAGCGGTGCTCGACGTTGTCCCGCAGCGCCGCGAGCAACTGCACGGGCGACAACGCGGCGGCGTCGCGACGGGCGGTCCGGTCGGCCATCCGGTTGACGTTCCCGCGCGCCCTGGCCAACTCCATCAGGGCCCGCCCGACCGAGGTCCGGAACGGCATCGTGGTGTGCGCGACGACCTCCCGCACCCGCCACCCGTCGCACAGTGTCGGCGCGTCCCACCGATCGGCGGGCAGCGCCGCCAGCAGGTCGACCAGTTCCGCCCGTTCCGCCACCACCGCGGCGCGGACATCGTCGTCGGTCATCCGGATTCCTCCCGTCCAGTGCGGGGCACCCTTCGCCGGGGCCCTCGCAGCTGATACGGGCCGGACCCGCGAAACTCATCGGTCGGTGGGCGTATGGTCGCCGGGTGCGGGAGAGAGCGGTCGCCGAGGACGTCCCGGTCGAGCTGCTGCGCACCGAACTGACCGGCTTCTGCTACCGGATGCTCGGCTCAGGGTTCGAGGCCGAGGACGCCGTGCAGGAGACGTTGACCCGCATCTGGCGGGCGTCCGACCGCTATGACCCGGCCCGCGGGTCGCTGCGGACCTGGGCCTACCGGATCGCGACGAACGTCTGCCTGGACATGCTGCGCGGCACGCAACGCCGGGCCCGGGCGATGGACCTCGGCCCCGCCGCCGAGACCGGCGCGGCGCTCGGGGCGCCGGCGCCGGAGCACGTGTGGGTCCAGCCGGTCCCGGACGACCGGGTGCTGCCCGGGTACGGCGACCCGGCGGAGCAGGCGCTGCGGCGGGAGAGCATCCGGCTGGCGTTCGTGGCCGCCCTGCAACACCTGCCGCCCCGACAGCGGGCCGTGCTGATCCTGCGCGACGTGCTCTGCTGGCGGGCCGACGAGGTCGCGCACCTGTTGGAGGCCAGCGTCGCGTCGGTGAACAGCGCGCTCCAGCGGGCCCGGTCCACCCTGCGCACGGTCGCCCCCGACCCCGGGGAGCCGGTCCGGCCCGCCGACGCGGCCCAGCGCGAGCTACTGACCCGGTACTGCACCGCGTTCGAACGCCACGACGTGCCGGCCCTGGTGGCTCTGCTGCACGCCGACGCCACCATGTCGATGCCGCCGTTGCGCTGGTGGCTGCGCGGCCGGGACCGGATCGCGCAGGGACTGTCCGATCCGGCGGCCTCGTGCGCGGGCTCGCGGCTGGTGCCCACCGCGGCGAACGGCGCACCGGCGTACTGGCAGACCCGGCCGGGGCCCGACGGCGTCCACCGGCCCTTCGGGCTGGTCATCCTGGACCTGGCCGGCGACCGGGTGCGGGGCATCACCACCTACCTCGACGCGGACCGGCTGCTGCCGCTGTTCGGCCCGCCGGCCCGCTCGACCGGTCCGGCGCCGGCAGCCTGACGCCCCCGGACCTGGCCGGGAACTCGCGGGGTCACGCGGAGCGGACGGACGGTGCGAGTCGGGTACCGACCGCTCAACTGGCATATCCGATGAGATACCGCCACGCCTGGTCGCGCGTGCTCACCGACGGCACCCCCGACCCGACGTGGCTCATCACCTCCGCCGGCGGTCGCGCCTTGTCATGCGGCCGACTTCGCCTCGTCGGGTAGTTCGACGCTCTGCTGCCCGACCGCTGCGGCGGCCCGGCGGACCGCGAGCGTCTCCCGGATCCGCCGCCGGGCCGATCGACATTGTTGCTCGTCGCGGTAGCTGCGACGAACTGGCCCAAAAATCATGTCCGACTCCTGAACGACACGGGGCGCGGTGCATCTGGATGTGCGGAACGGTGCGGAAGCCATGGGTCCGGCGGTACGGAGATCCGCTCGCAGGACTGCCGGAGCCAAACCCACATCGACCCCTGGTTTTACTTGCTTGACGAAGCAAAATTAGTCGTCGGTTGCCTGATCGAGCAAGCATTCTCCGTATGGCCACGGTCACAGAGCGTGGCGCCCGGACGGCGTGGGGGCCGGGCGGCAGTGCCACTCCGGCCCCACGACGAGCCGTGCCTACCGTACGGTCAGCGGCACCTCGATCTTGTCGATGTCCGGTGAGTAGACCGGCGTCGTGCTGTCGATCTCGATCGTGTTGGCACCGGCACGCAACTGCATCGCTACGGTCAGGGTGGCCGGGATGTCCCAACCACCGCTGGGCGGGAAGGCCAGGGTGACGGCATTCTGGCCGTTGGCCGAGACGGTCGCCGAGCGCGGGTCGTTCGTGGTGTAGCGGATGTTCACCTGGTAGGTGCCCGTCTTCGGCACGGTGACGCCGTTGATGCGCAGGGCGCCGCCGTTGTAGAGGTTGCCAACCTTCGCGCCGCCGGAGCAGTTGGCACAGCCGCCGACCGAGGCGCCCCGCACGACGGTGTTCGTGCTGGCCTCCGCCTCGTAGCTGGCCACCTTGGGGGCAACACCCGTCGGGGTGACCTTGAACAGCCGGGAACCGTGCGACGGTAGGGTCGCCGAGATGGCGCCGTTGTGCACGCCCAGCTCTTCGCTCCGCCACACGTCACGGACGGTGGCGGTGCCACCGAAGCCGAAGCTGCTCCAGTTGGCGGTGACCTGGGCCGGGAGGCTGCCCATGTTGAACAGCGCGACGGTGTACGAGTTGTCGGCGTTCTTCATTCCCCAGACCTGCGTGGGGCCGGTCGGGGTAACCGGCCGGGCCGGGATGCCCTGCTGGTCGATCGCGATCACCTCGCGGTTGGTGAGCAGGGAGAGGCCGTACGCGTCGAGCTTGGTGAGGTCGTCACCGATGTAGAGCGGGGCCGCCGAGATCGCCCACAGCGTCATGTAGCTCTGCCGCTCGTCCTCGGTGATGCCGTCCATCTCGCCGTTGCCGACATTGAGAGAGTCGAGGTTGTTCCAGCCGCCGGGGCCGGCCCAGGGCGTCCAGCCGGGTACGTTGTCCCACCGGACCTTCACGGAGTTGTTCCAGGTCACCAGGGTGTCGCAGTAGCACTCCACGTCGGTGTCGATCCGCCAGCCGTTGGAGTACCGCTTCCAGTCGGCGGCGTGGTTGCGGTCGAGCGACCAGGACAGGAGAAACTCGATCGGGCGTCCGGTCCTGGCGATGGCCGCGTGCCAGGCGGCGACGTCCGCGACGTTGTTGTAGTTGTCGCCGCTGCGGAACGAGCCTGGCCCGACGCCGTCGAACTTGAGGAAGTCATAGCCCCAGTCGGCGATCAGCTGTGCCTGCGAGTCGACATACTTCTGCGCGCAGGGCTTCGAGAAATCGATCTTGTACGCCCCGTCCCAGCCGTTCGTCGTACGCAGGTCCGGGTAGACGATGTCGGCGGTGGTGCAGCCGGGAGCGTTCCAGATCGGTACCGTGCCGCCGCCGTACAGGGGCTTGTTCAGCCCGACGGTGAGGTAGATGCCGGCCTTGAGTCCCTTGGCGTGGATGGCGTCGGCGACGTACTTCATGCCGTGCGGGAACCGTTCGGGCGAGGCGATCTCGCGTCCGTACCCGTCGGAGTTGATCTCCCATTGGTAGTTGGTGGACCAGCCGGCGTCGATGTTGACGTACTCGTAGCCGTAGGGCTTGAGCTTCGTGGCGAGCACGTCGGCCTGCTGGAGGACGTTGGCCTCGTTCAGCCAGCTCGCGGGGCCGTTCGGGTTGACCCCCGGGTATTTGGTGGCCTGCAGGCTCCAACTGCTCCACCCCAGATAGGGACGGGCCGCGACGCCCTGCGCCGCAGCCTCGGCGGCCGCCTTCTGCGCGGCCGCCCGGTCGGCGGGCGACGGGTCCTTCGTGGTGGCGCCGGCCCCCGCGCTGTTCGGCGCTGGGCTCGGCTTCGGACCGGGTGCGGCAGCCCGCGTCTTCGCGCCGGGTGCGGCAGCCTGCGCCGGGATCGCGCCCGCGCCGATGGCCACCGCGAGGGTGGCGGCGAGGGCCACGCCGGTGCGGACCCGGCTCTCGCGCCGGGTGGGCGGTTCGACTCGCTGCGCGGTGGTGCGTAACGGTGACTTCACAGTCACACCTCCTGGTTTTGGGGGGCCGAGGGTGGTGCCTGTTGCGATATGGCCGGCCGGGGGCCGGATTGACGCCGATGGTTCAGGGAACGACGAGCGACTGGATGCTCACGGCAGCCGCTCCGCGCGCCCACTCCTCGAAGGGCAGCGGGCGGATGGAGAGCGGGCACTGGGCGGCGGCACCGAACGCCTGGCGCTCGAAGCCGGTGCGGATGTGCGCCTCGAACAGGTCGTAGGCGGCCAGCCCCTCGCCGGACACGACGATCCGGGCGGGGCCGACCAGGTTCGCCACGGCCGCGATGCCGGAGCCGATCGCGTTGCCGGCACGGGCGAAGACGGCAGCGACCCGCTCGTCACCGGCGCGGGCCAGGGCCACCGCGGCGTCAATGGTGAGTTCGGGCCGACCGGTGCGTTCCCGGGCCTGCCGGACGATGGCCTGGGTGCCGGCGATGGCCTCCACGCAGCCGCGACCACCGCAGTGGCAACTGGGGCCGTTGGCGTCGACGGCGAGGTGACCGATCTCGCCGGCGACGCCGTGCGAGCCGGAGACCAGCCGGCCGTGGACGACCAGGCCGCAGCCAATGCCGGTGCCCACGGTGACGAGGGCGAAGGACTCGGCGCCCACCCCCTCGCCGAACCAGTGCTCAGCGGCGGTGAGCGCCTTCACGTCGTTCTCCACCGTGACGGCGAGCCCGGTGATCCGGGCCGCGCGTTGGCCGAGCGGGACGTTGCGCCACCGCAGGAACGGCGAGTACCGGACCAGCCCGGTGGTGCGATCCACGTCGCCGGAGATGGCGAGCCCCAGCCGGCGGGTGCGGACCCGGTAGTCGCCGGGACCGTCGAGCAGCCCGTCGACGAGCTGGCCGAGGTCGGTGAGGACGGCCTCGACGTCGGGGGCGGTCAGCGGCCGGCGGGCCGTGGCCCGTACCGCCGCACGGAGGTCGCAGACGACGCCGATGAGTTCATCGGCGGTGATCTTCACCCCGACGAAGAACTCGCGGTCCGCGCGTACGGCCAGTGGACTGGCCGGGCGTCCGGCGCCCGGACCGGTGCGTTCGGTCGCGGCCAGCTCATGCAGGTAACCCGTGTCGATGAGCGGGCGCGCGGCCTTGGTGACGGCGGCGGAGGACAGCCCGAGCCGGCGCGCGAGACTGACCCGGCTCAAGGGACCTTCGGTCAGTACGGCGGTGAACACCGCCGTTGCCGCCGGGGCGACGGCGAGCGAGGCCAAGCCGGTCTCGGGAAACATAGCCGAAACCTAGGTTCATTAATTAACTTCGTCAAGTATTGATTCCGGTTCAGCACCAGTCCTACGCTCAGCCAGCCCGGCACGCGCGCTCACCGGGGACGACACCGTGCGGCACGTCCATTCCGGAGCCGCGCCGGGCTGACCAGGGCGGTGCAGGTTGCCGAGCGGACGTACCGGCAGCGAGCAGCAAGGAAGGCAATCCCCGTGGCCCTGTTCGATCTGCCCCTCGCCGAGCTGCGCGCCTACCGCCCGCAACGCGCCGAGCCGGACGACTTCGCGGCGTTCTGGCACGCCACGCTCTCCGCTGCGGCCGAGCACGACCTGGCGACGGAGTTCACCCCGTACGACGCCCTGCTACCCCGGGTGCACGTCCACGACGTACGGTTCAGCGGCTCCGGCGGGCAGCGGGTGGCCGGCTGGTTCCTCACCCCGGTGGACTCGGCCGGGCCACTGCCGTGCGTCGTGCAGTTCATCGGCTACGGCGGCGGCCGGGGCCGGCCCCACGAGTGGCTGCTGTGGCCGTCGGCCGGGTACGCGGTGTTCGTCATGGACTCCCGCGGCCAGGGCGACGGCGACACCGTGGATCTGCCGGGCAGCGACTCGCCGCAGCACGGCGGCGTGCTGACCCGCGGCGTGCTGGACCCCGAGCAGTACTACTACCGCCGGTTGTTCACCGACGCGGTGCGGGCGGTGGACGCGGCGGCCAGCCATCCGGAGGTGGACGACAGCCGGATCGTCGTCGCCGGTGCCAGCCAGGGCGGCGGGATCGCGCAGGCGGTGGCCGGCCTGCACTCCCAGGTACGAGGCGCGCTCATCGACCTGCCGTTCCTGACCCACGTCCGGCGGGCCACCGAGATCACCGACACGCACCCGTACCAGGAGCTGGCCGACTTCTGCGCGACGAACCGCGACCGGATCGAGCAGGTCTTCCATACGTTGAGCTACTTCGACGGGGTGCACTTCGCGGCGCGGGCCACCGCACCGGCGCTCTACTCGGTCGCGCTGATGGACGACGTATGCCCACCGTCCACGGTGTTCGCCGCGTACAACCACTACGCCGGCCCGAAGGAGCTGCAGATCTGGCCGTACAACGGGCACGAGGGCGGGGCGACGTTCCAGCCACCGATCCAACTGCGCTGGCTGCGCGACCTGTTGGCGGCCTGAGCGCTCGATCGCCGGCGCCGGCCGCTCAGCTGCGCCGTGCCGGGAGCCGCAGACCGGCCATGCCGCCGTCGACGGCGAGCGAAGTCCCGGTGACAGCTCCCGCGGCGGGTGAGGCGAGGTACACCACTGCCGCGGCGACCTCCGCGGCGCTGACCAGGCGGCCGGTCGGCTGACGCGCGGCGAGCAGCCGCCGCTCCGCGGCCGGGTCGTCGGCGCCGGCGAGCAGCCGGGTCACCCAGGGGGTGTCCACCGTGCCGGGCGCCACGCAGTTCACCCGTACGCCGTCGCCGATCAGATCCGCGGCCATGGCCAGGGTGAGGGCGTGCACGGCGCCCTTGGACGCGGAGTACAGAGCCCGGCGGGGTAGGCCGGCGGTCGCAGCGATGGAGGACACGTTGACGATGGCCGCCGCCGGTGACCGGCGAAGGTGGGGCAGCGCGACCGCGCTGGTGCGGGCCACACCGGCGACGTTCACGTCCAGCACGCGGGCCCACTGGGCGTCGTCGTTGTCCTCGACGGCGCCGACCGCCGAGATGCCGGCGTTGTTGACGAGGATGTCCAGCCGGCCGAAGGCGTCCACGGCGGCGGCGATGCCGGCCGCCAGGGAGGCGCGGTCCGCTACGTCGGCCCGCACGGCGCGGACCGCCGGTCCGGACGGCGCACCTGACGGGTCCAGGTCCAGCACGACCACCCGGGCCCTCGCGGCGAGCAGCGCATCGGTGCAGGCGCGGCCGATCCCCGAACCACCCCCGGTCACCACGGCGACCAGTCCGTCACATGTCATGAACGTCTCCTTCTCATCCCAGCAGTCGTCGGAGCCGCTGCACCGCCGCGGTGAAGCGGTCACGGTCCAGCCGGTCGAGGTAGTGGTCCGGCAGGGTGTCCGCGCCGGGCGGCCGGACCGCCGGCCGGCCAGTGGCGAGGTCGAGGTGGATCAGGCCCACGCGGGTCCGTCCGGGTAGGCGTACCGGGCGAGGCTGTCGGCGTGCATCTCGGCGGAGAAGCCGGGTGCGGTCGGCGCGTGGTAGTGGCCGGCGCGCACCACCACCGGGGTGCGGAAGTGCTCGTGCAGGTGACCGACGTGCTCGATGACCCGGTCGTCGGTGCTGCCGGAGACGGCCACGAAGTCGAACATCGAGAGGTGCTGCACCAGTTCACACAGGCCGACTCCCCCGGCGTGCGGGCAGACCGGTACGCCGTACTTCGCGGCCAGCAGCAGGATCGCCACGTTCTCGTTCACCCCGCCCACCCGGGCGGCGTCGATCTGCACCACGTCCACCGCCCTGGCCTGGAGCAGTTGCTTGAACACCACCCGGTTCTGCACGTGCTCGCCGGTGGCCACCCGGATGGCCCCGCCCGACGGCGCGGCGGTGGCGAGCGCGGCCCGGATCGCGGCGTGCCCGAGCACGTCGTCGGGGCTCGTGGGCTCCTCGATCCACCAGGGGTCGTAGGGCGCCAGGTCGCGCATCCACGCGATCGCGTCGGGCACGTCCCATCGCTGGTTGGCGTCCACGGCGATGCGGATGTCCGGCCCGACCGCCGCGCGGGCCGCCCGGAGCCGTCGGACGTCGTCGGCCCGGTCGGCGCCCACCTTGAGCTTGATCTGGGTGAACCCGTCGGCGACGGCCTGCTTGGCCAGCCGTACCACCTTGTCGTCGTCGTAGCCGAGCCAGCCCGGCGAGGTGGTGTACGCGGGGTAGCCGCGCTCGGTCAGGATCGCCGCGCGGCCGGCTCGGCCCGGTTCGGCGGCGCGCAGCATCCGCAGGGCCTCCGCCGGGGTCAGGGCGTCGGTGAGGTACCGCCAGTCGACCAGGTCGACGATCTGCTCGGGGCTGAGCTCGGCCAGGTACCGCCAGACGGGCTTGCCGGCCCGTTTGGCGACCAGGTCCCAGATGGCGTTGATGACCGCGCCGGCGGCGAGGTGCACCACTCCCTTCTCGGGGCCCAGCCAGCGCAGCTGCGAGTCGTGGGTGAGGGATCGGGCGAACGCGCCCAGGTCGACGGTGTCCGGGTCCAGGCCCACCACGAACGGGACGAGGGCGTCGATCGCCGCCCGGCAGATGTCGTTGCCGCGGCCGATGGTGAAGGTGAAGCCGTGGCCGTCCGGACCGTCGTCGGTGCGCAGCACCAGGTACGCCGCCGAGTAGTCGGGGTCGGGGTTCATCGCGTCGGATCCGTCGAGCTCCCGCGAGGTGGGGAACCGGACGTCGTACGTGTCGACGCGGGTGATCCGGGCCATCAGGCGCTCCTCATCGTGCTGCGCTGCCGGCCCAGACCGTCGATCTCGACCTCCATGACGTCCCCGGGCGACAGGTACGGGAACCGGCCGGACAGCGCCACCCCCTGCGGCGTTCCGGTGTTGATCACGTCCCCCGGGTCGAGCACGGTGTACTGGGACAGGTGCCAGATCAGGTACGCGACGTCGAAGATCATATCTTTGGTGGTGGAGTCCTGGCGGGGCTCGCCGTTGACCCAGGAGCGCAGGCGCAACGCCTGCGGGTCGGACACCTCGTCGGTGGTGACCAGCCAGGGTCCGAGCGGCTGGAAGGTCTCGCACGACTTGCCCTTGGACCACTGCCCGCCGGAGACGGTGAGCTGGAAGTCGCGTTCGGAGACGTCGTTGGAGAGCACGTACCCGGCGACGTGGGCCAGCGCCTCGTCGGGCGAGGACAGATAGCGGGCCTGACGGCCGATCACCACGGCCAGTTCGACCTCCCAGTCGGTCTTCGTCGACCCGCGTGGAATCAGCACGTCGTCGTACGGGCCGACCACCGTGTTGGGGGCCTTGTAGAACACGATCGGCAGCTCGGGCGGCACCGAGCCGGACTCCGCGGCGTGGGCGGCGTAGTTCTGTCCGACGCAGAGGATCGCGCCGGGGCGGGCGATCGGGGGGCCGATCCGCTGGCCGGTGACGTCGATCTCCGGAAGGTCGGTGGCCTCGCGGGCCCGCCGCAGTCCGTCGCCGGCGAGAAAGGTCGCGTCGATGTCGGCCGTCAGCAGCGACAGGTCGAGGTAGTGACCGTCGTCGTACCGTACGGGCCGTTCCCGACCCACCGGCCCGACGCGCATGAGTCTCACGAACCAACCTCCAGTGCGTAGGTACGAATCGCGGTGCCGGCCCTGACCGCCGACCGCTCGTGCGGCGACAGCTCCGCCAGGCAGGCGTCGAGCGCCGCCAGGGCACCCGCGTACGTGGTGACCAGCTCGCACACCGGCCAGTCGGAGCCGAGCATCAGCCGCTCGGGGCCGAAGAGCTCCAGCGCGGTGTCGACGTAGGGCCGGATGGCGTCCGGGCCGGACCCGGGCCCGGTCTCGGTGAGCAGGCCGGACAGCTTGGCGGCGACGTTGTGGCAGGCGGCCAGCGGGGCGATGGCCGCCCGCCAGCGGGCGTGGGCGCCCGCGGCGATCGGTGGCTTGCCGAGGTGGTCCAGGACGAAGGTGGTGCCCGGGGTGGCCCTGGCCGCCTCGGCGCAGGCGGGCAGTTGTCCGGTGTGGACGATGAGGTCGACGGTCAGTCCGGCGGCGCCGACGGCGGCGAGGGCGGCCCGGACGTCGGGGCGGGCCAGATGGTCCGGGTCGGTGACCGCCTGCACCTGGTCGCGGACGCCGACCAGCTTGGCACCGCCCGGCAGGGCGCGGTAGCCGGTCAGGGTGGCGGTGAGGTCGGGGTCGGTCAGGGACGCCCAGCCGACGACGCCGGCGATCCGCGGCGTGCCGGCGGCGAGGGCCAGGAACTCGGCGGTCTCGGCGCTGTCGCAGCGGCCCGCCTCGACCAGGACGGTCGCCGTCACGCCCGCCTCGTCTAGGCCGGGCACGAGGTCGTCGAGGGTGTAGTCGCGGCGCAGCGGCTCCAGCCCGGGCGCCGCGAGCCAGGGGTAGTCGGCGGTCCACACGTGGTGGTGGGCATCGACGATCACGGCGTCGGCACCTCCTCTGCCAGCAGTCCCTCGGCCTTCAGGTCGGCCCACAGCGCACCCGGGACGTCCCACTGGAACATCGCGACGTTGTCGGCGATCTGCCCCGGGTCGCGGGCGCCGATCACGACGCTGGCGACGGCCGGGTGTCCGAGCGGGAACTGGATGGCCGCGGCCCGCAGCGGCACCCCGTGCCGGTCGCACACCGCGCGGATGGCGGCGGCCCGGTCCAGGACGGTGCGGTCGGCCGGGGCGTAGTCGTAGTGAGCGCCCGGGCGCGGGTCGGCCAGGAGACCGGAGTTGTAGACGCCCGCGGCGAGGACGGCGACGCCCCGCCGCGCGCACAGCGGCAGCAGCTCCGCCAGGCCGGACTGGTCGAGAAGCGTGTACCGACCGGCGAGCATGACGCAGTCGAAGTCGCCGTCCCGGACCAGCGTGGCGAGGCCAGGAGCCTGATTCATGCCGGCGCTGACCGCACCGATCTCGCCGGCGGCGCGCAGCTCGGCGAGGGCCGGGTAGGCGCCGGTCATCGCCTCGGCGAGGTGGTCGTCCGGGTCGTGGAGGTGCGCGATGTCGATCCGGTCGAGTCCCAGCCGTTCCAGGCTCCCGGCGTGGGAGCGGCGGACCCCGGCGGCGGAGAAGTCGAAGACCGGGGCGAGGTCGCTCGACTCCGCCCAGAACTCCTGCCGGTCGCGGCCGTCGGGCACGAGCAGGCGACCGACCTTGGTGGAGAGGGTGAACTGGTCGCGCGGTCGGCCGGCGAGCACCGCCCCGGCCCGGCGCTCCGACAGCCCGCACCCGTACAGCGGGGCGGTGTCGAAGTAGCGCAGTCCGAGGTTCCAGGCCGCCTCCACGGTGGCCCGGGCGACCTCGTCGCCGACGGCGGTGAACAGCCCACCGATCGGCGCCAGTCCGAGCCCCAACCGGGTCACCGTCAGGCCGGTACGCCCCAGGGGCACCTTCTCGGTGGCCTTCACGCGCCGACCTCCCGCGATGCTATTTCCTATAGGATATTGCTCGGATAGAGTGTCTACTCTGTCCGAACCGAGCCAGTCAAGGGGGCACGAGGAAGCGATGACGCACCAGACCGCAGGCCGCATCCGCCCCGCCCGGCGGCTCACCCTCTCCGAGGACGTCTACGAGGCCGTCAAGGGGCTGATCATGGACCACACGCTGCCTCCGGGCGAGCGGGTGACCATCGACGTGCTCGCCCGGCAGCTCGACGTCTCCCCCACCCCCGTCCGGGAGGCCCTGGCCCGCCTCGAGTCCGACGGGCTGGTCCGCAAGCGGCCGCTGTCCGGATACACCACGACCCCGCTGTTGAGCAGGGCCGAGTTCGACGATCTGTTCGACATGCGCATCCTGCTCGAGGGCGCGGCGGCCGGCCGCGCGGCGGTACACGCGGCCGCCGCGGACCGCCGGCGGATCGGCACGGAGGCCGGGGCGACGGTCGGCGTGGAGGCGGGCGAGGACTACCGCCGCCACGCCGCCTTCACCGCCCTCGACGCACGGTTCCACGACCTCGTCGCGGAGGCTGCCGGCAGTCCCCTGCTGCGCGACGCGATCACCCGCCTGCACGCGCATCTGCACCTGCACCGCCTCTACTTCCCCGCCGCGACCGCGTCGGAGACCGCCGCCGAGCACCAGCGCATCGCCGCCGCCATCGCCGCTGGCGATCCCGAGGGCGCCACCGAGGCCATGCGGGCCCACCTGACCTCGGCCCGCGAGCGCCACCTGCCCGCGTTCCACCGGCTGCCGGCGTCGGGCGCGGGCAGCGCGCCCTGACCACCCCCCGAACATCCGAGGACCCGCCGTGCGCATCGCCCTCTTCATCACCTGCGTCAACGACCTCGCCTATCCGCAGACCGGCATCGCGGTCACCCGCATCCTGCGGCGGCTCGGTCACACCGTCGAGTTCCCCGTCACGCAGACCTGCTGCGGTCAGCTGCACGCCAACACCGGGTACCGCGACGAGGCGGTGCCGATGGTCCGCGGCTTCGCCGACACCTTCGACGGCTACGACGCCGTCGTCGCGCCGTCCGCCTCGTGCACCGCCATGATCCGCGAGCAGTACCCGCGCCTGCACCCGGCCGCGGCCTCCGTCGCCGGCCGCACCTACGAACTGTCCGAGCTGCTGGTGGACGTCCTCGGCGTCACCGACGTCGGCGCCGCGTTCGCACAGCCGGTCACCTACCATCCGACCTGCCACGGCCTGCGGATGCTGCGGCTGGGCGACAAGCCGCTCACCCTGTTGCGCCACGTCCGGCAGATCCGTCTCGTCGAGCTCGACGACGCCACCGAATGCTGCGGCTTCGGCGGCACCTTCGCGCTGAAGAACGCCGCGGTGTCCACCGCGATGCTGGCCGACAAGTGCGCCCGCGTACGCGAGACGGGCGCGGCGGTGCTCGCGGCGGCGGACAACTCGTGCCTGGCCCACATTGGCGGCGGCCTGGACCGCGCCCGCTCCGGCGTCCGGGCGATGCACTACGCCGAGATCCTCGCGATGACGGGGGACGACGCGTGAGCCACCACGCCTCCACCGCCGGAGTTCCGGCCACCGGCGGTGGCCGCATCCGCACCCCGCTGCCGTTCCCGACAGCCGCCCGAAGCGCGGTCGCCGACGACCAGCTGCGCGCCAACCTGCACCGGGCCACCCGCACGATCCGCGGCAAACGGGCCCGCGTCGTCGACGAGGTCCCGGACTGGGCGGCGTTGCGCGACGCCGGGGCGGCGATCAAGGCGGATGTCCAGCGGCGGCTGCCCGAGCTGCTGGAACGGTTCGAGGCGGCGGCCACGGCCGCCGGCGCCCGGGTGCACTGGGCCCGGGACGCGGCCGAGGCGTGCCGGATCGTGGTCGAGTTGACCCGCGCGGCCGGCGCCGACGAGGTGGTGAAGGTCAAGTCCATGGCCACCCAGGAGATCGAGCTCAACGAGGCCCTGGCGGCGGCTGGCATCGCCGCCCACGAGACCGACCTCGCCGAGCTGATCGTGCAGCTCGGCGACGACACCCCCTCGCACATCCTGGTGCCCGCGATCCACTACAACCGGGCGCAGATCCGGGACATCTTCCGCCGCCGGATGGCCGGCGCCCCTGCCGACCTCGGCGCGGAGCCGCGGGAGCTGGCCGAAGCGGCCCGCCAGCACCTGCGGCGCCGGTTCCTGGAGGCGAAGGTCGCGGTGTCCGGGGCGAACTTCGCGGTCGCCGACACGGGCACGCTGGTGGTGGTGGAGTCCGAAGGCAACGGGCGGATGTGCCTCACCCTGCCGCAGACCCTGATCAGCGTCGTCGGGGTGGAGAAGCTGGTGCCGAGCTTCGCCGACCTGGAGGTCTTCCTGCAACTGCTTCCGCGCTCCTCGACCGGGGAGCGGATGAACCCCTACACGTCGATGTGGACTGGGGTCACGCCGGGCGACGGCCCGCAGGAGGTGCACGTGGTGCTCGTCGACAACGGACGTTCGGCGGTGCTGGCGGATCCGGTCGGCCGGTCGGCGCTGTCCTGCATCCGCTGCTCCGCCTGCCTCAACGTCTGCCCGGTCTACGAGCGGGCCGGTGGGCACGCGTACGGGTCGGTGTATCCGGGGCCGATCGGGGCGATCCTCTCGCCGCAGTTGACCGGGGTCGCCGACAATGCCTCGCTGCCGTACGCGTCCACGCTCTGCGGCGCCTGCGCCGACGTCTGCCCAGTCAAGATCGACATACCGGAGATCCTCGTCCACCTGCGCCAACAGGCACCGCACCCGGCGGCGGAACGGACGGCCATGCGTACCCTGTCGTGGATCATGCGCAGCCCACGACGGTGGGCCCTCGCGTTGCGGGTCGCCCGCCGCGCCGCCGGCCCCCTGGGCAGCTGGCGGCAGCGGCGAGCCGGGGCCCGCACCCTGCGCAGGCTGCCGTGGCCGGCGTCGGCCTGGACCCGGTCGCGCGACGCACCGCTGCCCGCGCCGCAGACCTTCCGGGAATGGTGGGAGAAACAGTGAACGCCCGAGACGAGATCCTCGCCCGCCTGCGGGCGGCGCTGGTCGACGCGCCGGCGCCGGTCGACGTGCCGCGCCACTATCGCCGCGTCGCCGAGTCCGTCGATCTGATCGAGCTGTTCGTCGACCGGCTGGTGGACTATCGCGCGGTGGTCCACCGCGGTCTCGATGCCCTTCCGCGTCTGCTGGCCGGCGTCGACCGGCTCGCGGTGCCCGACGACATCCCCCGGCACTGGCTGACCGGCTTCGCCGGGCAGGTCCGCCGGGACACACCCCCGCTGTCGCCGGCCGAGCTCGACGGCATGGAGGCCGTGCTGACCGGCTGCGCGGCGGCGGTGGCCGACACCGGCACCATCGTGCTGGACGCCGGTTCCACCCAGGGGCGCCGGATGCTGACGCTCGTCCCCGACCGGCACATCTGTGTGGTCCGAACCGGCCAGATCGTGGGCCTGGTGCCCGAGGCCGTCGCCCGGCTCGACCCACGCGCACCGCAGACCTGGATCTCCGGCCCGTCGGCGACCAGCGACATCGAGCTGAACCGGGTGGAGGGGGTGCACGGGCCCCGCCGGCTGGATGTCGTCCTGGTCCCCGACGACGCCGCCACCGCAACCGGCCGCTGACGACGGCGGCGGCGCCGGACCGACCGATCGGGACCCGGCCGCGCTTCAGATCCGGTTCTCCACCAGTCGACGGACAGCCGAGGCTGCGGCGCCGCGTGCCCAGTCCTCGAAGGTGTGCGGGCGCGTGACGATCCGGCAGCGGCCCGCCGCGCCGAAGGCGTGCTCGGCGAAGGCGGCACGCAGGTGCGCCTCGAAGAGGTCGAAGTCGCTCACCGCCTCGCCACCGATGATGACGAGTTCGGGCCCGGCGAGGTTGACCAGTGTCGCGATCGCGGTGCCGATCACGGTCGCGGCCTGCTCGAACGTCCGCACGGCGACGGGGTCCCCGCGGTGCGCCAGGTCGAGGACCTCGTCGATCGACAGTTCCCTGCCGTGTCCGCGCGAGACCTCGGCGACGATGGCGGGGGTGCCGGCGACAGCCTCGACGCAGCCGCGGCGGCCGCAGGGGCAGATCCGGTCAGGTGAGGTCAGCGGGAGGTGTCCGATCTCGCCCGCGACGCCGTAGGCGCCTTCGACGACCTCGCCGTTGACGTGCAGTCCGCTGCCGATGCCGCGGCCGATCGTGACGATCGCGAACGAGGCGGTGCCGACGCCCACGCCGAACCAGTGCTCGCCGATCGTGAGGGCCCGGACGTCGTTCTCGACCAGGACGTCGCGGTCGAGGCGGCCGGTGAGGATCTTCGCGAGGGGCACATCGGTCCAGCCCATGATCGCGGACTCGCGGACGACGCCGCTGTGCGCGTCGACGTCGCCGGAGACGGTGACCGCGACGGCGCAGATGCGTTCGGCCCGCCCGCCGAGTGTGTCCACGAGTGTGGTCGTGGTCGCCTCGATGGCGTCGGCGACGACGTCGAGCTTGGTGGAGTGCAGCGGGCGCCGGTCGCTGGCGAGGATGCTCGTCGTCAGATCGGTCGCGACGCCGACGATCTCGTCGGCGTTGACCTTGATGCCGATGAAGACCAGCGCGTCGGCAACGACCATGAGGGGGTTCGCCGGCCGCCCCGGCTGCCCGTCGCGCTGCGACTCGAGCTGGTTGGAGACGAGCCCGGCCCCGATGAGCGGTGCGACCGCCTTCGTGACCGCCGCCTGCGAGAGTCCGGCGAGCCGGGCGATGTCGATGCGGCTGATCGGGCCCCGCGTGAGGATGCTCCTGAAGACCTCGGCCGCCGCCGCCGACGCCCCTCGGAGCAGCGAGACCGCGGCGTCTGCGTCGTTCATTCCGGGATTCCTCTTGGTTGGACGCCGGTCAGGGCGTGGTAGCGCGTCGTCCGGGCACCATCGTAGTCAGCGAGCGGGGCGGAGCCGGCATGCGCCGACTCCGCCCCGGCATCGGTGTCACTCGGCGAGGATCTTCTCCGTCTTCGTGGCCATCTCCGGGAACACATCCTTGTCACGTTCGCCGCTGAAGTACGCCTCGAACATCGGCTGGATCGTGTCGGAGAGCTCCTGGCCGTTGGCCGTCGGCGGCGCCGGGTACAGCTCGCCGTTGTTCAGTGCGGCGACGAAGCCCGACAGGTCGAGCCCCTGCGCCTTCTGGGCGTCGACCGCGACCTGGAGCGACTTGGCGATCGACGGCAGGAACGTCGCGTCCGCGCCGGCGGCCGACTGGCAGGCCTCCGAGCCCATGTACGTGACCCACTTCCAGGTCGCGTCGAGGTTCTTCGTGCCGGCGTAGATGTTGTTGGCGTTCGAGTTGCTGATCATCGAGCGGCCCTTGGGGCCCTTGACCGTCGGTGCGATGCCCACCTTGGCGCCCGGGATCTTCGTGATCGAGGTGGCGTCCCACGTGCCGCCCTGCACCATCGCGACCGACCCCGAGCCGATCTGCTGGCTGCCCGCGACCGTCAGCTGCCCGAACTTGGGCATCAGGCCGCGCTCGCCGAGACCGCGCACGTACTCCAGGGTCTTGACGAAGTCGGGGTTGTCGTACGGGAACCGGGTCGGCCAGGCCGGCTTGTCACCGAGCCGCCAGCCGAGGGTCGACACGAACGGGTTCCACGAGGTCTGCCCGTTGAAGTCAGCGGCGGCGAGGCTGCCGATGCCGTAGGTGGCCACCTTGGTCTTGTCGAATCCGGGCTGGTCGCCGCGGACGCCGTTCTTATCGACGGTGAGGCGCCCGACGACGTCGTCGAAGGTGCCGCCGTCGTCGGGGTTCCACGTCATGCCCGTGATGTCGGCGTCGGTGAGGCCCGCCGCGGCGACCTTGTCCTTGTTGAAGTAGATCGCGGCGGCCGCCCAGTCCAGCGGGATGCCGTACTGCTTGCCGTCGGTGTACTTCCACGAGTCGACGCCGATGTCGAAGACCGACAGGTCGTACCCGGTCTTCTTGATCTGGTCGTCGAGGGCCAGGATCTGCTTCTGCCCGGCGTAGGCGCCGAGCAGGGGGACGCTGTTCTGGAACGCGTCGGGCGCCGCGCCCGAGACGAAGCCGGCGGTGAGCTTCGTGAAGTAGTCCTCCACGCCGTACTGGGAGATCTTGACGGTGATGCCGGGGTTGGCCTGCTGGAAGCCGGGCAGGCACTTCTGGTACGAGGCGGCCTGCCGCTCGTCCCAGGTCCACCAGTTGACCGTGCCGCCGCTGCTGCTGCTGCCGGAGTCTTCGCCGGTCGAGCAGGCGGTGAGTGTGACGGTCATGGCGACGAGCGCCAGCACCGCCGCGATCCGCTTCGGTTTCACGAGTTCCTCACTATGGGTGGCGGGGCGCCGTCACTGACGCCCAGTTGGGTGGGTGTGGGTGTGGTGGGTCTGCGGCGCCGGCCTGGATGCGGTGTCAGGTCGGCGCGGGATGGTCGGCGGGCCGTAGCGAGACCTCGCCGTGTGCCGGGACGTCGAGTTCGAGCAGCCGGTCGCCGTGCTCGACGACGACCCGGTGAGGGGCGCCGCGAACGTCGCGGATCACGGCGCTGGCGACGGCGCCGTCGGCCCAGGCGAGGTCGACCTCGAGCCCGCCGCGGGCCCGCAACCCGGCTACCCGGCCGCTCGGCCACTGCGCGGGCAGTGCGGGCAGCAGCCGGACGCGGCCGTGGTGGCTCTGCACGAGCAGCTCGGCGATCGCCGCCGTGAACCCGTAGTTGCCGTCGATCTGGAAGGGCGGGTGCGTGCTGAACAGGTTCGGCAGGAGCCCGCCCCACTCGGATCCGTCGACGGGGGCGAGCCGGCGGTGGTCGCGGTCGAACGCGGTGCTGGCCTCGAGCAGTAGCGCTCGGGCTTCGGCGGCGTCGCCGAGCCGGGCTCGGAGCGCGATCTTCCACGCCCACGACCAGCCCATCGCCCCGGGTCCGCGGGCGTCGAGGAAGCGGCGCGCCGCCTCGGCGAGGTCAGGCGTGCGGACGGGGTCGATGAGGTCGAGCGGGTAGAGCGCGACTAGCGGAGACAGGTGCCGGTGGTGCGGGTCCGCGTCCGCGACATCGGTCGACCATTCGCACAGCCGGCCGTCGGGGCCGACCCTGAGCTCCGGAAGACGTTCGAGGGCGGCGGTGAGGTCGCGGTCGAGCGGGTCGTCGAGGCCGAGTACGGCAATCGCCGAGCGGGCCCGCTCGAACAGGGCTCGGATGAGGGCGATGTCCGTCGTCGTCGAGACGCTGAGCGCTTCGGGCCGTCCATCGGAGCCGACGAACAGGTTCTCGGGCGAGGTCGAGGGGATGGTGCGCAGCCGGCCGCTCGCGGGGTCGTCGACGAGCCAGTCGAGGCAGAACAGCGCTGCCCCGCGCATGAGCGGCCACACGGTGTGCTCCAGCAGCTCGCGGTCGCCGGCGAACTCGTAGCGGTCCCAGAGGTTGTGGGTGAGCCAGACGCCGCCCATCATCCAGCTCGCCCAGCTCGGGGCGCCGTGACCCAGGCCGACCGGCAGGCTCCAGCCCCAGAGGTCGCTGTTGTGGTGGGCGACCCAGCCACGGGCACCGTAGAGGCGGGCCGCGACGTCGGAGCCGGTGCTGGCGATTCGTCGTACGAGTGCGGTCAGCGGCTCGGTCGAATCGTCGAGTCCCACGATCGGTGCGGCCCAGTAGTTCATCTGGGTGTTGATGTTGATCGTGTAGTTGGACGACCACGGCGGTCTGAGCTCGTCGTTCCAGATCCCCTGCAGGTTCGCGGCCGGGCTGCCCGAGCGCGACGACGCGGCGAGCAGGTAGCGGCCGTACTCGGCGAGCACGGTCGCCCGGAGGCCTTCGTCGTCGCCGTGCAGGATGTCGCGCTCGACGTCCCAGGTGCCGGCGCGCCGACCGCCGATCGCGAAGCGCGCCCCCGAGGCATGCTCCCGCACGTCGGCGAGATGCTCGGCGAACCGCTCGTGCGCCGTCTGCCGCAGGGCGGCCGTGACGTTCGAGCGGGCGCGCTCCCGGATCTCCTCGGGGGAGGAGATCCGCCAGCCGGCGCCGTCAGGGTCAGCCCACCACAGTCCGGCCCTGCTTGACGTCGACAGTGCGATCAGCAGCCGGCTCGCCCCGCGGATCCGCAGGGTGTCGCCGGCGGAACCCACGGTTCCGTCGCTTCGCAGCGCGACCGCCGCGGCCGCGAAGTGGTCGAAGCCGTCGGCTTCCGAGGACAGGTAGCGATGAGCCGGCTCCACCGCGGGTTCGTGCAGGGGCGCACCGTCGATCGGCGCGACCACGTCGAGGGTGATGCCGGTCGCGGCGGTGTCGCGGCCCGCCTCGCGCAGGCGCGTCGACAGGCGGAGGTCGACGTCGAGCACCGGCCGGTCGGCGAGGTACTCGACGAAGAGGCAGCCGGCGGGCGCGGAGGCGAAAGTGCGGCGGGTGACGGCGGCGCCGTCGACCACGAGCGCTTCGGTCACGTACGCGTCGTCGAGGTCGAGGACGCGGGCGGGCCGGCCTTCCGCCACGGCCGCGCCGCGCGTCTCGAGTTCCAGGTCGACGAAGGGCAGGAACTCCTGGGAGTACGGGCCCTCGACACTCATCAGGAGCGCTTCGGCGCGGCGGAGGTCCCCGGCGTCGATCGCCGACCGAATCTCGGCGAGACGTTCGGGTCCGGCCCCGCGCGCGACGAGGTCGGCGAGCGCGTCGGCCGGCCCGTCGGGGTGACCCGACCAGATGGTCGCATCGTTGACCTGGATGCGGGTTCGGGCGCCGCCGAAGACCATCGCGCCGAGGCGGCCGTTGCCCAGCGGCGTGGCCTCGACCCAGTCGCGTGCGGGTTGCCGCCAGGCGACGCGGAGGGTCCCGGCCGTCACTTGATCCCCGAGAAGCCGATGGAGTTGACGATGCGCCTGCCGAAGACCATGAACAGCCCGAGCATCGGCAGGGCCGCGACGAGCGTCGCCGCCATCAGTCCCGCCCAGTCGGGCTGGGCCTGCGGCGACGACTGCTTGAACACGGCCAGCGCGAGGGTGAGCGGTTGCACGGACTCGTCACTCGTCACGAGCAGCGGCCAGAAGTAGTCGTTCCACATCCCGATGAACCCGAGGATCGACAGCGTGATCATGGGCCCGCTCGTCATCGGGAGGGTGATGCCGAAGAGGATCCTGACCCGGCCGGCGCCGTCCAGCAGGGCCGCCTCCTCGGTCTCCGTCGGCAGGCCGAGCATGAACTGCCGGAGGAAGAAGATGTTGAAGGCCGAGAAGAGCGCCCCGGGCAGGATCATCCCGGCGAAGCTGTTGAGCAGGCCGAGCTCCTTCACGAGCACGAAGTTCGGCAGCAGGGTGAGGATGCCGGGAACCATGAGCGCGGTGAGGAAGAGGCTGAACATGACGTCGCGGCCCTGCCATTGCAGGCGCGCGAAGGCGTACGCGGCGATCGTGGAGAAGAACACGATGAGCGCCGTTGAGACCGTGGCGTAGATGAGGGAGTTGACGAGGAAGTGGCCGATCTCGACCGATGCGCCCGAGCCGCCCTCGGCAATGGACTCCTCGGTCGTCGCGAGCCCGAGCACCCGCTTGAAGGGTCCGAAGGTGAAGCCGACGGGCAGGATCGAGGCCGGGTTGGCCATCAGCGCGTAGTTGTCGGAGAGCGCGGTGCGCAGGATCCAGTAGAACGGGAAGATCGTCACGAAGAGGATGCCGATGAGGTACGCCCAGGCGAGGGCGCGACCGGTGGTGAAGCGGCGTCGACGGGTGGCCGAGGTGCTCATGCGCTGGTGTCCGATTCGCTCGCGCGCAGCAGGCGCATCTGCAGGAAGGTGATGACGATGAGGATCGCGAAGAGGGCGAACGACATCGCGGAGGCGTAGCCGAAGTCGAACTGGCCGAACGCCTTGCTGTAGATGTACATCTGCAGGACGTTCGAGGCGTTGGCCGGGCCGCCCTTCGTCGTGACCTGGACGATGTCGAAGACCTGGAACGCACCGATGACGTTGAGCACGAGCACGAGGGCGAGGATCGGGCGCAGCAGGGGGAGCGTGAGTCGGCGGAACATCTGCAGCTCGCTCGCCCCGTCGATGCGTCCGGCCTCGTAGACCGTGGCCGGAATGGTCTGCAGGCCGGCGAAGATGATGATCGAGGTGTAGCCCATCTGCTTCCACACGTTGATGAGCGCGATCGACGGGATCGCCCAGCCGCGGGAGGTCAGGAACTGTACGCCGTCGCCGCCGAGCGCCTCGAGGAGGATGTTGACGATCCCGAGCTGGGTGTCGAGCAGCCACGACCACACGGTCGCGGCGACGACCGCGGAGATGAGGAAGGGCAGGATGATGAGGCCGCGGACGACGGTCGATGACGTGAGGCGGTGCAGCACCGCCGCGGTGACGACCGACACGGCCATGCTGAGGGTCACCGAGAGCAGGACGAAGTAGACGGTCACGCCGAGCGAGGACCAGAAGACCTCGTCGTCCGCGAGCTTGACGTAGTTGTCCAGGCCGACCCAGGTGGGCGGGGTGAGGACCTGGAAGTCGGTGAAGCTCAGGTAGAAGCCGCGGAGCGTCGGGTAGACCGCGAAGACGGCGAATCCGATGAACGAGGGCGCGATGAGCACCCACGCGAGCCGTGCGTCGCCCCGGTGGGCCGGGGAGTTCGCGTTGATCGGGCGGCGGAGCGCCCTACGGCGCCGCGCCGCCTGTTGCGGTGGCCGCGTGTCGCGAGCCGTTGATTCCAAGAGCGCCATTGGTCTTCCTGCTCCCGCATGTTCGACCTGTCGTGCCGACTCGGCGGCGAGGTGCCCGATCTCGTCCTGCGCTTGCCGCGCCAGACTAAACATGATTAATTTACGGCGTCAAGTAACTCTCTTGTAACCGTCCACGGAGGCCGTGACCCATGCTTTCCGGCGCCGAAGCCGTACTCGCCCTCCGTGCCGGAGGCACCGCCCTCATCGTCGAGGTGCGTCATCCCACCCCCCGAGTCCTGCACTGGGGGGCGGATCTCGGAGACCCGACGGAGGTCCACGGGGACGATCTTCGGCTCACGGCGGAACCCGCGATCCTCAACAACTCTCCCGACGAACCCCGGGTCCTGTCCGTGTGGCCGAGCGAGTACGACGGCTGGTCGGGCACGACCGCGCAGTCGGGGAACGCGGCGGGGTACGCGACGACCCCGCGGCCCCTGCTCGAATCGCATCGCATCGATGTCCCCGACGACGAGGTCGGCGGCAGGATCGAGTTCGGATTCGTCGACCGGGTGACCGCCATCCGGTCCTCGCTCGTCTACGAACTGGACCGCTTCGGCGTGCTCGCCGTGCGGATGAGCATCGAACGCGACGCCGCTCTCCACCCGTCGACCGGCGGCGCCCCGTACACGCTCGACGGCCTCCTCGCCCTCATGCCCGTGCCCGAACGGGCCACCGAGCTGCTCGACTTCACCGGAAAGTGGTGCCGTGAGCGCGCCCCGCAGCGCACGCCGTTCGGGTTCGGTACGCACGCCCGCGCCACCCGTCGCGGCAAGCCCGGACACGACTCGCCCTATCTCCTCGTCGCCGGCACGCCGTCGTTCGGTTTCGGCCACGGCGAGGTCTGGGCGATGCACCTGGCGTGGAGCGGCGAGCAGCGCTACCTCGCCGAACGCCTCCCCGAGGGAGCCGGTGCCTTCTCCGCCGTCATCGGCGCGGGTGAGTCCCTGCGCTCGGGTGAGGTCCTGCTCGCCGACGGCGACCGCTACGAGGCGCCGACGGTGCTGTTCATCTGGTCCGATGCCGGCACCGACGGCCTCGCGGATCGCCTGCACCGCCGACTGCGCAGCCGGCCGAACCACCCCTCGACGCCCCGGCCGCTGGTGCTGAATACCTGGGAGGCCGTCTACTTCGACCACGATCTCGACCGGCTCACCCAGCTCGTGAAGCGAGCCGCCGAGGTGGGCGTCGAGCGGATCGTGCTCGACGACGGCTGGTTCCACCGCCGCCGCCAGGCCGACGCCGGCCTCGGCGACTGGTTCGTCGACCGCGACGTGTGGCCGGACGGCCTCGGCCCGTTCGTCGAGGTCGTGCGTTCCCACGGCATGCAGTTCGGGCTCTGGTTCGAGCCCGAGATGGTCAACCTGGACTCGGAGCTCGCCGAATTGCATCCGGACTGGATACTCGGGCCGAGCGCCGGTCTCGGGCCGAGCTCCAGGCAGCAGTACGTGCTCGACATCGCCCGCCCCGAGGCGTACGGATACCTTCTCACCCGCATCGACGCTCTCGTCCGTGAGCACTCGATCGACTACCTCAAGTGGGACCACAACCGCGACCTGATCGAGGCGGTCAGCCGCGAGGCGAGCGGCGACCGGCCCGGCGTCCGCCGGCAGACGCTCGCGCTCTACCGGCTCCTCGACGAACTGCGCGAACGGCATCCGGGCCTGGAGATCGAGACGTGTTCCGGCGGCGGCGGGCGGGTCGATCTCGGCATCCTCGACCGCACCGACCGGGTGTGGGCCTCGGACTGCAACGACCCGGTGGAACGCGTGCAGATCGAGCGGTGGACGCGGGCACTCGTGCCGCCGGAACTGATCGGCTCGCACCTCGGATCGGCCCGGGCCCACACCACCTCCCGCACGACCGACCTGTCGTTCCGGCTCGTCGCGTCGCTCACGGCGCACCCGGGTATCGAGCAGGACCTCACCGCCGCCAGCGACAGCGAACTCGCGACGATCGCCGCGTGGTCGCGGCTGTACCGGGAGATCCGGCCGCTCCTGCACACGGGACGGGTGGTCAACGCCGACCTCGCTGACGACGCGACCGCGCTCTACGGCACCGTCGCCCGCGACGGCTCGAGGGCCGTGTTCACCTGGGTGCGGTTCCAGAGCTCCGCGGCCGGTCAATCCGGCCGGGTCCGCTTCCCCGGACTCGACCGCACCGCCCGCTACCGGGTCGCCATCCGGGAGGAACTCGGCGCGGCGAGCCGGCACCAGGGGCGAGACCCCGAGTGGGTGGCCCGCGCCGCCGAACACCCGATCGAACTCTCCGGCGCCGTGCTCGCGGGCGCCGGCGTTCCCATGCCGACGCTCAACCCGCAGCAGGCGATGCTCATCGACATCGAAAGGGTCCCATGAACAAGCCGACCATCCTCTTCGCCGGCGACAGCGTCACCGACTGCGGGCGGCGTGAAGACCCGGCCGGGCTCGGCGACGGATACGTGCGCCGGATCGCCGAGACGCTGGGCAGCGAGGCGCACTGGGTCAACCGCGGCATCAGCGGCGATCGGAGCCGCGATCTCCGCGAAAGGTGGGACCGAGATGTGCTGGCGGCGCGGCCGACGCTCGTGAGCATTCTCGTCGGCGTCAACGACACCTGGCGACGCTACGACAGCGACGACCCCACCCCGGCGGCGGACTTCGAGACGAACTGTCGCGCGCTGCTCGAGCCACTCGCGGCCGACCAGGTCGGACTCGTGCTCATCGAGCCGTTCCTGCTCCCGGTTCGGGCGGAGCAGATCGCCTGGCGCGACGACCTCGAACCGAAGATCGCGATCGTCCGGAGCCTCGCGCGGGAGTACGACGCCGCGCTCGTGCCGGCGGACACGGCCCTCAACGCCCTCGGCGACGCAGCCGGCCTCGCGCCCGACGGCGTACACCCGAGTCATCGCGGTCACCAGGTGCTTGCGTCGCTGTGGCTGGAACACGTGACTTCCCAGTTGACGGCGGTGCTCCGGCGTCGGGGTGACGCGCCGCCTCGCCCCATGCCCGAAGCACCGGTGCCCGCGACATGATCGGCCGGGCGAATCGCAGTCCCCATAACCGAACCTACGGTTCGGTTACCTGCAACCGGGAAGGCAGCAGATCCGACCTGGTGTTACATGCCAAGTAAGGCCGTTCTACTTGCCCCGTACTCGAGCAGGAGACAGAAAAGATGGCGAAGGCATACTGGATCAACACCTTCCGGTCGATCAAAGACGAGAAGAAGCTAGCCGCCTACGTTGAGCTGGCCGGGCCGGCGATGCGCGCCGCGGGTGGCAGGTTCCTGGCGCGCGGACTTCCGGCTCGAGCGTTCGAGTCCGGAATCATGGAGCGCACCACGCTGATCGAGTTCGACAGTGTCGACGCCGCCGTCGCGGCCTACAACAGCCCCGCCTACCAGCAGGCGCTCCGGGTGCTCGACGACGGAGCCGAACGCGACCTGCGCATCATCGAGGCGCTTTCCTGAACGCACGCCGCCGGCGTTGAAGCCCCGCCTCCGGTTTTCACAGTTGTGGGCCGATCCTGCACACGTGGTATTGACGGATCTGCCAGGAACCCGCGCTGAGCTGGAGGGCCAGGGACAGGTACACCGGGGCTTCCCAGCCGGTGGGATCGCGGAAAACGACGTGGGCGAAACCACCAGCCGCCCCCTGGCCGATCGAGTAGGTGTGCAACACGGTCACGTCCGCGCTGCGATCGTCGGGTACGGCGCCGTAGTAGGCACGTACCATCTGCCGGCCGACGAGCACCTCGGGGCCGAAGCCGAGGAAGAGGGCATCCGGGTGGAACAGGTCGGCCATGGCCTCGACATCATGGTCGTCAAATGCTGCCTTCCACCGGCCGAGCACCTCGTCCATCGGATTGCTGGTCATGGGGCTCCTCGTTCTGGCATGACCTCGGCCGAGGGTGGTCCGGGCCTTCATCCGTCAATCGTGCCCGTTCGGCTCGCCGCTACTGAATGCTTTGAACATCTCGGACATCGCGGGGGATGGGCCGCTTCGCCGTTCGTGAATCGGGTCGCCGTGATCACCGGTGCGCCCCGAGGCATCGGGGCCAACCTCGTAATCGGGTACCGCAGGCTGGGGTACGTGTCACCGGGGCGACACGAACCATTGCGCCACCGCCGATGACGATCGGCCAGACCTTGAAGCTCACACAACTCTAGCTGTTTGGTGACCTCTTCGGGCTCGCCGAAGAGGTCACCACGAGCGGACACCGGTCAGTCAGTGCCTCAGGTTGTGGCGGACCCGCCTCAGGTTGTGGCGGACCCGCCTCAGGTGGTGGCGGACCGGGTGCCGACGCGGGTCACGAGGTAGCCGAAGGCCGCCGCGGTGAAGAACATGACGATGCCGTAGACGGCCCCCGGGATCGCCATCTGGGTGCTGTTGAGCAGTGCCGGGTTGAGCGCGATCGTGATGGCCAGCGTGCTGTTGTGGATGCCGATCTCGAACCCGGCCGCCGTCGCGGCGCTCCGATCGACCCCGGCCAACCGAGGCAATCCGTATCCGATCGCGAGGCTCAGCAGGTTGAACGCGAGCACGGCCAGGCCGACCGAGACGAAATAGTCGGCAATGTTCTCGCGTTCGCCAAGCACGGCACCGGCGATCACCGCGACGAGCACGACGATGGACAAGGTCCGTACCGGGCGGTTCAGGCGTTCGGCGACGCGGGGCACCCGGGCCCGGATCAGCATGCCGATCGCGACCGGGATGAGCACGATGGCGAACACCTGCAGCACCTTGTCGAACTGTAGGCCGACGCTCCTCCCGTCGGCCAGGAAGTGCCCCGCCGACAGGTTGACCACGATCGGCAGGGAGAACAGGGCGAGCACTGAGTTGATGGCGGTCAGGGTGATGTTCAGGGCCACGTGCCCGCCGAACAGGTGGCTGTAGAGGTTGGCCGTCGTGCCGCCGGGGGAAGCGGCCAGCAGCATCATCCCGACGGCCAGTTCCGGCGGTAGGTCGAAGGCGAGAACTAGGCCGAAGCAGAGCGCCGGCAGCACCAGCACCTGGCACACCAGCGCGATGACGGCGGCCTTCGGGTGTTGAGCTACCCGGCGAAAGTCCTCGATGGTCAGTCCGAGACCCAGGCCGAGCATGATGATGCCGAGGGCGATGGGCAGTCCGATCAGGGTCAAGGCTGAGTCCATGACATGACATCGTTACCACCCGGTAACGCCCTCACAATCCCCCATGTGGCTGGGTACGGCCGCCAGCGGCCGAAGACGCCGAGCTCGAATAGGGCGTAGCCGTACCGGGTCAACGCCCGCTGAGTGCAGTAGATCCGTACGCACCGGGCGGCGCCGGTGACCGCGACGTCGACACCGCGGGAGCGTGACGGTCACGCCCGGACGAGCGTGCCAAGTCAGCTCTTGACCGCAGAAGGTGATCGGCTTAGCTTCATCAATCAGAAAAGTCTCTTTACTGATTTCCCTCCATCCCTCGATGGGAGTGCCGATGCGACCATTCCGTCACCGCCGCCTCACCGCAGAGTGACGAGCCGGCGCGCCCGCAACACCCGGGGTAGGTGCCGGATCAAGGCCGCGAGGACAGCTCGGTCCGCCCAGTCCAGTCGTGGCCTCGGATGCTGCCGTCGCAGGACCGCGTTCTCGTGGCGCAGGACAAGGATCTCCACCTCCTTGGCCGATGGTGTCCGGGTGAACAGGATCAGCCAACCGGCGACCCGGCAGAACACGAGATACAGCGGACGAAATCCTACGATCACGATCATCGCCCACGATGCAAGGCATCGCGTTCACCCAGTTCAGCGACCTTGACCCAGTTTGGTACCCCACAGGCCGTGAAGCTGCCGGCTTGTTTATCTACGGGTACGGGACCGCCGCAATGGTGTGGCATTCCGCTCCGTGGACGAGATCGGAAGGCCGGGAGCTACAGCCCAGCGGCGTCGAGTGTCTTGAGAAACGTCGGTCGGCGTTTGTGCTCGATGCGCAGTTCCGCCAGGTACCGCGGGAACGCTGCGGGTTCTCCGGTCGCCTGGTACACCGCCCCCAGCGCCGGTAGTAGGGCGACGGCCCGCCGGTAGCGCCGCTTGTCGGCCGAGTTGAGGATCGCCTGCTCGACGTAGGTCCCGGTACGGCTGGATCACCTCCGCCGGATGCGTCACGGCCCGTCGCTCGAGCAGAGTCTGCCACTGCGCCCCACCGATCGACCGCCGATGGTGCAGGGCTTCGTGCCAGGCCTCGTCGTCACGGCCCACCGCCAACAGCACATCGACCAGCTCCGAGGCGCACGCCGGCTGCTGGGCGACCCGCTCGCGCAGCACCCCCACGGCCCACCCCTTTGGATCGTTCCCACCGACCACCGCCACTGTGTCGACCAGCGATCGGTACGCCATGGCGGTGGGATGCCGGGCGAACTCCTCCCGCCGGACCCGCACGGCACCCTGCGTGTCACCGGCGGCGACGAGCATGTCGACCAGGACGTCACGGAGCCGGTCCATGTACGGCGAGCCCTCGTTGGCGGCCACGCCCCGCCGGGCCCAGTCGACCGCATCGTCCCGGCGCCCAGCGGCACGTAGCGCCTCGGCGATCCGTTGGTACTGCACGGCACTGGCCAGGTGCTCGGCCAGCACGGTGACATACCGGTCGACGTCGCCCGACACCTCGGCGAGCTGCTCGCGCAGTCACGCACCGCGAACGCACCGGTCCACGACTGCCGGTCGGCGGTGAGTGCCCGCTCGGCGACCAGTCGCTCCACCTCCGCACTACCCCGCTCCCCGAGCGCGGGAGCGAACTCACTCAGCAGGACACGGGGCCAGCCGGGACCGTCGCACTCCAACTTCAGGCTGATTCGGTCGCGGACCTGTGCCGGTGGTTGCACGGCCCGACTGTGCGCCGCTTGTAGCCAAGCTTGTGGCTCCCGGCCCGGCTGCGGGCGTTGTGGCAGGCACGCTTTCCCGAGCTGACCACGCCGCCCCAGGCGCTGGCCGGGTAGGAGTGGATCAAGTTCACCTCCGCCTGGCGGAGATCGGACTGCGGGTCGCTGCCCGCTACGGGTTCGCGTTGGCCGGCGGCTACGCCGTTCAGGCCCACGGCATCCTGGACCGGCCGAGCGAGGACATCGACCTGTTCACGGCGTGGGAGCGACGTGGCGAGTTCGCCGCAGCAGTGGACGCCGTCGTCTACGGCTACCGCGACGGCGGGTAATCCGTCGAGGTGACGCAGCGGTTCGACACCTTCGCCCGGCTCGCGGTCACCGATCCCGCTCAACCTGAGCATCCGTACAAGGTCGAGCTGGCGGCCAGCTGGCGCGCGTTGCCGCCGGTGATGATGGACGTCGGGCCGGTGCTGCACGCCGACGACGTCGTCGCGGGCAAGATGTCCGCCCTGTACACGCGAGCCGAGCCTCGGGACTTCCTGGACATCGACGCGGCCCTCATTACCGGTCGCTACACCCGGACGTGCGAGCTGGCCGAACAGTCCGACGCGGGGTTCGACCGGCGCGTCCTGGCGGACCTGTTCGGAATGTTGGAGCGCTACCCGGACCGGCGTTTCGCCGCCTACAACGCCGACCCCGCCCACATCTGCGAGATGCACAAACGCTTCGCGCAGTGGCGCGAAGAACTCACCGCCAACCTGCCCTAGCGTTGTTTGAAAGGTGCGACGCGCATGCCCTGGTGGCGGTACCGCCACCGCAGCCCTGTATCAATGGATGCGTGACGGCCGGGGCGGCGCCGCGCCGATCGGTGGCGCTCAGGCCACGTGGGCGAGGTAGCCGGCGACCGCCTCGTCCAGCACCTCGCGGCCCGGACGCGACCACACCTCCTCGGCGAAAACCTCCACCTCGATCGGGCCGGCGTACCCGGCGGCGTCCACGGCCTCCCGGAAGCGGCGCAGCTCGACGCAGCCGGTGCCGGGCAACCCCCGGCCGAGCAACACCCCGGCCGGCAGCGGCGTCACCCAGTCGGCCACCTGGAAGCAGGCGATCCGGTTCTCCCGCCCGGCCCGAGCGATCTGCGCCCACACCTGGTCGTCCCACCAGAGGTGGTAGGTGTCGACGACGACGCCGACCGCCTCCGGCGGGTACGGGTCGGCCAGGTCGAGGGCCTGGCCGAGGCTCGCGACCACGCACCGGTCGGAGCAGAACATCGGATGCAGCGGCTCGACGGCGAGTCGTACGCCCGCGGCGAGGGCGTGCGGCACGAGCGCCCCGAGCGCCTCGCCGACGTGCGCCCGGGCGACGTCGAGGTCCCGGCTGTCGGCCGGCAGCCCCCCGGAGACCAGCACCAGCACCGGCGCGCCGACCGCCGCCGCCTCGTCGATCGCCCGCCGGTTCTCGTCGAACCACCCGGGGGCGTCGAAGAACCCGCCCCGGCACAGCGAGGTGACGGTGAGGCCGGCGTCGCGCACGCGCGCCGCGGCCTGCTCGATGCCGTACGCGGCCAGGTCCTCGCGCCACAGCCCCACCCCGGAGACCCCGGCGTCAACGCAGCCCGCGACGAGTTCCGGCAGCGGCCACCGCTTCGTGGTGGCCGAGTTCAGCGCGAACCGCTTCACTGCGTCACCCCCACGGTGGTCATGAACGACCGCGCCCGGTGCGCGGCCAGCTCGGCGTCGGGCAGCAGCCCGGCCGCGTCGGCGAGCCGGATCAGCCGGGCCAGGTGCACCGGCGACCGTCCGGACTGGAGGCCGCCGACCATGGTGAAGTGGTCCTGGTGGCCGGCGAGCCAGGCCAGGAACACGATGCCGGTCTTGTAGTAGAACGTCGGTGCGCCGAACAGGTGCCGGGCCAGCGGCAGCGTGGGCGCGAGGATCTCCTCGTACGTCGCCAGGTCGCCGGCGTCGAGCGCGCGCAGCGCCGCCGCGGCCGGCGGCGCGATGGCGGCCAGCACGCCGAGCAGCGCGTCGGAGTGGCCCTCGCCGTCGCCGCGGATCAGGGCCGGGTAGTTGAAGTCGTCGCCGGTGTAGAGCCGCACCCCGGGCGGCAGCCGCCGGCGCAGCGCGACCTCGAAGTCCTCGTCGAGCAGCGACAGCTTGATGCCGTCGACCTTGCCGGTGTGCGCGCCGATCAGCGCGGCCACCGTGTCGGCGGCCCGCGCGGGATCGGGGTCGCCCCAGTAGCCGGCGAGGGCCGGGTCGAACGCAGGGCCCAACCAGTGCAGCACGACCGGGCCGCCCGCCTCGTCGAGCAGCCGGCCGTAGACGTCGAGGTACTCCTCGGCCGAGCGGGCCGCCGCGGCCAGGTGCCGGCTGCACATGAGCACCGGCCGGGCCCCGGCGTCCTGCGCGTCGGCGAGCTGTTCGGCGTACGCCTTGCGGATCTCGTCGAGGGTGGCCGGACCCGCCGGCAGCTGGTCGGTGGCGACGCCCGCGCAGATCGCGCCGCCCTCGGCCCGAGCCGCACGCGCCGAACGTCGCACCAGCTCGCGCGCGGTCGGGTAATCCAGACCCATGCCCCGCTGGGCGGTGTCCATGGCCTCGGCCACACCGAACCCGTACGACCAGAGGTGCCGGCGGAACGCGAGCGTCGCATCCCAGTCCACGGCGGCGGGCGCACCCGGCACGTTCTCCGCCCCCGGGTCGGCGACGACGTGCGCGGCGGCGTACGCGATCCGGCTGGTGAAGCGGGCGCCGGGCGCGGCGTGCTCGCGCCCGGCGCCGGAGAGGGCGAGGGGCCCGTCGGGCAGGGTGACGGTGGTGCTCACGAGGACAGCTCCGCCACCTCGAGGCGCCGGCCCTCGCGCGCCGACCGCAGGCCCAGCTCGGCCAGCTGCACGCCGCGCGCGCCGGACCACAGGTCCCAGGTGTACGGGGCGTCCTCGGCGACGTGCCGCAGGAACATCTCCCACTGCGCCTTGAACCCGTTGTCGTACACCTCGTTGTCCGGCACCTCCTGCCACTGGGCCCGGAAGTCGTCGCTGGACGGCAGGTCGGGGTTCCAGACCGGCTTCGGGGTCGTGGCCCGGTGCTGTACGCGGCAGCCGCGCAGCCCGGCGACCGCGCTGCCCTCGGTGCCGTCGACCTGGAACTCGACCAGCTCGTCCCGGTTGACCCGGACGGCCCAGGACGAGTTGATCTGCGCCACGATGCCGCCGTCGAGTTCGAAGATGCCGTACGCGGCGTCGTCGGCGGTTGCCTCGTAGGGCTGGCCGTCCTCGTCCCAGCGTCGCGGGATGTGGGTCGTGACGTGCGCGGTGACCGCCCGCACCGGGGCGAAGATCTGCTCCAGCACGTAGTGCCAGTGCGGGAACATGTCGACCACGATGCCGCCGCCGTCGGCGGCCCGGTAGTTCCAGCTCGGGCGCTGGGCCTCCTGCCAGTCTCCCTCGAAGACCCAGTAGCCGAACTCGCCGCGCACGGACAGGATGCGGCCGAAGAACCCGCCCCGCACCAGCCGGTCGAGCTTGCGCAGGCCGGGCAGGAAGAGCTTGTCCTGCACGACGCCGTGCCGCACGCCAGCCGCGTCGGCGGCCCGGGCCAGATCGACCGCGCCGGAGAGGGTGGTGGCGATCGGCTTCTCGGTGTAGATGTGCTTGCCCGCCTCGATGGCCAGGCCGATCGCCTTCTCCCGCTCGCTGGTGACCTGGGCGTCGAAGTAGATCGAGACGTCCGGGCGGGCCAGCGCGGCGGTGAGGTCGGTGGTCCAGTCGGTCAGCCCGTGCCGGGCCGCGACGTCGCGCAGCTTGGCCTCGTTGCGCCCCACCAGGACGAGCTCCGGCCAGAGCCAGCCGCCGCCGCCCAACGGTACGCCGCCCTGCGCACGGATCGCCAGCAGGGACCGGACCAGGTGCTGCCGGTAGCCCATCCGCCCGGTCACGCCGTTCATGACGATCCCGATCGGGACACGTGCCGTCATCGTCTCACCCTCCAGGTAGGCGCTTCCTCCGGCACCCGACTCCTCCGGGTGCCGCAAACCTCGTCCCGGTCTCCCCGGGGACCGCCGGCGGGGACGGCGACGTTGCCGCCGCCCCCGCCGGGTTGGACTCAGGCCGGCGCGCCGGTCACCGTCAGGTGACGCAGCCGGCCGACGTTGTCGAACGAGCCGAACCCGACCCGCCCGGAGCCGAACGTGGTGTCCTTCGCGGTCATCAGCGGGTCCTTGCGGCCGTCGACGTACACCGCGATCTCCCCGGTGGCCGGCAGGTGCACGACCCGCACCTTGTGCCAGTCGGCGTCGGTGACCGCCGGGTTGGCGCCGCGGGACCGCCCGTTCCACTGGTAGTCGATGCGCTGCCGGTCGGCGTTGTTGACCTTGAAGATGCCGTTGTGCGGCAGGATCGTGTTGTCGGTGGAGACGTGGGCGTAGTAGAACTCCGTGTCCGAGCGCCAGCCGAACACGATGATCACGTCCCGGTTGCTGACCTCCACCGGCGTGTCCAACCGCACGTCCGCCTCGATCTCCGCCGAGGACCACTCCGGCCCGTCGGTCACGACCGCGTACTCGAACGGACGGCGCGGACCCGGCCGGCTGACGCCCGCCTCGGCGAGGATCACCTCGTCCTTGTCGAACTGCCACTTCGACGGGGTCACCGGCGCCCAGCTGTCCGGGCCCGAGGGCTTGTGGAGCCTGGTCTTGCCGACGTCGCCGCTGGCGAACTCCTGGGTGTCGGTGACCTTCCAGATCTTCCCGTTGGCCTTGGCGAGGATGTAGAGCTCCCCCGCGGCGTCGGTGCCGAAGCGCAGGTCGACCCGCTCCGGGTTGCCCGGCGCGCCCGGGCCGGAGAGGTCCTGCATCCGCACCGGGCTGCCGGCCGCGTTGAACAGGGCCAGCCGGTGGATCGGCGCCAGGCCGGCACCCCGGCGCATCTCGTGCGCCTCGGTGTAGAGGACCTGACCGTCGACGAGGTCACCGAAGACGTACTTGCCCTTCAGCGCGGGCAGCTCGTTGCCGCGGTAGACGAACCCGCCGGCCACCGCGACACCCACGTCCGAGGTGCAGTTCCACCCCGGTGCCGGGTTGTGGTCGTACGCGGCCACCGGGTACGTGTAGCCGTACTGCGCGTCGTCGGCGGGCAGCGGGTAGAGCTTGTTGCAGGGGTTCGTGGCCGTCTTGTCGAACCGGAACGCCCCTTCCCGCTCGCTCCAACCGAAGTTGTCGCCGGCGCGCACCTCGTAGATCGCCTCAATGGCGTGCTCGCCGATGTGGCCGAGGAACATCCGGCCGGTGGCCGGGTCCCAGCTGAACCGGTGCGGGTCGCGGAAGCCCACCGCGTAGATCTCGCCGAGCGCGCCGGCCTGGCCGACGAACGGGTTGTCGGCCGGGATGCCGTACTTCCCGTTGGCGGAGTTGGTGCCGTGCGGGTCGATCCGCAGCAGCTTGCCGTGCGGCATGGCCAGGTTCTGCGGGTCGGTGTTGCGGACGCCGAGACCGCCGTCGCCGACGGCGAGGTAGAGCAGCCCGTAGTCGCTCTGGCCGGGCTTCGCCGTGGGGTTGAAGTTGATCTCCTGAATGCCGTGGACCTGGCCGCCGAAGCCGATCCGCAGCACCTCGCGCCGGCTGCCGGCGAACGTGTCGGCGGCCGGGTCGGTGGCCGTCCACTCGGTGATGACACCGTGGAAGAGGACGTTCGTCTGGGCGTAGTCCGGCACCTTGGTCGTTAGCGAGGCCTGTTCCGTGTGGATGGTGTAGAACCGGCCGTTGGTGCCAAACTCCGGGTGGAACGCCACGTAGCCGAAGCCCTGCCCGAGCCCGCGGCCGGAGAAGAACTGTGGCGCGAAGGTCGCGGCCACGTCGAGGTAGACGTGCGGCACGCCATCCTTGACGAGGTACAAGTTGCCGTTGAGGTCGGGTACGGCGCGGCGGCCGGAGCCGTCGGGCAACTCCATGATGGTGTTGATCCGGGCGGTTCGCATGAGCCGCTGGTCGACCGGGGCCGGGTTGGGGAACGACTGGGGGAAGCTGGCGTACTCGGAGAGGACCAGCCCGAGCCGGGACTGGGTGGGCATCTCGCGGACCGGGTCTAAGACCGGGTCGGCGGCCCGCGCGGGGCCGGACACCAGGGTGGACAGGACGAGGGTGGCGACCGTGAGTCCGGCCGTCAGCGCGGATCTGCGGATGTTGCCGATACTGCGCACGCGGGTCTCCTTCTCGGTGGGGACGGTGCCGAGGGTGGTCAGCGAGCCATGTAGCGGTATTGCTTCTCGACGTCGGTCGCCGAGGCGACGCTGTCGAGGAACATCAGGGCGTCCATGCGGCAGTCGCACGGGTTCCGCTCCAGCGTGTCCTGCGGGAAGCTCCCGCCGATCTTGATGCCCCGGGGGTCGGAGGCGGTGGTCACGTGCGGGCCGGGCCCCGACACGAGCCACGGGTCGTCGGTACGGGTGTAGAAGCCGTCCACCGGCTGGCCGTTGCGGTAGAGGGCCATGGCGCCGGTGGTGAAGTCGAAGGTGGCGGCGAGGTGCACCCACTCCCCCTTCGGCAGCAGGGTGCGCCAGTCCTCGCTCGCGGCGAAGGTCTGCGAATTGCCGCCGTCGAGGCGCCGGCCGAGCGCGACCAGGCGCAGTTCCCCGTTGACGTCGATCAGTTCGAGCAGCGCTCGGACGCCGTGGCCGTCGGAGTCGCCGGTCAGCACGCCGGCCAGCCCGATCGCGTTGAACCGGTCAGCCGGGTTGCCGGTGGTGGAGTTCAGCGCCGGGCCGTCCATCTCCCGCTTGAACCAGCCCATCACCGTGGTGCCCTCGACCCCGCTGAACGCGCGCAGGGTACGTACGCCGCTCGCCGACCAGATGCCGGCCTTCCAGTCGTCGTTGCCGGCCGCGGCCGGGTTGACCTGCCGGGTCTGCAACGCGTTGCCGCTGCCCGGGTAGGCGTGCTCGGCCACCCGCATGTCGGGGCCGCCGTTGACGAGCTCGATCTCGGTGCCGGAGCGGCCCTGGTCGCGCTCGAGCGCGGCGTCGCCCTCCACAGGGTGGTCGAAGTCGTAGAAGGCGACCAGGTTCGATCGCAGGTGCGGGTGGACGTCGCGCTGGTGGTTCCGGTCCGCCTGCGCCGGGGGTGCCCCGGCGCCCGCCAGCACACCGGCCGCCAGCAGGGCGGCGGTGGCGACGACGGCCCGTCTGGCTGTGGTCATCGCGTACACCTCATTTCGCGTTGCGAGTGGGGGACGCAACCGCTTTCGGAAGCGCTTACGTGCGTGCATTCGAACTGCCTGGTTGTGCCGCTGTACTTGAGGGTGTTACCGCTTGGGCGAGACCGGTGGCTCGGCGGGCCGGCCGCCGAGGTAGAGCTCGCCGAGTTGGGGGTCGGCCAGCAGCTGTGCCGCCGGCCCGGAGATGTGCACGCGCCCGAGGTCGAGCACGCAGCCGAGGTCTGCCGTCTCGAGCGCCCGCCGGGCGTTCTGCTCCACCAGCAGCACCGCCGTGCCGGCGTCGCGCATCCGCACGACCTGTTCGAAGACCGTGGTGGTGGCCTTCGGGTCCAGGCCCATGGACGGTTCGTCGAGGAGCACGACCTTGGGGTTGACCATGAGCGACCGGGCGAACTCCACCTGCTTCTGCTGGCCGCCGGAGAGCAGCCCGGCCAGGGAGTTCCAGCGCTGCGCGACGACCGGGAAGACCTCCTTGACGAAGGCCGTCCGTTCGGCGATGAGCGCCTTGTCTTTCAGGGTGTAACCGCCCAGAAGCACGTTCTCGGCCACCGTCATCTCGCGGAAGACGCTGTGCCCCTGCAGGACGTGCGCGACCCCCGAGGCGAGCATCCGCTGCGGGCCTTGACCGGTCACGTCCACGCCCCCGACGAGGATCCGCCCGGAACGCGGCTTGAGCAGCCCGCTGGCGACCTTGAGGACGGTCGACTTGCCGGCGCCGTTGGGCCCGACGAGGCAGACGATCTGGCCGGCCGGCACCGAGACGGTCAGGCCGCGCAGCACCGGCGCCGCGCGCCCGTAGCCGGCCTGGATGTCGACGAGTTCGATTTCAGACGCCAAGGTAGGCCCCCAGCACGCGTTCGTCGGAGCGGATGAGCGACGGCGGGCCTTCGGCGATCGGGCGGCCGCGGTCGAACACCACGATGTGGTCACTGACACTCATCACCAGGTCCATGTTGTGCTCGACGATCACGAAGGTCCTTCCCTCGGCGTTGAGCTCGCGGACCAGGGAGCCGATCCGGTCCAGCAGCGCCGGGTTGACGCCGCCGGCCGGCTCGTCGAGCAGTACGGTCTCCGGGTCGCTCATCAGCACGCCGGCGAGTTCCAGCAGCTTCTGCTGGCCCCACGACATGTTGCGGGCCTCCACGTCGGCCAGGTGCTCGATGCCGAGGCGGGTGAGCCAGCCCCGGGCCCGGTCGACCTCCGCCCGGACGCGAGCGCCGCGCAGCTGGCCGGTCAGGCCGGCCGGGCGGACCGCGGCGAGCACGTTGTCCAGCGCCGACATCCGGGGGAACACCCGGCACAGCTGGAAGGTACGCCCCACGCCGGCGCGGACGATGGCGTGCGGCGCCTTACGGGTGATGTCCCGCCCCCGGTAGGTCGTCTGCCCGCTGTCCGGACGGATCATCCCGGTGACGCAGTTGAAGAACGTCGTCTTGCCCGACCCGTTGGGCCCGATCAGCGCGTTGACCTGGCCGTGCCGGAACTCGACGGTGGCACCGTCGAGCGCCACCACACCGCCGAACGCCTTGGTCAGGCCCGCGGTGGCCAGGCTGCGTACCTCGCTCATGCCGTCACCTCCCTGCGGTCGGCGACGGCATGAGGCTCCACCGCACTGTGCCTGATGATTCGCTCGCAGCGCTCGCTCATGCCCGCTCCTTGGTGGGCTCCGGGCGACCCCCCGTGGTGGCCGCCGCCGCGTCGACCGGCTCTCGCGCTCCCGCCTGCGTACCGGCACCCGCCGCCCGCTGGTCGCGGAGCTGCGCGGCCGTGACCTCGCGGATGGAGCTCTGCGCCGGCCGGAGCATCCGGTTGAGCAGCCCGCCGATCGCCGGCAGGACGCCGTCGGGCATGAAGATCACGACCAGGGCGAGCAGCAGGCCGGTCGCGACCAGGTGCAGTGGCGTGTTGCCGAACTCCACCTTGAAGTACTCCAGCGCGGTCCCGACCACGAGTGCGCCGACCAGCGGGCCGAACAGGTGCCGGACGCCGCCGAGCAGCGCCATCAGCACCATGTAGGAGCCGGTGAGGATGGAGAACTGGAAGACCGGGTCGAGGTCGCCGAACCAGAGCGCGTAGAGCCCACCGGCCAGGGCGGTGAACCCCGCCGAGACCACGAAGACCACGAGCTTGTACGCGAACGTCGGCGTGCCCAGCGCCTCCGCCTTGTCCTCGTCCTCCCGGATCGCCTTGAGCCCGAGGCCGAACCGCGAGCGGTCGATGAGCCACCAGGCCAACAGCGCGAGTCCGAGCAGACCGGCGAAGAGGAAGTAGAAGACCCGGTGGTGCTCCGGGCGCAGCAGCCCGGGGAACGGCCGTGGCACGACCAGCCCGCGCGACCCACCGGTGACCGAAGCCCAGCTCTGGAAGACCAGCAGCAGGATCAGCACCAGCGCGATCGACACGATCACGAACGAGGCGCCACGCACCCGCAGCGCCGCGAAGCCGATCGGTACGGCCAGCGCGGCCACCAGCAGTGCCGCGACCATCAGGGCCACGAAGCTCGGCAGCCCGGCCTTCGTGACCAGCAGGGCGGTGCAATAGCCGCCCAGCCCGGCCAGCGCCCCGTGACCGAGGGAGATGTAGCCGGTGAACCCGCCGACGAAGTTCCACGACGTGGAGAGCACCGCGTAGTTGAGCACCACGATGCCCGCCGACAGGATGTACGGGTTGGGCGCCAGGGACGGGAAGGACAGCACCGCGGCGGCGAGCACGAGGACCGCGACCGCCTGGACGATCCGGCCGACGGGCCGGCGCGCCGCCGCCGTCGCTGTTGCCGCTGTTCTCGCCGCCGACGCCGGGGTCGCCGTCGCCGGCGCCGTGGTCGGCTCAGAAGCGCTGGGCAAGGCGACCTCCGAAGAATCCTTGTGGCCGGAACGCCAGGGTCGCGAACAGGGCGAGGTAGAAGATCGTCTGCGCCCAGGTCGTACCCAGCGGAATCTGCAGCAGGCTCTGCATCAGGCCGAGCACCATGGCGGCCATGGCGGCCCCGGGTACGCTGCCGAGCCCGCCCACCACGATGATGGCCATCAGCGGGCCGATCCAGTGCCAGTGCAGCGAGGGGTAGATGGTGGTGTCGAGGGCCAGGGCGGTGCCGCCCACCGCGGCGGTGGCGAGGCCGATCCCGAAGCCGTACCCGGCGACCCGCTCGGTCTCGATGCCGATGAGCCGGGCGGCGTCGCGGTGCTGGATGGTCGCCCGCAGCGCCCAGCCGAACGTCGTCTTCTTCATCAGCAGGTAGAGGGTGAGCAGGGCGACGGCGGCGAGGCCGAACGCGATCAACTTGACGACCGCGATGCGGGCCCCGAAGAGCCCGAAACTCGCCGCGCCGTAGCCGAGCTGGATGCGCCGCTGGGTGCCGCTGAACACGTACCCGAGCAGCCCCTCGATGAGAACCGCGATCGCGAACGTCAACAGCACCGACATCATGGTCAGGGTGACCGGGCGCAGCCGGGCCAGGAGCACCCGTTGCAACGCCACCCCGAAGCCGAAGAAGAGCGGCACGGTGACGATCATCGACAGCAGCGGGTCGACGCCCAGCCGGGAGTGGGACCACCAGGCCAGGTAGGCGGCGAGGATGAGGAACGCCGAGTGGGCGATCATCACGACCCGCATGATTCCGAAGTAGAGGGTCAGGCCCGCCGCCAGGAGGGCGTAGAGCCCTCCCAGCAGCAGACCCAGGATGATGCTCTGGAAGAGCAGGGCACCGGACGGCATCGCTGACTACCAGGCCGGCTTCGGGTAGACGAACTCGGTCTCCTTGGCGTCGGCCGGCAGCACGATCTGGATCTGGCCGCCCACCCACTGCTGGATCATGTGGGCGCCCTTGGGCTTGCCCGTCTCGTCCCAGGAGAGCGGGCCGACCACCGTTTCCACGGTGTTCTTGCGTACCCAGTCGACCAGCCTCTTTTGGCAGTCCCCCTGCTCGGCGCAGCCGACCGCGGTGACCGCAGCCGCGACGACCTGGCCGGTCGTGTACGCGTTGGCCTCGTCCTCCTCCGGCGGCGAGCCGACCTGCGCCGTGTACTTCTCGACGAACTCCTTGTTGCTCGGGTACGGCGCCTTCTGGGTGTAGCCGGTCGGGGAGAGGATCCCCTCGGTCTTGTTGCCGATGGCCTTCGCGAACTCGGGGTTCGTCGGCGCCGTGGAGAATGCGGCGAGCTTCGGCTGGTACTTGAGCTGCTGGAGGGCGACGATCAGGTTGACGCCGTCCTGGTACTGCGAGCCGCCCACCAGGACGTCGGCCTTCGACGCCGCGATCTTCGCCGCGATGCTGCCGAAGTCGGTGGTGTTCGGCGGATAGACCTCGTTGACGACCGTGCGGATACCGGCCGCCTCGAGCTTCTCCTTCAGCCCGTACGCCGTGCCCTGCGCGAACGGGTCGTCCATGGCGGCGTACGCCGCGGTCTTGGGCCGCTGGTCCGCGGGCAACGCGAGGATGTACTCGGCCAGGTGGTTGTAGTGGTCGTTGGCCACCGCCGGAGCGGCGTAGAACAGGTTCTTGAAGCCCTGCTCGAAGACCTGCTTCGCCGCGCCCGCGGGCTCGACGAAGAGCATGCCGTACTCCTCGGCCACGCGGCCCGCGGGCACGACGAGGCGGGTCGAGAACGGACCCACCACCAAGTCGACCTGATCCTTGCCGATGAGCTGCTCGTAGTCGGCGACCACGCGGTCCGCGTTGGACTGGTCGTCGAGAATCTTCAGCTCGACCTTGCGGCCCAGCAGGCCGCCCTTGTCGTTGGTGATCTTGGCCCAGGCCTCGTAACCGCGCTGGACACCCTTGCCCGGCTCGGAGAAGTCTCCGGTCAGCGGGAGGGAGATCCCGATCACAATCGGTTCATCGGGGGCGGCCGATCCGCCGCCGCCGTCGCCACTGCAGGCCCCCAGCGCAAGCGTCATCGTCGCGCCGAGGGCTGTCATCCACTGCATTCGCCTGAAACGGGTTGTCATCCCGTGACGCTCCTTTGCCGGGACGGAAGCGCTTACGAAAGCGCTTTCGTAGACTAGGTTGTGTTACGCGTCACTGGCAACAGTCAGATGACATGGATGTTTCTGGGGAGTTGCCGATGCCCAAGCCTGGCCCGAGACTGCGCCTCGTCGACGTGGCCGAGCGCGCCGGGGTCTCGCTGGCGACCGCGTCCCGCGCCCTCTCCGGCCGGGACGGCGTCAGCGAAGAGGTAGCCAGCCGCGTCCGGCAGGTCTCGCGGGAGCTCGGGTACGTCGCCAACCCGTACGCCCGCACCCTGGCCGGCGGCGCCAGCTCCACTGTGGGGTTGGTGGTCCACCAGGTCGACGACCCGTACTTCTCGGAGATCGCCGGTGGGGTCATCCAGGTCGCCGCCGAGGAGGGGCTGCTGGTGCAGATCTGCCACTCCGGCCGCGACCCCGAAGCCGAGCTGCGGCAGCTGCGCCACCTCATCGCGCAGCGGGTGGGGATCATCCTGATCGCCGGGTCCGGCTACGACGACCCCCGGGTGGAGGCCGAGGCGCGGGCCGAGCTGTCGGAGTTCCAGAGCCTCGGCGGCCGGGTCGCCGTCATCGGCCGGCACGCGCTCGGCGTCGACGCCGTGCGGCCCGACAACGAGGCCGGCGGCCGGGCGCTCGCCGAGCACCTGCTGGAGCTCGGGCACCGGCGCATCGCGGTCGCCGCCGGCACGGCGGGACTCACCACGGTCGCCGACCGGCTCGCCGGGGTCTCGTCCGCCCTGCGACAGCGCGGGCTCTCTCTCGACAGCCTCCCCGTCGTCCACTCCGATTTCACCCGGGACGGCGGTCGGGTGGCCGCTGAGCAGATCCTGCGCGACCACCCGGAGACGACCGCGATCATCGCGCTCAACGACGCGATGGCGATCGGGGTGCTGTCGACGCTCCGCGCGCACCGCGTCCCCGTGCCCGAGCGGATGTCGGTCGTCGGCTTCGACGACATCTCCGTCGCCGCCGACCTCGCACCCAGCCTCACCACCGTCCGGCTGCCGATGACCGACATGGGGCGGATGGCGCTCACCCTCGCGCTCAAGCCCCCCTCGACCCGCCCCCGGCGCCGGTCGACCGGGCACGCCCTGGTGGTACGCGACTCGACCGGCCCCGTACCGCCGCGCTGAGTGTCGAGACCGGCCGGTGCCGACACCGGGCGTTACGTCCGCAAGGGCTACGCCGCCGCCGGCATTGCCGACCTCGCCGGCGAGCTGGGCATCGGGCACGGCACCGTATACCGGTACTTCGGGAACAAGCGCGACGTCGCGGCCGCAGTGCTGGACCGGGCGCTCGAGCGGATCGCCACCGTGGTCACAGCGGGCAGCCGATGAGAGAGCGACCCGCCGGTCACCTCGACCAACCCTGGCCGGACCAAGGTCGTCGCACCAGTAGATAGGAAGCCGAATAGCGTGTGCGACTACTCGCTGATCAGATTCGCGAGACCGCGGGCCGCGACCTTCCGCACCCCCTCGTCAGGGTCGGGAAGCAGCATCCGCAATGTTGATTCGGCTGCCGGCCGCCCAGTCGGCCGAGGTGCCAGCCGACCATCATCCGCACGTCTGGGACCGGATCTGCGGCGAGCGGCAACAGTACGGCGACGGCGCCAGGTCGTGCGCGAAAGGCGACCTTGCCGGCCGCCTTCGAGCGGACCACCAGGGACGACGCGGCGCCGTACCCGACGGTGCCGCGCCACCGTCCCCGCGCGGACTACGCCGTCCCGGCCGCGCGGCCGGCGACGATGTCTACCGCCTCGACCAGGCTCTCCGCGCCGGCCAGGCCCCGGTCGCGAAGCTCGTCGGGGTCGATCCCCCGTGCCCGCACCGCGTCGGCGAAGTGCGCGATGTCCTTGCGCATCAGGCCCTGTAGGTGTCCGGCGATGTCCGGGGTGATCTCGGTGGCCAGCGCGCTCAGCATGAAGCTGGCGCCGCTGCTCACCGAGATTGCCCGGACCAGCGCCTTGATGTCCAGCTTCAGGGCGCTGGCGATGCGTAACATGTCGGCCGCGTTCTTCAGGTTGCTCATGGTCATCGCGTTGTTCAGCAGCTTCGTCAGCTGCCCGGTGCCTACCGGCCCGAGGTGCACGACCGTGCGGGAGAACGTCTCGAAAACCGGCCGGCACCGCTGGAACGCCTCGGGGTCGCCGCCGACGAACGTGGTCAGCGTCCGCGCCCGAGCGCCGGGCCCGCCGCCGCTGACCGGGGCGTCCAGGTAGGCCACCCCGTGCGCGGCGAACCGCTCGCCGAGTGCGACGTTGGCGCCCGGGTCGCCGGTGCCGTGGTTGACCACCACGCTGCCCGGCCGCAACCCGTCCAGCAGCCGCCGGTGTTCGAGCAGATCGGCGATGTTGGCGTCGTCGCGCAAGCAGAGCAGCAGCACGTCCACGGCTACGGCCGGTTCGGCCACGCTGTCGTGCCGGGTGTACGTGGTTCCGGTCAGCGACTCCAGCGACGCCGGCCGGCGTGCCCACACGTGCAGGTCGTAGCCGCCGTCGGCGATGGCGCGCGCCATCGGGGTGCCCTGGTCGCTCAGGCCGACGAATCCCGCTGCGGTCATTGTCGTCTCCGTTCGTGCGGGGTGTCCGGTTCAGCCGATCAGCTTCAGCGACTCGTCCCAGAGCCGCTCGGCGTTGCCCGGGTCCAGGGCGTACGCGGCCACGCCCCGGAAGTCTGCGGTCCGCGCGGTGACCACGGGCGCCTCGGCGCAGTCGTCGAAGTACCGGCCGCCGACGCCGTCCAGCAGCGGCGACGCCGCCAGCAGCACCGACGTCGCGGCCCCCTGCTGCGGGGTCTTGCGCCGCTCCGGCGGCGTCTTCAGCCCGCCGGTGTGCTTTTGCAGCCCGGTCGCGATCGCGCCCGGGTTCAGCGCGTTCGCCCGGATGCCCTCCCCCGACCAGCGCCGGTCCGCCTCCACGGCCAGCAGGACATCCGCGGTCTTCGACTGGGCGTACGGGGTCAGCGGGTCGTAGGGCCGGAAGGCGTAGTGCAGGTCGTCGAAGACCACCGGCGAGAACAGGTGCCCGGTGGAGGCCACCGAGACCACCCGGGCGCCGCGCGCGGCGGCCAGGGCCTCGTGCAGTCCGACGGTAAGCGCGAAGTGCCCGAGGTAGTTGGTGGCGAACTGCAACTCCCAACCTTGCCGGGTGCGCTCCAACTCGGGCAGCGCCATGATCCCGGCGTTGTTGACCAGGATGTGCAGCGGCTGGTCCCAGCGGGCCACGAAACGGCGTACCGAATTGGCTCGACAGCCCCACATCGACATCCGGGCCGGCCGGGTGATCGTCACGCACGCAGTTGCGCAGCTCTCCCTGGCGTCCAGGTCGTGCTCGCGCTTCGATGTGGGGGCGGGGGTGCGCGGTCGGGCGTTGCACGTTGCCGGTCAAGACAGCCGTCGGAGATCGTGTCACACGGGAGATCTCCGACGGCTTCCGGCGGGTTGCCGCATCAGTCCGGCACCGGCCTGGCCTCGCTCCGGACGGTGACCCGTGCCTGCTCGGCATCCTCGGCGGCCAGTGCGAGCTTGGCCAGTCGGGCGCAGTCGGCAAGGGTGTGCGCGGCCAGCGCCGCCCGCACGGGCGCCAGGGCCCGCGGTGACGTCGACAGGCTGGTCACGCCGAGGCCGGCGAGCACCACCGCGAGCAGCGGATCGGCGGCAGCCTCCCCGCAGACGCCGACCGGCTTCCCGGCTGCGCCCCCGGCGGTCGCGCAGGCGGCGATCAGCTGCAGCAGCGCCGGCTGCCACGGATCGAGCAGCTCAGCCAGGTCGCCGCACTGCCGGTCGGCGGCGAAGACGTACTGGCTCAGGTCATTGGTGCCGATGCTGAGGAAGTCGACCTGGTCGAGCAGTTGCGGGGCGCGCAGCGCCGCCGCCGGCACCTCCACCATGACGCCGACGTTGCTGAGGCCGGCGGCGCGCGCGATCATGGCGAACTCGCGGGCCTCGGCGGCGGTGGCCACCATCGGCGCCATCACCCGGACGTCGGCGCCGGTCCGCTGGGCGGCCAGGTCGATCGCTTCGAGCTGGACCCGGAGCACCTCGGGTCGGCGTCGGGCGACCCGCAGACCGCGGACGCCGAGGGCCGGGTTGGGCTCGCCGGCCTGGTCGAGGAAGGGCAGCGGCTTGTCGGCGCCGGCGTCCAGCGTCCGGATCACCACCGGGCGGCCCGCCATCGCCGCGAAGACCTCGGCGTACGCCCGAACCTGCTCGTCCAGGCCGGGCAGCGTGCTGCGGTCGAGGAAGAGCAGCTCGGTACGGAAAAGCCCGACGCCCTCGGCCCCGGCGGCCTCGTCGCCGCGCAACTGGGCCGCCGAGCCGATGTTCACCAGCAGCTTCACCGCGCGCCCGTCGGCGGTGCGGCCGGGTCCCCGGCTCGGGGTGGCTCGATCGCGCCGGGCGGCCGCCGCGGCGCGAGTGGCCGCCACGAGCGACTCATCGACATCGGTGAGCACCTCGCCGGAACCGCCGTCCACCCGGACCACCGTTCCATCGGGCACGCTCAGCGCGCCGGCGCAGGAGACCACCGCGGGCAGGCCGAGTGACCGGGCCAGGATGGCGGTGTGGCTGGTCGGGCCGCCCGCCTCGGTGACCAGTGCGAGCACCTGCTCCGGGTCGAGGTCCGCTGTGTCGGCCGGTGCGAGATCGCGCGCGGCCAGCACGTACGGGTGACCCGGGGCCGGGACGCCGGGCATCGGCCGCCCGAGGCTCGCGGCGACCGCGCGGTCCCGGACGTCGTCCAGGTCGGTGACCCGCTCGGCGAGGTAGCCGCCGGCCGCCTGGAACGCCCGGCGGTGTTCGGCGAAGGCGTCGGTGATCGCGTGCGCGGCGTCCCGACCGTCCCGGATCACGTCGGCGATCGTCTCGCGCAGGACCGGGTCTTCGGCCATCATCGCCTGGGCCCGGAGGATCTCGGCCGCCTCCGGCCGCCGCGCGGCATCGGCGCGGCGGCGCAGCTCGGCGGCGACCGCGGCGAGGGCCGAGTCGGCCCGCGCCAGCTCCGCCTCGACGTCGGCGACGGCGGTCGGCTCCGGCAGCCGGGGCGCCGGGGCCACCCGCAGCAGCGGACCGGCGGTCACGCCGGGGCTGACCCCGATGCCGGTCAGCCGCTCAGGCATCGACCGGCTCCTCGTCGAGGTTGCGGCGCAGCAGGTCGGCGAGCGCGTCCAGAGCGGCCTCCGCCCCGTCGCCCTCGGCGGCGAGGATCAGCTCGGTGCCGTGGGTGGCACCGAGTGACAGCACCGAGAGCATGCTGCGGGCGGGAACCGGCCGGCCGCCCGGCAGCCGGACGCTGACCGCGACGGGCTGGGCGGCGGCGGCCGCGACGAAGAGGGCGGCGGGGCGGGCGTGCAGCCCGCTGGTCGACCCGACGGGGACGGTACGTTCGGGCATGACGACTCCTAGGGGCGATGGATCCGGGTGGATCCGAGCCGGTCAGGGCTCGATGGTGACTTTGATGCCGGCGCCGCGGGAGACGATGTCGAATGCCTCGAGGGCGTTCTCCAGCGGCAGCCGGTCCGTGATCAGATCCGCGACCGGCACCGCACCGCTGGCGATCAGCTGCAGCGCCGCCTTGTTGTGCGCCGGGCTGGACCCGTTGGCGCCGACGATGGTCAGCTCGCGGTAGTGCACCAGGTTGGCGTCGAGGGCGATGACCGGCTTGTCCTTGGGCAGGCCGCCGAAGAAGCTGATCCGGCCCTGGCGGCCGACCATCTGCAGTGCCTGCTCCTGCGCCGCGCCGGAGGCCGCCGCGGTGATGACGACATCGGCTCCGGCGCCGTCGGTCAGCTTGAGGACCGCGTCGACCGGGTCGGTCTCCGCGGCGCAGATCGTGGCGTCGGGCGCGACGAGCGCCGCCGCCATGTCCAGCCGGTCCCGGTTGAGGTCGACCAGGGTGACCCGGGCGGCACCGCGGGCCCGGGCGAGCCGTACGTGCAGGCAGCCGATCGGGCCGGAGCCGATGATGACGACGTCGTCGCCCTCGCCGACCCGGGCGAGTTCCTGGCCGTTGAGGACGCAGGCCAGCGGCTCGGTCACCGACGCCTCGGCGAAGCTGACTCCGTCCGGGATCCGGTTCAGGCCGTCGACGGCGAGCACCTTGGCCGGGACGACCATGTACTGGGCGAAGCCGCCGTCGTAGTGGTAGCCGATCGACTCCTGGTTGGGGCAGACGGTTATCCGGCCGCGGCGGCACTGGTCGCAGCGCCCGCACGGGATCGCGGCGATGACCTGGACTCGGTCACCGGGTTGCCAGCCGGTCACGTCGGCGCCGACCTCGGTGACCTCGCCCGCGATTTCGTGGCCCATCACCCGGGGCGGGTCGATGTGGTGGTGGCCGAATCGCCAGATCTTCACGTCCGTGCCGCAGGTGGAGCAGTTGCGTACCCGGATCTTGACCTCGCCCGGTCCCTGGGTCGGTTCGGGTGCGTCCTCGATCCGCACGTCACCCGGAGCGTGGAAGCGAACAACCTTCATCAGTCTGTCTCCTCGTCGACCGGCGTGAGCAGCCGGAGAATCTCGTCGGCCTCGGTGGCCTCGCGCAACGCCCGGGCCCGCTCCGGATCCAGCAGGACCTCGGCCAGCTGGGCCAGGATCGCGACGTGACCGTCGCCGCGGGCGGCGATCGCCACGCAGAGCACGGCCTGCTCGCCGCCCCAGTCCACGCCGGCGGGGAAGCGGAGCACCGCGAGCGCGTCACGGTGTACGGCGTCCTTGCCGGCGAGCGTGCCGTGCGGGATCGCCACCCCCTCCCCCATGTACGTCGAGACCGACCGCTCCCGCGCCAGCATCGCCTCGACGTAGGACGGGTCGACGGCCCCGATCTCGACCAGCACCGCACCGCTGCGCTGGATCGCGTCCTCCCGGTTGGCGGCGGTCTCGTCGAGCCGGATCGCCCGGTGGTCGAGCAGCGCGGCAAGGTCCCCGCTTGCCACCTCAGCCATCGACCGCGCCGCCGTTCTTGACCGCGGCGACCACCTTCGCCACCGCCGGATCGCCGATGAACACCTGGAAGGGCACGATGACCTTCTCGGGCGCGTTCGCCCGGGCACGTGCGGCCAGCCCGGTGTGCACGACGACCAGATCGGCGTCGGCGGGGATGTGATCGACCTGGGTGTGCTCCACGGCCACCGAGTGCTTGCTGAGCTGTTTGCGCAGCTGGCTGGCGAGCATCACGCTGCTGCCCATCCCGGCGTCGCAGGCCACCACGATCTTGTGGATGTCGCTTCCCTGAATTGTGCTCATCTGGTTCACGCCTCCGAAACTGCGGTGGAGTTTGCGGTTGCGGCCGCCCCGGCGGTCTGGCGCGGCGCCTCGCCGCCCGGCGGGACCGTGGCCTCGGCGTCCCCGGTGCCCGGCTGTTCCGCCTGGGCGTCGCCGTTGAGTCGACCGAAGCCGAGCAACGCCGCCGCCACGAAGAAGGTGACCGCCGCCGCGATCAGGATGCCGAGGACGACTCCGAACCAGCCGCCACGAGGCGTGACGGCGGCGTAGGCGAAGACGCTTCCCGGTGACGGGGTGGCGACCAGGCCGGCATCGGTGATCATGAAGGTGGTGACTCCAGCGGCGCCACCGGCGATCATCGCGAGGATGAGCCGCGGCTTCATCAGCACGTACGGGAAGTAGATCTCGTGGATGCCGCCGAGGAAGTGGATGATGATCGCGGCCGGGACGCTGGGGCGCAGCGCGCGGGGCCCGAAGAACAGGAAGGCCAGGAGCAGCCCCAGGCCCGGGCCGGGGTTGGACTCGATCATGAAGAGGATGGACTTGCCCGTCTCGGTCGCCTGCGCGACACCCAGCGGGCCGAGAACGCCATGGTTGATGGCGTTGTTGAGGAAGAGCACCTTCGCCGGCTCGACCAGGACCGAGGCGACCGGCAGCAGGTTGTGCCCGACGAGCCAGTCGACACCGTGACCGGCGAGGGTGGTGATGGAGCGGACGACCGGGCCGATCACCCAGACCCCGACCAGCGCCATGCCACCGCCGATGATTCCGGCCGAGAAGTTGTTGACCAGCATCTCGAAGCCGGCCTTGATGCGGTGCTCGAAGGCGTTGTCGAAGAGCTTGACCAGGTACGCGGCGAGCGGGCCGGCCATCATGGCGCCGAGGAACATCGGCACCTCGCTGCCGACCACGATGCCCATCGTGGCGACGGCACCGACGACGGCGCCGCGCTGGCCGTGCACCAGCCGGCCACCGGTGTAGCCGATCAGCACCGGAAGCAGGACGGTGATCATCGGGCCGACGAGCTGGGCGAGGTGGGCGTTGGGTATCCAGCCGGTGGGGATGAAGAGCGCGGTGATCAGACCCCAGGCGATGAACGCGCCGATGTTGGGCATGACCATGCCGGCGAGGTAGCCGCCGACCCGCTGAATCCCGGCCTTGATGCCGGTACCTGTGACGGCGGGGGTGTAATCCGTGGCCATGGGAGGCCTCCTGTTCGACTGCCGGCTGATGTGCCGGTGGTGGGGGGGTTGGGGGTTGGGTCAGTCAGTCCCGGGTGAGCAGCTGCCGGACCAGGTCCGGCCGGTGGTGGATGTGGACGTGGTCGCGGCACAGGTCGCCGGGTCCGGGCATCCGGCTGCCCGGCAGGCTGACCGCCGCCGCGGCCCACGCGAGGCCCTCGGCGAGCGCCGCTGCCCCGGCGGTACCGCCGGCCAGGAAGCCGGCGAGCAGGGCATCCCCGGCCCCGACGTTGCTGCGGGGCTCGGCGACGGGTGAGATTCCGGTGATGACGCCGTCCTCGTCGACCAGCACGGCGCCCTCCGGGCCGAGGCTGGCCAGCACCGCCTGGGCACCCAGGGCGCGCAGCTGCTGGGCGGCGGCGACGACGTCTTCGGTCGAGTTGACGGCCCGCCCGGTGGCCTGGGCGAGTTCCTCCCGGTTGGGCTTGATCAGCGACGCCCCCGCTGCCGCGGCGGCGACCAGCGCCGGGCCGCTGGTGTCGACTGCGAGCCGGACGCCTGCTTCGATCAGTCGGGAGCAGAGCTCGCTGAACTCCTCGACCGGCAGGGACGGCGGGATGCTCCCGCAGACCACCGCCCAGTCGGCCGAGCCGGCGGCGGAGAGCACCACCTCGACGACCGCCTTCAGCTCGGCGCCGGAGAGCGCTGGGCCGGGCTCGTTGATCTTCGTGATCGTGCCGTCCGGCTCGGCCAGCGTGATGTTGGACCTGGTCCGGCCAGCAATCGGTACGGCGATCATGGGTACGCCCTCCGCCGCCAGCAGCCGCACCAGCTGCTCCCCCTCGGGGCCGCCGCACGGGATGACCGCCCGCGACGGCACGCCGTTGGCGAGCAGGGCCCGGGAGACGTTGACTCCCTTGCCGCCCGGGTCGAAGTGTGCGGGTGCGGCGCGCAGCACCTCGCCCCGCACCAGGGACTCGATGGCGACGGCCCGGTCCAGGCTCGGGTTGAGGGTGACGGTGAGGATCATGCCCGGATCACCTCCGGACCGGCGTGCTGCAGCCCGCCTGCGGCGGCGGCGCTCAGCCCGGTGTCGGTGATGATGAGGTCGACGTCCGCGAGTTGGCCGAAGCGCGCGAGGTAGTCGTCGCCGAACTTGGTGTGGTCGGCGAGCAGAACCGTACGCCGGGCCGAGGCGATCATCGCCCGCTTAACGGCGGCCTCGGCCGGATCCGGCGTGGTGAGCCCGCGCTCGACCGAGCAGCCGTTGGTCGCCATGAAGGCCACGTCGACGTAGATCTGGGAGAGCGCCTGCATGGCCCAGTCGTCGACCGTCGCCATGGTTCGGCTCCGGACCCGGCCGCCGAGCATGATCACGTTGAGGTTCGGTCGGGCGGCCAGCAGGGTGGCCAGTGGCGGGGCGTTGACGATCACGGTCAGCTCGCGCTCCGTGTTCAGCACCTGGGCCAGCCGCCCGGTGGTCGAGCCGGCGTCGATGATGATCGCCCCGTCCTCCGGGACCTCGGCGAGCGCGGCCTTGGCGATGCGCTCCTTCTCGGCGGTCAGCACCGCGTCCCGGGCGGCGAGCGCGGGCTCGAAACCGAGGCGTTCGACCGGGATCGCGCCGCCGTGTACGCGGCGCAGCACCCCCGCACGCTCCAACGCGGTCAGGTCCCGCCGGATGGTCTCGCTGGTCACCGCCAGTTCCTCGGCCAGCACCATGACGTCGACCCGGCCCTGGGCCCGGGCTCTGCGGAGGATCTCCTGCTGCCGTTCCTCGGCGTACATCGCTTGGTTTCACCGCCGTTTCGATGTGACTTCCTCTGTGTTTACGCCCGATCGTGTTGGATAGTCAAGAGGTCTCACCCGCCAACTCCGCAAGTTTGACCGAAGCGGTACCTGAGATTGAGGAACAGATCGATATACCTCGGCACATACCAGTTGATGGGGTGGGCCGCCCGCTGGCCGCAGCGGCTGTTTGCCGTGGAAGGCGCCGCCGGTCTTGGCCGCGGCATCGCCCAACTGCTCGCCGTTGGCGGCGAAGACGTCGTCGACGTGCCGGCCACGCTCGCCGCTCGCGCCCGGCTGCTGGACATCGGCGGTGCCCGCAAGAGCGATCCCGCCGACGCCGCCAGCGTCGCGCACGCCGCCATGCGCCACAAGCGGTTGCGCGCGGTGGTCGCTGGCCGAACGCCGTGACGACCTGGCCGGTGAAAGCATTCGCGTCCTCAACCGCCTGCACGTCCTGCTCCGCGACCTGATTCCCGGCGGCGCGCCGCCGAATCCTCCACTTAAGGACGCCCCGGCCGACCGCTCGGTCAGCTCCTCGGATGGAGCGGCGCCAGATCCATCCAGCCGGTTCACTGGATAGCGGCTCGCGTTCGCGGCCGGCTCGATACTCTCGGCTCCGGGATCCACACGGACATCCGGAGCCACTCGATCGGCGAGATCGCCGGTGACGCAGGCGATCGACATCCCGGCGCGCAGCCGGCTCTCGCCACGACTGGCGCACGGGACATCTCAGCCGACAGGAGCGCCATGCCCGGGAAGTTGCGATCGCCTGTCCTGCACCTCATCGTTTGCCACGCCGAGCCCGCCGTCGAGCTCGGACCGTTCATCACGGCCTGCCAGGAGTTGAGGTGGGAGGTCCACCTCATCGCCACCCCGGACGCGGTCGACTCGATCGACCGGGACGGGCTCGCCGACCTCACCCACCATCCGGTACGCGAGGACGACCAGCCGGAGACGCTCCATCCCCTGCCGCCGGCCGACGCCTTCGCCGTCGTGCCCGCCAGCTTCGACCTGGTGAACAAGTGGGCGTACGGCCTCAACGACAACCTGGGCCTGCGGCTGCTCAACGAGGCGATCGCCGTCGGCCTGCCGGTCGTCGCCGTGCCGGCCCCGGATCCGGCGCTCGCCCGGCACCCCGCATTCCTGGAGAGCCTGGAGCGGCTGCGGCACTGGGGCGTGACGGTGACCCGGCCCGCCGAGCCCTCCGAGGTCGCCGACGCGGTTCCGTGGCAAGCCGCCGTGCAAGTGATCTCCGCCTGGACGCGGTTCGCCCGGATCCCCGGGCAGCCCACCGGAGAGCGACAGCGCAGCGCCGACGACTTGGCGCGGCAGTCCGGCTAGCGCCTCATCATGCAGCCATGAACGGGTAGTCCGCCTGCCCTCGTCCCACGAGGGCTGGGGCCTGCCCCGGCAGCTCATACGTGGTCTGCTATCGCCCGGTCGGATGCGTTGCTCGGCTTTTCGCCGCCTTCTCGCCGCCTTGCTCGGCCCGCAGTTGGGTCATCGCGCGAGCGGAGACGCGCTCGCCTGGTCCCGGGCTCTGAACGCTTAACCGATGTCATGCGGGTGTCCGTAGCGATGTACTGGACTAGTCGCCAGGTCCTGAGGCTGAGACTCGGGTCCTTGACTGAGTCGAGTTCCGATAGCGGCCACGGTGATCGTCACCGGGAGGTTGGACACGGGGTCACCACTGACCTGGGCTGCTGGTAGGAGGGGTGATGGCCCATCCGGATAGGCAGGAGCAACGGTCGCCCGAGCGGTCCGCGGAACACTGGTGGCCGGTCGGGAGCATCCTTTTGGCATGCGTCGGAGGCTGCCTGGCCGGGCCCGGATCGCGTTTTGGGGCTCTGCTTGGTTTTGACTGGCTCGAGGCTGTGGGACAGGGGTGGTTCGAGGGCCAGATGCCCTGGGTGGCCTTCGGGCCGCTGGTCTTCACGCTGTTCGTTGGGCTTCTAACCCTGAGGCGGCGGGGTAGGAAACCGCGTCGGCGCGGGTCAGTACTTGGCCTACTCGTGCTTGGGGCGGTGTTGACCAGCGGAACCGGATGCTCGGCCACCTCCGATTATCGATCCGGTCACGGCCCGGCGACGGTGACGGCCTTTGATGTAGTGACCGGCAGGCCGGTGTGGACCGCCGAGCTGGAGGCCGCGAACGGGGCGAGCACACCCACTTTCGGAGCCGATCGGGTTCTCGTCCAGACCGGTCGGTCGTATAAGTCTCCGGCGGGGAGGTTGGTGGCTCTTGACCCCCGCAGCGGCCGGCAATTGTGGTACGTGGCGACCGAGGGTGGGATCTGCGGCGGCGCGGACGCCATGGGCGACCCACCGATGATCGCTGACGGAGTGGCCGTCGTGCCAGCCCCAGATGGCTACATCCAAGCGATAGACGCACGCGACGGCAGCGAGCGGTGGCGTACACGGGTGGCTGGGGCGCCGGCCGCCATCGCCGACGGCGTGGTGCTCGTCGGGACGCAAACCGCCTATACCGGCCTGGATCTGGCGAGCGGCGCGCAGCGGTGGACCCAGTCAATCCCAGAGGCGGCCTGGGGTGATTGGCGGCCGGGCGGGCGGGCGTTCGTCCTCGGCGCGGGATCAACGTTTGTTGTCGAGCTGGCGACCGCCGGAAGCTTCAGCGTCGCGGCGCTGGATGCCGGCAGTGGGCGGGAGCTGTGGCGAGATGCGGTCGGAACGGTGGATTCGACCGCGCGGCGCTATGTCACCGACAGTGTGGACACACTCGCCGCGCTGCAGGGCGGACCAATGGACAGCCCACATGGCCAGACAACACGTCTGGTCGGGCGGGACCTCCGTAGCGGAAAGCCGCTGTGGACGACAAAAGATCTACCGCCAAACCAAGACGGTCTGCCGCAGACCGGGATCGCCGCAGACGGCGGCCAAGTGTTCTATGCGTCAGCCACTGGCCGCCTCGTGGCCCTCGACGCACGCTCCGGTGCCGAACGTTGGACGGCGTCGTACGGCACTGGAAAGGACCTCTTCGTGCCCCGCCTGATGGTCGGCGAGGATGCCGTGGTGGTACGGCGGGGCACCCAGCTGTCGGTGTTTGAGGCGGCGACTGGCGCTCAGCGCTGGAGCACCCGGCTGGACTCCAGCGCCGACCCCGAAACCACAGCCGCCACCGGAAAAGGGCTTGTGTTGGTGCCGCGGTCCAGCCAGCCCTGTATGCCCCCGGTCAGCGGCGGGATGGGTCCGGCCTGAACGGCCTGCCGCGAAATCGCGTGGATCGCCTCATCTTCTCGCTCAAGTCGGCATCGGCTACCTCGCGAGCCGATGGCGGTCGGTGGCGCCAGTCGTCACCTGCTCGCCTACGCGATCCTCGACGGCACCCTGATCCCGATCGACCGGATCGCCGACCAGAAGACCTACTACTACGGCAAACATAAACGGCACGGCATGAACGTGCAGGTCATCGCGGACCCGGCCGGCCGACTGGTGTGGGCGTCGCCAGCCCTGCCCGGCTCCCCCATGACCTGACCGCAGCCCGCACCCACGACATCATCGACACCTTGGCCAGGTCAAAGGTGATGACGTTCGCCGACAAGGCGTACCAAGGTGCACGTGGCAGCGTCCGGACCCCGTTCAAACGGCACCACTCCCGACCGAAGCGATCGGCTGCTACGCCACATCAGCCACTACCAGCGGAGACTCCGACTCCGCGAAGCGACTGGAGCCGCTCGGCCACACGCTGATGGCGCGCCAGCGGCCCGGCGGGCTGCATCCCGACCCGGACAGAAACTCGCCGCGCATCCGGGATACCGTGCCGTGCAGGCCATCGACGGCGTCGGCCCGGTGTTGGCGGCGATCTTCGTTGCCGAGATCGGTGATGTCAGCCGTTTCCACCGCCCGCAGCAGCTGTGCTCCTGGGCCGGGCTGACCCCACGCCACCGGGAATCCGACACCACCGTGCGCCGGGGCCAGATCACCAAACAAGGCAGTCCGCTGCTGCGCTGGGCTGCGATCGAGGCGGTGCAACGGCTCAGCCGCGGCCCGGTCGGCGCGACCCGGATCCGAGTCGGCGCCCGCCGGGGATCGAACATTGGCAAGGTCGCCGCCGGCCGAAAACTTCTCACGCTGGTGTTCTACGGGCTGCGCGACGGGCATATCCGCGCCCTGAGCACCCGACCGGCGTGAGCCTGATCCGGACACAGCCAGGACCCGAGGTCGCTGGGGGTCTGACCCTCCCGAACACGGGACGCGGTCGAGCGTTACTTGATTGACCCGGCCCTGGCTGTGGCCGCACCACTCCATGCCGCGCACAGCGGCGAAGGGATGACCGGCAACCGGATCACAACCGGCATGCCCCGTCCATTCAGGACCTTGGAGAACACGGCCCGCACAACCCCATAGCCTGCTCCCGGCGCCGCCATCGTGCGATCGCCTCGGGATCGGCGTCAGGGCCACGCCCGCTACGCGGGTCGACCTAAAGGTCGAGCCTGGACCCCGACCCCTCACCGACGTCTGCCCGCACCGATCCGGAAATCAGCCATAAACCGGTCACAACCGGTCCAGCGTCCGCGCTTGACACGGCCCCGCCTCTTCAGGGATGACCCCCAGGCAACGATCAGGCCGACCCCGTAGGCGGCCTAGCTAGCTGCGGCGACGGGCCAGCCAGACCGTACGCTCCGTGCGCACCGTGAAGTCGGTGCGGTGCGGAAGGTCGGCGGCCAGCTGCTCCAGGGCGGCCAGGTCCTCGGCCGGGAGGCGGTCCTCCAGGCCGTGGCGGATGCGGCCCAGCGAGATCTCCGCGTAGCGGCCGGTCGCGGCGGGCAGCGGCGGCCGCAGGACGAGGTCGAAGTGGCGCTCCGCCTCGACGGTGTAGCCCGCGCCGGCCAGCCGCTCGCCCCACGCCTCGCCCATGTGCAGGCCGTGTTCGAGGCGCTTCGCGTCGAGCAGGGCCTGGCACCGCTCCTCCAGCGCGGCGCCGGCCGGGTCGTTCAGGAAGCGCGGGAACGAGTCGAGTTCGACCACGGCGAACAGGCCGCCGGGGCGGGTCAGCTCGTGCGCCCGGGCCAGCGCCGTGTCCGGGTCACTGATGTGGTGCAGGGACGCGGATGCCCAGATCAGGTCGGCCGGCTCGAGCTGCGGCCAGGGCTGGTCCAGATCCGCGCGTACGGTCCGGATCCGGTCCCCCAGGCCCTCCTCGTCCGCCTTGTGCCGCAGGTGAGCGAGCATCTCCTCGTCGACGTCGACGGCGGTGACCCGGGCGGCGGGCAGGTGGCGGGCCAGCGATCGGCTGCCGACGCCTGTGCCCGCGCCGAGGTCGACGATGTGCGGCCGGTCCGGCAGCCGTGCGCCGACCCAGCCGATCAGTTCGGCGTAATACTCGTGCAGGACGGCGGCGTCGAGTTCGAGCATCTCGCCCAGGTGCGTGTGTGCCATGCGCCGACCGTACGCCGGTCATGCGCCGACGGCATAAGGTCTTGCGTATGAAGCAAGACGGAGATCTGGACGCCCTCGTCCGGCAGCGCATCCGCGGATTGCGGACGGCCCGCGGGTGGTCGCTGGACGAGCTGGCGGCGCGCAGCTATCTGAGCCCGTCCACGCTAAGCCGAATCGAGACCGGCCACCGGCGCATCGCGCTCGACCAGCTCACCCCGATCGCCCGGGCGCTGGGCATCACGCTCGACCAGCTGGTCGAGGCGGGCGGGGACGACGACGTGGTGATCCGGCCACACCACGAGCCGGAGCGGGGCATCACCACGTGGCTGCTGTCCCAGGGCGACGCCGCGCCCCGGATGACGGTCGCCAAGCTGCGGATCACCCGGCCGATCCCGGCGGATCTGCGGGTGCACCCGGGGCGCGACTGGTTCACCGTGCTCTCCGGGACCGTGGTGTTGCAACTCGGCGAGCGGACCATCCGGGTCGAGGCGGGCGAGGCCGCCGAGTTCTCCACGATGGTGCCGCACGCGTTCGGCGCGGACCGCGGACCGGCCGAGGTGCTGTGCATCCTCGACCACGACGGCGAGCGCACCCACCTCGGCCCGGAGCGCTGACCCGGAGCAGGCGAAACCTGGCTCGGCGCCGGTCGCGACACTGGTGGCATGTCAAGTCTTACCGTGGTGGGTGTCCTTGAACTGGTCGGCTTGTTCGTGTTCGCGATGTCCGGTGCCTTGACCGCCATTCAAAAGGGTTCGATGCCGTCGGAATTCTGATCTTGGCGGAAGTCACCGCGTTGGGTGGCGGCGTCCTTCGCGACGTCATCATCGGCGACAGGCGGATTCGAGCGGTCGTCGCAACGGTGACGATCATTAGAGTGCCAGAGCCGTCTGAAAGATGTCGGCCGGGGTTCGCCAGCCGAGGATCTTGCGGGGCCGGTTGTTGAGGCGTTGCTCGACGGCGCGGAGATCGGCAGCCGTGTGCTGGGATAGGTCAGTGCGTTTGGGAAAGTACTGACGCAGCAGGCCGTTGGTGTTCTCGTTTGTGCCGCGCTGCCACGGCCGGCCGGGATGGGCGAAGAACACCCCGTCCTTGAGCAGCGGTGCGATCTGCTGGTGATATGCCATCTCCGCGCCTTGGTGCCAGGGTAAGCCTGCCGCAACCAGGCGGCGATCTGCTGCCGACTCCAATCCTCCTCGAGCTTGGCCTGAACCACGGCGCGCAGACCGGCGTCAGCAAGTAGCCGCCCCTGCCGCGGACGGCGGGCTCGCTGCCGCGCCCGCGCGTGCGCCAGGTCGCCGTCGTAGACGCCGTTGTCGTGGGGTCGGACGTTGCGCCGTAGCTCACGGCTGACTGTCGATGGCGCCCTGCCTAACTGCTCAGCGATCGCCCGGATCGTCAACCCCTGCCTGCGAAGGGTGGCGATTCGTTGCCGCTCCAACAGTGAGAGGTACCGGCCCGATCGAACGTCCTCCGCCAACCGGGCCCGGGGGCACCCCGCCGTTCTCCGCGCGCCATCGATAGCCGGTCTTGCGGCCAATCCCGACGATGCGGCAAGCCTCGAACGTCCCCACACCCGACTGCAGCAGCCGCCAGTACTCCGTCTCCAGCTCGAGCCGGCGCTTACGTCCTCGTCGTCCCATCAACACGCCTCACATGATCAGGTGTGTTGCGACAAGTACTGGAACCCGCCCGCCGTCGGGGGGCCAGTCTTCACGCGTCGCCGACACCTCAGAGATCAGCCGGGCGACCGACCCCACCTACTTCGCTGCCCGAGGCAGGTACCACATTCCGGCGTGGTGGGGGTCGCGAAGCCAGCGCACGCGAGATGCCTCATCGGGTCGAGGCGTCCAATCGCGGTACGGCAAGAAGGCCAGCCGCCAGGCGATCACGGCGAAGATGTAGACGCCAGGGCCAATCAACCACAACAGCGCATCCCGCCGGCGGTAGGACGCACGGGGCGCGAGCCAGGCCGTCACCGCTACCGGAACTGCTATCCAGCCGAAGTCGGCCAAGGGACCGCTTCCCATCTTGGCCTCGATCAGCTCGCGGATGATGAAGGACGGCACCGTTACCCCGAGCACAAGCAGCGCCGCGATCAGCGTGCGCGGCATGCGTCCGATTGGCGGGCGCGAGCTGGGTGGATCATCGGCCATGACCCGGAGGATACGAGCCAGCAGCAATCGCGGATGTTGGGGATGGGGGTCGTGACCTTGCAGGGGCGGTGTTGAGCCGGGCCATCCACGGGCCAGTAGCCGCGAGGCGAAGCGGTCATGAGCGGGCACGAGGGGCACCTAGCTCTGCGCCGGCCGCAGGCATTTCGGGCATCACGACCGATTGAGCGCGCTCTTCCAAACTGACGGTGCGGCCGGCCCGGAGGAAGCCTGACATCAACGTCTGTTCTAGCGTGTGTCTTGGCTGAGGGAGTGGGTGTTTGGGTGCTGCACGCGGGCCGGACCACGCTGGAGGGCCCAGTAGATGAGCAGATGCTGTCCGCCGTCCGGAGGGCGATCTCCGCGAGCCATGGCGAGATTTGGCTAGAGCACCATCAGGGCCGCATCCTCGGCATCGTCATCGGTGGCAAGCGTGCGATGGTGCTGCGGCTGGCGGAGTCCGGAGACGCCGGCTTCCACGCCATCGACCCGGAGGCATCGCCGGAACGGTCCGGAGAGTACGTCTTGGCCAACGGCCAGGTGGATCGGTACGCCGACCGTGACACCGTCGAGGTCTGCCACGTCGTGCCGATCGTGACCCACTTCCTCGCCAGCCTGGATAGGTGGTCGGGGGTGACGTGGCAGGACGACAACGCGATCTAGACGCGCTGTACAGCGATCCGTACAGCCAAGCCAACCGACGAACGGCGGGAAAGGCCAGCATCAACCGACAAGCCGTGCAGGTCAGCGATCCTGACCGGCGCCCGCCGACAGGGCGCTTGATCTTTGCAAGGCAAGGGTCGCCCGGCGCTTCCGTCCAACCGGTGGGGCCTGGAAAGCTGCCACCGTGGAAAACAACGCGGACAGAATGCACAGCCTCCTCCTACAGGTCAGCGATGTGCTGCGGACCGACGAGCCCGAGTGGAGCAGGAGTGCGGCCAGGTTCGTTCAGCGGCTGGAGGAAGCAGGCACAGATCGTGATCTACGACAGGGAGTGATCCGGGACATCCTCGGCCTGTACCGCCAAGGGATGGGCGGCTTCCAGGACATTGTCCTGCAGCGAGACGGTGCAGTCTTGCCTGAGCAGCGGCAACTCGACCGCCTGCGTTCCATGCTCTTCGAGGAGTCGAAACGGCAGTTGGCCGGTGAGCCTCTGTAGCTTGCGGGCCAAGTCGGGCAGCCCCTGCCTCACGTGTGCCCGGCAGTCCGCATCCAGTCCGCAAGAGGGCGACGAACGGCGGGGAGCGGTGTGAGATGTCGGAAGCCCTTTCCGCTGCTAGACCTCGGTACGTGCAGGTGATCGGGGGTGGGCAACTTGATCTCATAATCCGTCGGTCGCCCTGCCCGTTGCGTGCCCGTTGGCACGGATGCCGAGGGTCAACGGCGGTCAGCTCCTGGACGTGGCGGCCGGCATGGCGACGCAGGTCAAGCCAGGTCAGCACCCCGCACGTTCCGGCCGTGTCCACACTTCTAAACCGCGCCAGCCCTACAAGGAGTCGCTCCAGTCGGGGCCGGATGGGCAGTGCGCGCACTGATCTGCCCGGCACGCATCGATGTCGCCATGCCCCCACTCGGTACCGGGGCAACCGGCGCTGCTGCAGTGCGTTGCGTCGTCCTCGTGAAGAATCACCGTGCCGTTGCAGCGGCGAGGGATCGGGGTTCCATCGGCAGATCGCCCCACCAGCCACCTCCGCGAGTTGCCCGGCCTACTCCTATAGATCGGAAGGACAGCGCCCCTCCGCCAAGATCCTCCAGTCCTCATCCAGTCCTCAAGACGCCGAACCGCCACCACCGCCAGTGAGAGATGTCGGAAGGTAGATCCGCAGCTCAACCAACACTTGGCCAGGTAGGCGAGATGGGCAACTTGATCTCGTAATTCACAGGTCAAGGGACCGGAGCAGCCGCACCGCTTCGCATGTCGCGCGATGCTGCAAGGCAAGATCTTTGCGTAGGTTCTGCTCGTCGTACTCCTGGTCGCACATCAGGGTGATGACCGGCACCCATTCGCCGCCATCGCCAGTGCTGTAGGGCGCCCACGACGAGCCAACTTCCACGGGTCGGTGCACGGCCTCGTTCCGGCGCTTGATCGCGTCGTAGAGCAAGTCCAGGCCGGCGGACCAATGCGAGCGCCTCTGCTCATCGAGCCTCTGTCGTAATTGGAAAGGAGGAGCTGCCCGGCTGGACGGGCGACGCTCTGCCCAGGATCAAGACGAAGAGGATCATCCCGAGAACGGCCTCCTCGCCGAATTTCAGGGGGCCGACGCGAAGCCACCCCATGATCAAAAACTAGGGTGCCGACGCGACCCCAACGGGGGTGGAGTTTCGAAAGGGCCTACCCCTCTCCGTAGAGCCCGTGGTAATCCCGGTGATCCCGGTGACCACCGGCACCCGACCACCCGGGCCACCGGGCCGACCGGACCACCACCACCGGCACCAGGACCACAGACACCAGGTCGCCCGGCACCCCCACTCCTGAGGGCAGGGTGGTGGCACAGCACCAGTGCACCCACCACCTACACCACGTCGACCAGCACCATCACGATGTCGATGTCGATCAAGTCGGAAGTGATCGAGTCGATGATGAGAAGTTGATCGATGAGAACAACTCATCGATCACTCGCGCTCGCGTGAGCACGCGAGCACGGAGGGGAGGGGGGAGGCGCGGACTCTGCTGTCCGGCCGGGGAATCTCCCCCCGGCCGGGTTACCCCCCCCCAGCGCCCCAACGAGCCGCCGCGGGTCCGACGAGCCGCCGGACGCACGCTGCGATAGCGTCCCGCCATGGCTGAAACTCCGGCGTGGGTGCCTCTCGTTGGTTACGCCCTGGTGGAGCCTTGGAAGAATCCCGGAGCAAAGGTGGTGGACTCGTGACCCCTCACGAACTAGACCCTGATCCTGTTCGGACGATTTTGTTGGAAATATCCGAGCTGGCGCTTGCGGCCCCTAGCGGGGGGCCGGTTTGCGAAGGGATGCGGCGGTTCGCGAGCGCCCTCGACGACGCCCATGGGGACAAGTCGGCACGTGAGGCCGTGCTGAACAACATCCTGAAGATGTACCGGGGAGGTATGGGTAGCTTCCAGGATTACGTCGTGCAGGATGCCAAGGGTGTCCTACCCGAACACGATGCGTTCGACCGCCTACGGTCCCGGCTCTATGACGTGGTCAAGGCCGAACTGAGCTAGTCGAACGGGCAAGACGTGTGTGGCGGTGACGTTCCCTCGCTACATACGGCGTGGCGCTGTGGGGGGGCGCTCGCATACCGCAGTTCATCTGGAGACTGGCAGATCCGCCTGAGAGCAAAGACGACGAGTAGCCCTTGGGGACGAAGGCCGAAATCTCGACGAGAGCCTCCGGGGTCCCCCGCAGGAGAAACCCCAGCCCCGCTCAGCGGCCCGCTGAGCGGCGCCGGGGCCGGGCAGCAGGCCAGGGGCGTAGGCGCGCTCGGGATTGCGCGGGTACCGCCTGCGCCGCAGATTGAGAGTTCGAGGCGATCTGCGATTGGTAGCTGGCGACCTTCTCCAGCGCCTCCCGCGCTTTCCGCAGCTCGTCCGCGATTCGCTTTGGCACCGGCGCGGCTGCGTCCGCCTGGCGCAGTTCGTTGAGGTCGATCACGTAGATCAGCTCCTCGACTGGCCCGAAGGGGCCGTCCGTCGTGATCGTTGCGGTGTAGCGGCGGGGCGTCTCCGGTTCTTGGAAGATCCGGAAGCCGATGTCGAAGAACCACTGGATCTTGCGGCGGGGCGGCAGCGCCGAGATTGGACGGTGGAGTACCTCCACCGTTTCGGCGAAGTCAGGCTTGCCACGGAAGTCAGCGGCGGGTCGAACGTGACGCGGACGTTTCGGGCGACCGTTGCGCCGAGGTTCTGCACCACGAGCATGATCTTTTGCGGGTCGAGCTCGTCTGGGCGGAGATCGGCGAACACGTATGGCTGCGATTGGTCCTTCCGTACCCGCTCGGCTAGTACTGCAACGGCAGTAAGCAAACCGGGTTCGGCTCGCGTTCGTTGGTCTGCCTGTGACAGATGTTGATGTTGACCGGTGGCACGGGGAGTTGGCCCGGTTGCACGCGCGGATCGGGCCTCGATTTCGCCGGTCGGAGCCGCGGCGGCGGGTGCGTCAGTACCTGTGCGGGCTGGTCTCGGGCCTGGGCCGCAAGAACGGCTGGACCCTGGCTGAGCAGGCCGGGGATGTGTCGCCGGACGGGATGCAGCGGCTGTTGCGGTGGGCGGACTGGGACGTCGAGGCGGTCCGTGACGATGTGCGGGACTACGTGGTCGAGCACCTCGGCGATCCGGCGGGTGTGCTGATCGTCGACGACACCGGGTTTCTGAAGAAGGGCACGCGGTCGGCCGGGGTGCAACGCCAGTACTCCGGCACCGCAGGACGGACCGAGAACTGCCAGGTCGGGGTGTTCGTGGCCTACCGCTCGGCGGAGGGCCGCGCGTTGATCGACCGGCAGCTCTACCTCCCGGCGTCGTGGACCGATGACCGGGACCGGTGTCGGGCGGCCGGGATCCCGGACGAGGTCGAGTTCGCCACCAAGGTGCAGATGGCCCGCCAGATGCTGGCTCGTGCCCTGGACGCCGAAGTGCCGGTGGGGTGGGTGACGATGGACGAGGCCTACGGGCAGTCGAAGTCGCTGCGGCTGTGGTGGGAACACCGGGATCGGCATTGCGTTGGGCACCGCGGCGATAGCGACCAGTCGGGAGCCGGTTGCGACGTCGAGGACATGGCGACCGGCGACGGTGTCCGGGTGATCGAGGATGTAACGCGTGTGACTCTGCCCGCCGGTCCAAGCCGACACCCAGAACGGCGGCGGGAGGACGTGCCCCGCCTCGGCTTTGAGCCGGGCCCAGAGGACGATCGCGTCCTCGGCTATGACCAGTCGCACCTCTGGCACCAGGGCCCCAGCCGGAGCCGGTCGATGCTGGCGGTCCCGGCCGCGCCACTCGGGGGCTGACAGCGCGTGCAGCACCAGCGGTTCGAGGCCGGGCAGGACCGCGGTGTCGGAACGGATCGGCATTCGTCGGTCCGTGGTCTCAGCCACCGCCGGGGCGACGGGCGAGGCCTCGTCGCCACGGCTTGGCGGAGTCAACGTCAGACCAGACGGATGTTGGCGGCCTGAAGGCCCTTCTGGCCCTGCTCGACGTCGAACTCGACCCGCTGGTTCTCGTCCAGACTGCGGAACCCGTTCGATGAGATGGCGGAGAAGTGGGCGAAGACGTCAGGGCCGCCACCATCCTGCGCGATGAAGCCGAAGCCCTTGTCCGCGTTGAACCACTTGACTGTGCCGAATGCCATGTCTTCTCCTCTGAGTAGCTGATGGAGCCATGTACGGGCCCTCGGTTGTCGCCGCTGCTGGTCCGGAAGAACCGGCAGAACAAAGAGCGCCTGGCGGGTTAGGTACCCACCAGGCGCTGGCAAAGTATGCGACAAACCGAAGGCTGCAACCCGGTGAGGCTAGCACGGCGCGCCGCCCGGGCGGTGTCTTCGCTGTCAGCGCTGACCGCGCCGGCTACCAACCCGTGTGCCGGAAGAGAACGCCGCGACGCCCCGCGGCGCGGACGTGGTTTCCGCGGCACTCGCCCGACGACTTTCCGAGCCTGTCCCGCGCGCTGCGCTGGCGGTCGATCCGCCCGTCGCCATGCGCGGATCCGGGCGCCGCGTGGCGCTGTGGCCTCGTCGGTGATGCGGCGCCGTCGTCGCTGCGGGAGGCGTCACGAAGTGGCGCTCGCCCGGGGCGAGTTCGGTGAGCAGCGAGTCACCGGGCCCAAGCCGGGTAATCGTCGGGTTGATGCCGGCCTGGCGGGTGAGGTCGCGCACGTCGGTGACCTGGTCGTCGGTCATCAGGGTGACGACGGTGCCGCTCGCTCCGGCACGCGCGGTCCGCCCCGAGCGGTGCAGGTATGCCTTGTGCTCGGCCGGCGGGTCGGCGTGGATCACGAGAGCCACATCGTCGACGTGGATACCGCGCGCCGCGATGTCGGTCGCGACAAGTGTGCGGGCGTCGCCGGCGGAGAACGCCGCCAGATTGCGGGTTCGGGCGTTTTGCGCCAGGTTGCCGTGCAGCTCGACGGCGGGCACGCCCGAGGCGACCAGTTGACTGGTCAGCTTCTTGGCGCCCCGCTTGGTGCGGGTGAATACGAGCGTGCGCCCCGGGGCGGCCGTCAGGTCGATCAGGACGGGGAGCCGATCATCGTGACGCACGCGGAGCACGTGGTGGGTCATCGCGGCGACCGGGGACATCGCCGAGTCGACGCTGTGGGTGATTGGGTTGGAGAGGTACCGCCGCACGAGGACGTCGACGCCCGCGTCGAGCGTCGCCGAGAACAGCAGCCGCTGGGAGCGGGGCGGTGTCTTGTCGAGGAGTCGCCGTACGACCGGCAGGAAGCCCAGGTCGGCCATGTGGTCCGCCTCGTCGAGCACCGTGACCTCGACGGCGTCGAGGATCGCGTGGCCGGTCGAAACGTGGTCGGCGAGCCGGCCGGGACAGGCGATGAGGATATCGACCCCGGCACGCAGTGCACCGACCTGTGGCCGCGCGCTCACCCCACCGAAGATCGTCAGGGTCCGCAGCGACAGCGCGGTGGCCAGCGGTGCGATCGTCGCTTCGATCTGGGTCGCCAACTCGCGAGTGGGCGCCAGGATGAGCGACCGCGGGCGGCCGGGCAGCCGCGGAGACGTGGCGGCCGAGAGCCGGGCGAGGACCGGGAGAGCGAAGGCGTATGTCTTGCCCGATCCCGTCCTGCCACGACCCAGCACGTCGCGGCCGGCGAGTGAATCCGGGAGCGTCGCGGCCTGGATCGGGAATGGCGTGCTGATGCCCGCCTGCTCGAGCGCGGCGACCAGGCGGCCGGGCACGCCGAGGTCGGCGAAGGAGGTGGGTGTGACAAGGGGTGTCTTGCTGGGGCGGCGTGCCGCCATGGGAGTCTCCGAACGTGGAAGGGGTCGCCCTGCACGGCGCTGACCGATTGGTCGCGGCGCGTGGTGGTCGACATCAGATGCAGGCCGTGGTCGGAACCGGCGGACTGGTTGATCAATCTACCCGCGCCCCGGCCCAGGCCGTACACGATGGCTTTTTTGGGTTAGGGTTCGACGGGCCGAGCGAAATCCAACGCCCCCGGCGAGCGGCCGGATCCGCCCCGCTCATTTTCCGCACCCGGCTTGTATCTTGCGAGCGGGTGGGTTGCGCGTTGGCGCGCAAACTTGGAGCAGTTCTTGACTGATGTAACCGCGCATGACTCGAATTTGTTCCGTGAAGCACCGGGAGCAGATGCGCCTTTCGACCACACACCTGGCGTTGACGTAAGTTCGGCTGAGATGACCCGCCTGCGCACCCCGTTCCGTGTCGAGGGTGACGCCGACCCGGAAGCCGACGATCGCGCCCATCGCCCGCTCGTTAGGCATCACGACGCCACGGAGCCCAGTCGGTAAGGGCTACCACGCGCGTCGGTTCGACGCGTCGCAGGTACCGACGTCCTGTGCAGGTGGATCAGCACGTCTCCACGACTGGACCAGCGGATGGGGCGGTGGCGGTGGACCGCCGCTCGGCCTTGCCCACATACATTGTCGCGTCGGCCATCCCGATCAACATGTCCCCGTCGAGGGTGCTGCCGCGACCCGCGACCGCCGCACCCATCGTGCCCCCGGTCGGGGTGGTCGCCCAGTGCAACTGCGCACGGTGTAGGCGCCGCCCGTCTCGGCGTCGGCGATGAGAGTCGAACAGCTCATGACATGACCTGCTTGGGGTCTGACTGGATGGCTGGGAGGTACGCCCGCCGAGGCGGTCGAATGTGGTCGCCGTCGGCGCGCGGTTGAATCGCTTCGATCGGTCCGTGGATGCGCTCGCCGGTCATCCGCTCAGAACAGGCATACGTGGCGTCGCGAAGGCGGTGCTCCGCGGATGCGTCCTGCGCCAGCCCGGTCAGGTCTCCCATCTCTCGTCCACAATTCGTGGGTTTCCCGATCACACCGACCGTCTTCCCAAGATCATTATGGTTCGTCTTTCCGCACACTGCTATACGGTCAGCAGGTGAGAATCGAGCGTCACTGGTGGAACGGGGACCGAAGTCCGCGGGGGCGTCGCGACGTCTACATCCGCACCGACGGCCAGCGATGGGAGGTAGAGGCGCCGACCGGCGGCATCGCAGGTCGATCGAAGCTACACCCCTGTCCGAGTCGGGCGTCTGCGGAGATCCTCGCCGGCGCATGGCTGGGTGGTCGTCCCGAGTGACGGGAAATGGTGCCCTGACAGTGGACGTCAGGAGCACTCCTGGCATACGTCCCGGCCGTCGGGCTGCGCGGCGCGCTGACCGCGGTGGTGCACCAGGAAGCAGCGCGCGCATCGAAACTCGTCCGGCTGCATCGGCACGACCGCCACGGTCAGTTCCTCGCCGGACAGGTCCGCACCGGGCAACTCGAAGTTCTCGGCAGCCTCGGCCTCGTCGAGGTCGACTCTTGCTGACTGCGACGCCGCGCCGCGCGCCTTGAGTTCCTCGAGGCTGTCGTCTTCAACCTCAACGGCGGGTCGGCGCGGCGCGTCGTAATCGATGGGCTTGCTCATCGTGATGGCCTCTCCGGCTTTGTTCATGGGTGTCACGACGGTAGACCGCGGCTCATGTCGTGGCGCTCGAGCGAGCGGTGGAAGGGTAGCGCTCGCCCTTGGATGCGAGGGGCGCCATAGGCAGTGATCGCCATCGCGGCGGAGAATTGTGGTGGGTGTTGGGGATTGGTCATCGGGCCGCGGCGCGGTCACTGGCCAGTCCCGCGGTTGAAGTTGGATCGGCGTTGGTGTTTGCCGCATGCGCCGAGGACACGATCGGGTGGTGGTGTTCGGCCAGGCCGGTGGCGAGCAGGTTGACCAGGAAAGCGGGCAGCCGGATGCGGCGCACGGAGTCGCTGGTCTTGGGCGGGCCGAGGAACAACTTGCCGTCGACCTCGTGCAGCGCTCCCACTGGCGCTGTTGCATTAAGAGGTCGCGCGGATTGGTGGATGATCATGGCCGTTTGTTCGGGCGGTTGTCCCAGCGGTGGTGGTCCAGGCTTTCCGGATGAGGCTACGCAGGGTGATGATGGTGTCGGCGAGGTCGAAGAACGCGTTGATGACGCGCTTGACGCGTTCGTAGCAGCGTTGCAGCCGGTTGAACGCGTTGTGCCAGGCGTTGGTGTATTCCACATGCCATCTCTGGCTGGCTTGGATCGGTGCTTTGTCGCCCTTGTGAGCGATCTCGGCGTGCAGGCCGCGTTCGGCAAGTAGGTCCCGGGTCTTGCCGGAGTCGTAGCCGGCGTCCAAATGCACGGTGATGGCGTCCGGTAGCGGCCCGAGATCGTTGAGCCGGTCCCAGGGTCGGTGCCAGCAGCGGTGAGTCGTGGCGGTTGGCTCCGGCCAGCACGCGACCCAGTGGGATGCCGTAACCCTCGACCAGCACGGACCGTTTCATGCCCTGCTTGCGTCGGTCAACGGGTGACGGTCCGGCGCACTGGCCACCGCCAGGGGCCTTCGTGATGCACCCGTCCACGGAGACGTCGGCCAGTAGCAGACCCACGATCCGGTCGTAGGCATCCAGTGCGACCTGTTTCAGCTGGGTGAACACCCCGGCTTTGATCCACTCGTCACGGCGGTCCCGGATCGTGGTCGCTGAACAGGTCGTATCGGCGATGGCCTGGTAGGAACAGCCGAACCGGAGAACCTGCAGCAACACGCCTAACGTCGCTGGCGACGGTCAACGCGGACGCCGTCAGGTAGCTGAAGTCGGGAGACCCAGGGCAAGGGCAACGGCATTCCCCCAACGAGGCGATCCTCGACGCGATGCGGCTCGCCGCCCGAAGGCATGATCACCGACCCGGTCTACGAGGGGAAGTCCATGGCCGGCCTGATCGACGTGGTGACCCGCGGCGAGATCCCCGGCGACGCGAGGGTGTTCTACGCCCGTCTCGGCGGCCAGCCGGCGCTCAACGGCTACGGCCTACTCTCTCCTGAGACTGCCCTCAGTCGGTGAGGCCACGCCGGGTGACCACGCTGGCCGGTACGGGGGTCAGTGCCGGGAGGCGAAGACGACGATGGCCAGCACCCAACCAACGAACAACCCGTAGATGCCGCCGCCGGCGGCCCAGTCGATCGCACCACGGAGGCTGGCATCAGCCTGGATGAACGCGGCCAGCAGGCCGGCGAACGCCGCAGCGAACACATAGGCGCCCCAGCTCGAGAAGAACAGCCTCGCGCTGCGGGATGGCGACGAACTTGATGCAAGGCTCAGCAGTCGTCCTGCTTCCACTTGCCGTCTTCCCGCACCCACGGCTCCTTGTTCTGGTTCAGGGCAGGCACGTCATAGGTGTAGGTCACTCGGGCCATCTCACCTGAGATCTGCGCCTCGAAGGTCTTGATTGGCATCGCCTTGCCGTACATCTGCTTGGCGGCCGTCAGCATGCCGGTGAACTCGCTGAGGCTCACGCGTTCCTTGCATCTGGCCGAGAACAGTTCGTAGCCGACCGTAGGCTTCGCGTCGAGGAAGGCGTCCGAGTACGCCACTACCGCCTGGCGAAGCTCCGCCTCCTCGCTGGCGGCCTGAGCGGTCGGGCTGGCCGCCGCATCCGACGCCGTGCTGACGGCAGGAGCTGGCGATGTCGAGGACGGAGCGGCTTCCGGCTTGTCGGCGTTGCTGCTACAAGCAGTGAGGGAGAGCAGGCAAAGGGGCATTACGATCATGGCTTTGCGGATCATGGCGCGCACAGTACTGCCGCGATAGCCCTCGATACTCGACGGGATCAGGACGGGCAGCTCGGCTAACAGCCCTGCAGGCGGTCGGCGCGCGCCACCCCCTCCTGCGTGGGCCTGAGGGCGGACGGCACAACGGCCGTAACGCCCTCAATGCCGTGCAGATCGTGCCGCCCGCTGTCCCCACAGCGTTCGGATAGCCTCCGCCGCAGGCGAACGCGCCGGGAACGGCTTGTCCCAGTCGATCTCCCCGCCAACCTGATCGACCGCATCCAGCAGCTGCTCGTAGGTTCGCGGTTCGAGGCCGTCCTCGGCGCCCTGCGGCCAGACCAGCAAGGCGGTTGGGCCAGTCTCGTCCAGGACGACACGAGCCACGATTGCTGGCGGGCTGGCGGGCGAGTTCCTGCGCGGTTGTTGACGGAGAGGGCCGGCCTGAACCAGTACAACCTCGTCTCCCGGTCGCACCGCGCGCTCGTCTCCGGGATTCATGACCCATGAGTCGACTACCCCGCGCCCGTAGCGCTGTTCGAGGTTCTCGCGGGCGGCGGCGGCCTTCGGTGGGATCAGGGCCGCGTCGGTAATGCCGATCCCGACCCACAAGCGGCGAGGCTGCGGCGCGGTCCGGCGTTGGGCCGGTACATGGGCCGGGGGACGGTAGAGCTCGCGAGCCCGTTTCAGCCACGTCTGATCGATTGGGTCACTTTCGGCCCACCAGACATCCAACTGCTCGGCCACCTGTGTACACAGCCCTTCATCGTCGGTGAGGACTGCGGCTTCCCTTAGCAAGTCACGGGAGCGGGCGGAGGCGTTGGCTGAGCCGATGACGACGTACGTCTCGCCGCCCTCGAGGTGGATCATCTTCGCGTGCAGGTTCGGTAACGTACGGACGTCGACACCGGCTTTGTGCCATCGGCTGATCGTGGTCGGGTCAACCTGTCCGGCTTGCAAGGCGGCGTCGGACCCGTCAACGACGATCATGTCGTCGCCCACCAGGTCGAGAAGCTCTGCGGCAGCTGGTCCGATGTAGGAGATCGCGGCCCGCTTGCGGACATCCGCGTGCAGATAGTCCTCGAGTCCGTGCCAGGTTCCGTCCGCAACTAGTGCCTCGTCATGCAGCCTTGATCGGGTAATCCGGGTGCCGGATCTTGGAGTTGATCGCAAATCCGGATTTTGGTCGGGCTCGCTGGTTGCGCCAGCGGATGTAGTCGCCGATTGCGGCGTCCTGCTCGGCGTGGCTGCGGTGGTCGGTGCCGTTGAGGGCGAAGTACCGCACTGCGGCGAACTCGGCCTCGATCCAGTTCAGCCAGGACGCGTAGGTCGGCAGGAACACCAGGTCGACGCGGTTTGCGGCGCACCAGGCGCGGACCTCGGGGTGCTTGTGCGGGGAGAAGTTGTCCAGAATCAGGTAGAGATGCTGGTCGGGCCAGCGGCGGCGCAGGGTCTTCAGGAAGCTGAGGAACTCCCGCCAGCGTTTGCGGTCGCGGATGCGGTAGTGCAGCTTCCCGCTGGCCAGGTCGAGGGCGGCGATCATGTGCCGCACCCCTTGGTCACGGGTGTAGGTGGCACGCAGCCGCACCGGCTGACCCTTCGGGCGCCAGGCCCGGCCGGGGCGGGGTTGCAGGTTCAACGGCCCGAACTCGTCCACGCAGATCACCCGGCCGTCGGCCGGCGGGTGGTCGTAGAGGTCCAGGATCCGGCGCATCTTGGCGGTGAAGTCGGGGTCGTTGCTGGCCTTCCACGTCTTGCTGGCCTGCCAGGACACACCGCGTTCGTGCAGGATCCGCCGGACCGTCTTGCCCGCCGTGTTGCAACCCACCTTGCCGACAGGGTGAAGCAGCCGGTTGAGGCGGTGGTCGTGGACATTAGCGGCCACATCCCCCTGACCGACTTGCGACGAGGCTGGACCTTGTCGGGCTTCGACGATCCGATGATGCCGATCGAGATCGATGATTGGGATGGAGTCGAGAGGCTGCATCGAAGGCAGCGGTTGGCTCTGCTTGCGCGACCCGAGGGAACCGGTCCATCGCTCCACAGCGCCGGCGGGGATCGATCTTTATCCTGGCCATTGGCGGTGCTGAACCTGGCATGCGAGCAGCCGATCCGTGCAATCACGGCGTACCGCATGATCCCGGGCGGCGAGATGCTCTATACACGGACTGCCCACGACCGCGCCAGCCATTGCTTCATTCCGTCTGAAGTTGCCCGCTGGGACCCTCGCCCCGACCGAATTTCGCATCGTGAACCGTCGCCGCTTGATGGCATGAAGGAGCGGGGCCTCGCTCCTCGTGGGTCCCGGGCGGGATGCTCGGGGTGCTCACGTCTCACGACGAAGGAGGCCGCTCATGCAGGCAGAGTACGACGGCCGGCAGATCGTGGGTATCGATCTGCACCGGCGCCGTTCGGTGATCGTGCGGATGACCGAGACGGGCGAGAAACTCGACACGGTGCGGATCGACAACGACCCGGTCGCGCTCGGGCTGGAGATCGCCAAAGCCGGCCCCGACCCGGAGGTGGTCCTGGAAGCCACCTACGGCTGGTACTGGGCGGTGGACGTGCTGACCGCAGCCGGTGCCCGGGTGCATTTGGCGCATCCGTTGGGGGTAAAGGGGTTCGCCTACCGGCGGGTGAAGAACGACGCCCGCGACGCCGCCGACCTGGCGGATCTGCTGCGGATGGGCAGGCTGCCGGAGGCGTATGTGGCCCCGCCGGCAGTGCGGCAGCTGCGGGAGCTGGTGCGATATCGGGCCAAGCTGGTCGCCTGGCGCAGCGGCCTGAAGGCATCCGTGCACGCGGTGCTGGCCAAGCAGGGCGTGCACATCCCCGTCTCGGATCTGTTCGGTGTCGGTGGGCGGGAACTGCTCGCCCGGGCACCGCTGGACGGCGCCTACCGCGGGCGGGTGTCCTCGCTGTGCCGGCTGATCGAGGCGGTCGACTTCGAGATCGACGCGGTCGCCGGGCCGATCCGGGCCAGACTCTCCGGGCACGCCGGCTACAGGGCGATCCAGGCCATCCCCGGTGTCGGCCCGGTGCTGGGGGCGGTGTTCGTCGCCGAGATCGGCGAGGTCGACCGGTTCCCCGGCCCGGCGCAGCTGACCTCCTGGGCCGGGCTGACCCCACGGCACCGCGAGTCCGACCTTGTCGTGCACCGGGGACGGATCACCAAACAAGGCTCCACGCTGGTGCGGTGGGCCGCGGTCGAGGCCGCCCACAGTGTCCCGCACCGCGCCGGCTGGCTGGTCTCCCGACGGGCGGCCATCGCCGAGCGCCGTGGACGCAACATCGCCACCGTCGCGGTGGCCCGCAAGCTGCTCACCCTCGTCTACTACGGCCTGCGCGACGGGCACATCCGCGCCCTCGCACCGGCCACCACGGCGGCGTGAGCAGGTTCGGACGTGACCGGACGCGAGGTCGTTCTGTGTCTGACCCCCGTCGACCGACGGCGAGGCCGCCCGCTTGATTGACCC